>NZ_CP020100.1:0-300000 GCF_002056295.1 Halopseudomonas phragmitis | reverse complement strand
GATAAAGGGCATGAACGGGTGGGCCAGACGCAGCGCAGTTTCCAGCACTCGCACCAGGGTACGGCGGGTACCGCGCAGACGCTCGGCCGGGGCGTTATCATCCCACAGCACCGGCTTGGACAGCTCCAGATACCAGTCGCAGTACTGGTTCCAGATAAATTCATAGAGCGCATTGGAGGCCAGGTCAAAGCGGAACTGGTCGAGCTGGCGAGTCACTTCGGCCTCGGTGCGCTGCAACTGCGAGATGATCCAGCGGTCGGCCAGGGTCAGCTCGACCGGCTCACCATTGACGCCGGTGTCCTGGTCTTCACACTGCATCATTACATAGCGCGCGGCGTTCCAGATCTTGTTGCAGAAGTTGCGGTAGCCTTCTACCCGGCCCATATCGAACTTGATATCGCGACCGGTGGAGGCCAGCGAGCAGTTGGTAAAACGCAGCGCGTCGGTGCCGTAGGCGGCGATGCCGTCGGGGAATTCGGCGCGGGTCTGCTTGGCGATCTTCTCCGCCAGCTTGGGCTGCATCATGCCGCTGGTACGCTTCTGCACCAGCGATTCCAGATCGATGCCGTCGATGATATCCAGCGGGTCGAGCACGTTGCCCTTGGACTTGGACATCTTCTGGCCCTGGCCATCGCGCACCAGACCGTGCACGTAGACGGTCTTGAACGGAATCTGCGCGCTGCCGTCCTCATGCTTCATCAGGTGCATGGTCAGCATGATCATCCGTGCGACCCAGAAGAAGATGATGTCGAAGCCGGTGACCAGCACATCGGTCGGGTGGAAGGTCTTCAGCGCTTCGGTCTGCTCGGGCCAGCCGAGGGTCGAGAAGGTCCACAGACCGGAACTGAACCAGGTGTCGAGCACGTCATCGTCCTGGCGCAGTGGCGCATCGCCGAGGTTGTGTTTGGCACGGACTTCCGCCTCGTCACGGCCCACATAGACATTGCCAGCCTCGTCATACCAGGCCGGAATGCGGTGGCCCCACCACAGCTGACGCGAGATACACCAGTCCTGGATGTCGCGCATCCAGCTGAAATACATGTTTTCGTACTGCTTGGGCACGAACTGGATACGGCCGTCTTCCACGGCGGCAATCGCCTGCTCGGCCAGCGGTTTGGTGGAGACGTACCACTGGTCGGTCAGCCAGGGCTCGATGACCACGCCGGAGCGGTCGCCCTTGGGCACCTTGAGCGCGTGGGGTTCGATCTTTTCCAGCAGGCCGGCGGCCTCGAAGTCGGCGACGATCTGCTTGCGCGCCTCGAAGCGGTCCAGTCCGGCATAGGAGACCGGCAGGCTGGTGTCCAGCTCGCTGTTGACGCTGCCGTCGATATTGAACACCTGGGCGCTGGCGAGAATCGCGGCGTCCTTGTCCAGTACGTTGATCAGCGGCAGGGCGTGGCGCTTGCCGACCTCGTAGTCGTTGAAGTCGTGGGCCGGGGTGATCTTCACGCAGCCGGTACCGAACTCCGGATCACAGTAGTCATCAGCGATGATCGGAATGCGTCGGCCCACCAGTGGCAGCTCAACGAATTTGCCGATCAGCGCCTGATAGCGCTCGTCGTTCGGGTTCACCGCCACGGCGCTGTCACCCAGCATGGTTTCCGGGCGGGTGGTGGCGACCACCAGATAGTCTTTGCCCTCGGCGGTCTTGGCGCCGTCGGCCAGCGGGTAGCGCAGGTTCCACAGCGAGCCGGTCTCGTCGTGGTTTTCCACTTCCAGGTCGGAAATTGCGGTGTGCAGTTTCGGGTCCCAGTTGACCAGCCGCTTGCCGCGGTAGATCAGGCCATCCTCATGCAAACGCACAAAGGCTTCCTTGACCGCCTCGGACAGGCCCTCGTCCATAGTGAAGCGCTCGCGGCTCCAGTCCACTGAGCTGCCCAGGCGGCGGATCTGCCGGGTAATGGTGCCGCCGGACTCTTCCTTCCACTCCCAGACTTTCTCGAGGAACTTGTCGCGGCCCAGATCATGGCGGCTGACGCCCTGTGCGGCCAGCTGGCGCTCAACCACCATCTGGGTGGCGATGCCGGCATGGTCGGTACCCGGCTGCCACAGGGTGTTGCGGCCCTGCATGCGGCGGAAGCGGATCAGAGCATCCATGATCGAGTTGTTGAAACCATGGCCCATGTGCAGGCTGCCGGTCACGTTCGGCGGCGGCAGGGCAATGGTGTAGGACTCGCCCGAGCCCTGGGGGGCAAAATAGTTGTTCTGCTCCCAGGTCTGGTACCAGGAGGTTTCAATGGCGTGCGGCTGGTAGGTCTTGTCCATGGGTGTCTGGCTATCCGGTTATCTGCTGGCGACGGGAATCGTTCGCCCGCTCAGGTGGGCGTTTGTCGCGGAAAAACCGCCATTATAACGGGCTGAGGCGTTGCCGGCATCCGTTGTGATGCGGCTGATTTACTTCAGTTGTTCGCGTACCAACTGATCCAGTTTGCGCTGCAGGCGCCGGCGCAGTTCGTCCTCGATGGTCGGCATCAGGTCGTCGAGTACATCCTGCAGGATCAACTGGGCTTCGGCCTGCAGGCGAGCCTCCATCCGCACCTCGCGGGCGCCGGTGTGCGGCCCGTAATGGCTGGGTGGTGGCGTTGGGTTGGAAAGCAGTCGGTCGAGCTGCAGGCGTTCTTCCGCCAGCTTGGCCAATGAGGCGTAAGGCAGGAACGGGTTGTGCGGTTTGCCTGCGTCGGTTGGCTCCGGCGCGGCTGTGACGGCAGGGCCTGGCGCTGGTGCCGGTTCCGGTTCGCGCAGGGTGGGCGGGGTTGCTGCGGGATCAGTGACGATATCCTGCAGCAGCGGGATGTCGAGCTGGGCGCTGGCCTCGGCATCGGGCTCGCCCTGGTCATGCTCACCGTGCTCGTCAAGCAGGTTGCGAATGGACTCCAGGTCCTCAAGCAGGCGTGAGGGTTCCGAAGGGTCGCGCTGAGTCATGGGGTTATCCCGCCGTGCGGATATTGTGGGTTTGCAAAGGATAGCCGCGTTCGCGGTAGAAACGGAAGCGCTCACGTGCCGGAAGGCGAACCGGATCATGTTCGACGACGATTTCCGCCAGCCGGCTGAAACTGCTGAAGAACCCCGGGGCCTGATCACTGAGGTTGATCAGCAGGTCGTGATGTTCACCGGGCTCATCCCCATGACCGATCACGACGGCCTCGTGCGGGCTTTCACTGTGCAGGCCGTGAGGCAAGAATGCCTCCGGGCGAAAGGCCCATAGGTGCTCATCGAGCGCCTGGGCCTGTGCTTCGTCCGCGCAGTGCAGATAGATCCGGTGCCCGCTCCCCCAGGCTTTGTGTGCCAAACGGCAGGCATAATCCAGCCGCTGGGCTGGGTCGGCCGAGGAGAGCAGGTAAAAATCAATCCGGGTCATGGGGTGTTATATCTCAGCCAGCCTGATTCAGCAGGTACTGCACCAGCATCGGCACGGGCCGGCCGGTAGCGCCCTTGTCCTTGCCGCCGCTGATCCAGGCCGTACCGGCGATGTCCAGGTGTGCCCAGGGGTAAGCCTTGGCGAAGCGCGACAGGAAGCAACCGGCGGTGATGGTGCCAGCCTTGGGTCCGCCAATGTTGGCCATATCGGCGAACGGGCTGTCGAGTTGCTCCTGGTATTCCTCGAACAGCGGCAGTTGCCAGGCGCGGTCGTCGGCCTGCTTGCCGGCGCTCAGCAACTGGTCGATCAGTTCATCGTTGTTGCCCATCAGACCGGATACATTGCTGCCCAGAGCGACGATGCAGGCGCCGGTCAGGGTGGCGATATCGACCACGCTGGCCGGTTTGAAGCGTTCGGCGTAGGTCAGGGCGTCGCACAGTACCAGGCGACCTTCGGCGTCGGTATTGAGAATCTCGATGGTCTGGCCGGACATGCTGGTGACGATATCACCGGGCTTGGTCGCAGTGCCGCTGGGCATGTTCTCGGCTGCAGCGATCAGGCCGACCACATTGATTGGCAGCTTGAGGCTGGCCACTGCCTTCATTACCCCGAATACGGTGGCGGCACCGCACATGTCGTACTTCATTTCGTCCATGTTCAGGCCCGGCTTGAGGTTGATGCCGCCGGTGTCGAAGGTAATGCCCTTGCCGACCAGTACATGCGGTTTGCCCTTGGCCTTACCGCCGTTGTAGCTGAAGCGGATCAGCTTGGCCGGCTCGGCGCTGCCGGCGCTGACTGACAGCAGTGAGCCCATGCCCAGTGCCTTCATGGCCTTTTCGTCGAGCACTTCGATTTCCAGTTCCGGGTGCGCCTTGGCCAGGGCCTTGGCTTCGCGGGCCAGATAGCTGGGGGTGCAGACGTTGCCTGGCAGGTTGCCAAGGTTCTTGGTCAGGGCCATGCCGCTGCCGATTGCCTGGCCGTGCTCAATGGCGCTCTTGAGTGTAGCGGCGTCACTCTTGTCGGCGCTCCACAGCAGGCACTTCTTCAGTTTCGGCGCGCTGGCCTTCTTGCTCTTGAACTGATCGAACTGATAGAGCGCGTCGCTGATGGTTTCTACCAGCAGGCGGGTGCGAGCGTAGAGGTCGCGGTCCTTGATCTCCAGGGCCGGCAAAGTCAGCAGGGCGTCGCTGGCACCGCCGTCCTTGAGTTGGGCAACCACGGCTTTGGCCAGTTTGCGCAGGCCGCGGTCGTTCAATTCGTCTTCCTTGCCGTAGCCCAGCAGCAGTACTCGCTGGGCGGTGATGCCCGGCAGGCCGAACAGCATCAGGCTTTGTCCCGGCTTGCCGGTGATGTCGCCATGCTTGATTGCAGCACTGATCTGACCGCCGCACGCCTTGTCCAGATCAGCGGCTGGACCGCTCAAGGATCGGGCTTCGCTGAGGGCGACCACCAGGCAGCCGCTCTTGATGGTTTCCAGTGTGCCGTGCTTGACGTTGAACTCCATGGTGCTCCCCAAGACAAATCAAGTGGATTGGCTGATAATACGTCGCCATAACCGGCTTGAACGCCCCCATGGGGTTTTGCCGGCCTGGTCGACCTTACCAGGTTTCATTTAGCTGCATTCTGGCTCATTAGCACGCCAGGAGCCAAGGACGTTAATGTGATTGTTTTTCGCTATCTGAGTCGCGAGGTGTTGCTGACCCTGACGGCGGTCAGTGGCGTGCTGCTGCTGATCATCATGAGCGGGCGCTTCATCAAGTATCTGGCTCAGGCTGCTGCCGGGCAGCTTGACCCCGGGGTACTGTTTTTGATCATGGGCTATCGTCTGCCCGGCTTCATGGTGCTGATTCTGCCACTGGGGATGTTTCTCGGCATTCTGCTGGCCTACGGGCGCATGCATCTGGACAGCGAGATGACGGTGCTTTCGGCCAACGGCATGAGTGACCGCAAGGTGCTCTGGTATACCCAGGGGCCGGCCTTGCTGGTTGCGCTGGTGGTGGCCGTGCTGAGTCTGTGGGTGTCGCCGTTGGGGGTGTACAAGACCCAGCAACTGTTCAATGAACAGGACGCTATCACCGAATTCGATACCCTGGCCGCCGGGCGTTTCCAGTCGATTGGCAGGGATGCGGCGCGGGTAACCTATGCCGGCAGCCTGTCGGATGATCGTACCGAGTTGCAGGAGGTCTTCATTGCCGAGCGTACCGGCAGCGGCGCCGATGCCAGTATCGGCGTGCTGGTGGCCGAGGTTGGACGTCAGCAGCTCAATCCCGATGGCAGTCGCTATCTGGTGCTGTATGAAGGCTATCGCTATGACGGCCGGCCAGGTGCGGCCGATTTTCGTACCATCGAATATGACACCTACGGTGTGCTGCTGCCCAAGCCGGAAGTGGCGACCGAGGTGACCGATCGTGAGGCCATGCCCACCCGTGAGCTGCTGGGGCATGCCGACCGCAAGATGCAGGCCGAGTTGCAATGGCGTCTGGCGCTGCCGCTGCTGGTGCCGATCGTGGCCTTCTTTGCTGTGCCGCTGGCCCGGGTCAATCCGCGTCAGGGTCGATTCCTCAAGCTGTTGCCCGCCATTTTGCTGTATATGACCTATCTGGCGTTGCTGATTACTGCCAGGGGCTGGATTGAAAGCGGGCGCATGCCGGCGAATCTGGGGCTCTGGTGGGTGCATGGGGTGTTCCTGGCGGTCGGTCTGCTGCTCAACCGTCAGGCATTGCTGGCGCCCAGCGCGCCTCGGGGAGGTTCGCATGCGGCGGCTTGATCAGCATATTGGCACTACCGTGCTGTTCAGCATCCTGGTAGTGGCCGTCATCATTCTGGGGCTGGATCTGCTGTTCGCCTTTATCAACGAGCTGGATGACCTGAAAAAGGGTGACTACAGCGCGATGGAGGCCTTGATCTACGTTCTGCTGACCTCGCCCCGGCGCTTTTACGACATGCTGCCGCTGTCGGCCCTGGTCGGTTGTCTGGTGGGCTTGGGTACGCTGGCCAGCCATTCCGAGCTGACGGTGATGCGCGCCGCCGGCGTTTCGGTTGCCCGGATCATCGGCTCGGTGATGAAGCCGCTGCTGGTGTTGATGGTGGCTGGCGCACTGATCGGCGAATATGTGTCGCCCTATACCGAGAATCTGGCGGAAAGTCGCCGGGCCATCGCCCAAGGCAGCGGCGAGGCGATCAAGTCGCGCGGGCTCTGGCACCGTGAGGGCAACGACTTCATTCACATCAATGCCGTGCAACCCAATGGCGTGTTGCACGGGGTGACCCGTTACCGTTTCGATGGTCAGCGCAACCTGCTGGAAACCAGCTTTGCCCGGCGCGCCAGCGCCCAGGAGCAGGGCTGGCTGCTGGAGGATGTCGAAACCACGCACTTCATCGAGGATGGCCACACCAGCACCAGTCGTGACCTGCAGCAGCACTGGGATGTCGAGCTGTCTTCGGAACTGCTCAAGGTAGTGGTGCTCGATCCCGACTTGTTGTCCATGGCCGGCATCTGGCGCTATCAAACCTACCTGGCCGAGCAGGGCTTGAACAACAGCCAGTACTGGCTGGCGTTCTGGAAAAAGCTGCTGCAGCCGGTAGCTACCGCGGCGCTGGTGTTCGTTGCCATTTCCTTCATCTTTGGACCGCTGCGCTCGGTAACGCTGGGTCAGCGGGTGTTTACCGGGGTGCTGGTTGGCTTTGGTTTTCGTATCGTGCAGGACCTGCTCGGACCGTCCAGTCTGGTCTTTGGCTTCCCGCCGCTGATTGCCGTGGCGCTACCGATTGCCGTGCTGCTGGTGATGGGTATCGTGCTGATGCGCCGGGCCGGCTAGTGAACCCCTGAAAAACTACCTGCGTTGGCAATACTGCGTTAAAAACAGCCTAAAAATGCTCATTTACAATTTGTAAACTGCGCTTTTTCGGCTGTTTTTTCGGGGCCGCCATCGGCCTTGTCTTGCCTGCCTCGCCTACGTTTTTCAGGGGCTCCCTGGACAAACATTACTGCGCAACTTCTTGCGCAGCAATCTGTGGATAACCCTGTGCATGGTTGTCTGCAGGCCTTGTTATTCAGGTGCCTCAGATGAGTGCGCAACTTCTTGCACAGCAGTGCGCAAGAAGTTGCGCACTTTTCCGTGATCTTCATCACATTCCGCGTTGCGCGCCGTGATGTCTTTTTGCCAAGCATTTGATCTGGCTGGATAAAAAATAACTGGCACAGGCCTTGCTCTGTTGTGGACTCCCGGACCCGTTTCAGGTCCTTATTCACGGCAAGGAGAGCACGATGCCAACACCCGCGTACATGACCATTGAAGGCACCAAACAAGGCCTGATCACCGCCGGCACCTTTACCGAAGACTCGGTCGGCAACATCTTCCAGGAAGGTCACGAAGACCAGATCCTGGTCCAGGCCTTCGACCATCAGGTCATCATCCCGCGCGATCCGCAGTCCGGCCAGCCGACCGGCCAGCGCGTCCACAAGCCGCTGATGATCACCAAGGTGTTCGACAAGTCGTCGCCGCTGATCTTCAACGCCCTGACCTCCGGCGAGCGCCTGAACAAGTGCCGCCTGGAGTGGTACCGCACCTCGGCCACCGGCACCCAGGAGCACTACTACACCATCGAACTGGAAGACGCGATCATCGTCGACGTGCAGTCGCACATGCCCAACTGCCAGGACCCGAACATGTCGCACTTCACCCACCTGGAAGACGTCTACTTCACCTACCGCAAGATCATCTGGACCCACGAAGTCTCCGGTACCTCCGGTTCTGATGACTGGCGCACACCGATCAGCGCCTAAATCGGTGATAATGCCCACCCCCGCCCGGCCGCGCCGGGCGGGGGTGCTCTGTGTCAGTAGATCAGGCTGCCACCGAAAGCCACGGCAAGGTCCGGGGTTTTCCGAGGTAGCCTCGCAGCAAAGGAACAACGGATGTTCGCCCCAGCCAATGAAGCCCATTTCAGCCTGACCCTCGACGGCCTCGACCACGACTTCAAGGTCCTGGCCTTTACCGCCCGCGAGGCCATCAGCCAGTGCTACCGCATCGAGCTGCAACTGGTCAGCGAACAGCCCGACATCGACCTCGAAGCCCTGTTGCAGCACAGCGCCTGGCTGGACCTGGGCAACGGCAGCGGCCTGCACGGGCTGATCCACCACGCCGCCGTCAGCGAATCCGGCCAGCGCCTGACCCGCTACCAGCTGGAACTGGTACCGCACCTGCACTACCTCGGCCTGCGCCACAATCAGCGCATCTTCCAGCACCTGAGCGTGCCCGAGATCATCGCCCGGATCCTGCCCGAACACGGCATCCAGTCCGACGCCTGGCAGTTCCAGCTCGGCAGCGACTACCCGGCCCGTGAGTACTGCACCCAATACGACGAAAGCGACCTGCACTTCATCCAGCGCCTGTGTGAAGAAGAAGGCATCCACTACCACTTCCGCCACAGCCCGGACGGCCACCTGCTGGTGTTCGGCGACGACCAGACCGGCTTCCCGCGCCTTGAGCCAACCGGATTCGACCAAGGCAACGGCATGGTCGCCGACGACCCGGTAGTCAAACGCTTCGGCCTGCGCCTGGAAACCCGCAGCAGCCGGGTCAGCCGCCGCGACTACGACCACCAGAAAGCCCGCCTGCTGCTCGAAAGCGAAGCCCGCAGCGAACACCTGCCGGACCTCGAAGACTACGACTATCCCGGCCGCTTCACAGACCGCGAGCGTGGCAAACAGCTGGCCCGCCGCGCCCTCGAACGCCACCGCAGCGACTACCGCCAGGCCAGTGGCGACAGCGATCAGCCGAGCCTGCGCAGCGGCCACTTCCTCGAACTCGAAGGCCACCCCACCCAGAGCTGGAACGACCTCTGGCTGATCACCGCCATCCACCACCAGGGCAAACAACCCCAGGTACTGGAAGAGTCGATTACCAGTGACAGCGACAACGATGACGACTTCACCCAGGGCTACCGCAACCACTTCACCGCCACCCCCTGGGACAGCGCCTGGCGCCCGGCCCTGAACCACCCCAAACCCAAGGTCCTCGGCCAGCAAACCGCCGTGGTCACCGGCCCGGAAGGCGAAGACATCCACTGCGACAACGAAGGCCGGATCAAGGTCCAGTTCCACTGGGACCGCGAAGGCCAGGCCGACGCCAACACCAGTTGCTGGCTGCGGGTCGCCAGCAGTTGGGCCGGCAACGGCTGGGGCGCTGTGACCATCCCCAGAGTCGGCATGGAAGTACTGGTCAGCTTCCTCGAAGGCGACCCCGACCAACCGCTGGTCTCCGGCTGCCTGTACAACAGCGCCCACCCGGTGCCGTATGAGCTGCCCGAACACAAAACCCGCAGCCTGTTCAAAAGCCTCTCCAGCCCTGGCGGCAACGGCTTCAACGAACTGCGGATCGAAGACAAGGCCGGACAGGAACAGATCTTTATCCATGCCCAGCGCGACTGGGACCAGGACATCGAACACGACCAGCGCATCCGCGTCGGCCATGAACGTCACGAACGCATCGAAGCCAACCGCTACAGCGAAAACCTGGCCGAGGAACACCACACTACCCACGCCGACCGAAAGACTGAGATCAAGGCCGATGATCATCTGACCGTGGCGGGCAATCAGCATGTCAAGCTGGGTCAGGGGCAGTTCATCGAAGCCGGCCAGGAAATCCACCTGTCCAGCGGCATGAAAGTAGTACTGGAAGCCGGCAGCGAGATCACCTTCAAGGTCGGCAGCAGCTTCGTCAAACTCGACCCCAGCGGCGTCACCCTGGTCGGCCCCAGCGTCAAGATCAACTCCGGCGGTAGCGCAGGCTCGGGGAGTGGGGCTGCGCCAAAGTTGCCGGGTGATACAGCGGTGGCAGAGTCGGATGAGGCGGGTGCGGTGTTGTTGCATAAGCTGAAGCAGGCTCAGCGAAACAACGGCGCCTTGGTGGAGCTGTGCCAGAAGCCGCAAGGCGGCTCTGCGGCACAGTGCCCATTGGCAGATTGTCCCTGCAGAAAGGCAGGAAGCGCATGAGTCTGATTCGACACTCCGAACTCCCGCTGATTGCAGGCCCCCTGTATTGGTTGGCAGAGCCGCAAGAAGGGTTGATGGAAAGCGTCTACCAGCATGAACCGGACCCTTCTCCCGAGTATCTGTTTGATCAGACACCATGGTCCCGTTTGAGGGAGCAAGGCCCGCTGCTGTTCCGCTTGTCAGAGCGGGGCGGTCTGTTGGCTGCACTACGCGAGGACCCCGGCAGGCTCAACGGCATTCTACTGATCGGATCATCAAGCCCTGATGAGGTGCTCA
Organism: Halopseudomonas phragmitis; assembly: GCF_002056295.1. NCBI lineage: Bacteria > Pseudomonadati > Pseudomonadota > Gammaproteobacteria > Pseudomonadales > Pseudomonadaceae > Halopseudomonas > Halopseudomonas phragmitis. The sequence goes on along the minus strand of NZ_CP020100.1, from coordinate 289,369 downwards.
GCCACTTGCGGGCCTTATTGCATGTCGATTTTGGTCAGCAACGCAAAGCCATAATGCGCTACTACGATCCGGTGGTGGCCAGCTACCTCTGGCCCGCAGTTTCAAGTGAAGAGCTACCACGATGGATGGGGCCACTGCGACAGATATTTTGGTTTGGCGGTACTTGGGCTGATAGAGCAGAGCAGAGCTTGAGCTGGCATGAGGTATTACAGGTGTCAGCCAAGGAGACGTCGGCAGGGTTGCCCGTTTTCAATCTGAGTGAAAGCCAGCAAACGGCTTTGGCGAGGCAAGGCGTTGAGCGCTTCGCCTTTGATTGGCTGAACAACCACTCGGCGGAACCATTCGCACGACTGATCCGTCGCATAGAGCAGGGTTTAGCCGTTGGGCATGATGAACAGGACACTCTCAGTGCCTGGTTGGAGGATCCCGCCAGTCAACTCATGGAGCATCATGGATGAGCAAGGTAGATAGTTTGAGTGACGGACCGGCGTGTGAGCCGGCCAAGTTGATTATTGAAGTTGTTGGCATCAACCATCCTCAGGGCCAACGCCTGATGCTGTCGGAGCATGGTAGCGATCAACCCGCAGCAATCAGCGAGCAGGCTTCAACAGAAGTACTAGAGGATGAGGTTTTCAGCAGTACTCTGCATCTCTGGCCCTGGGAGGATGCCTCTCCCTGCGATGTCTGGCTTGAGGTGGATACCACGGAGGGTGTCACTATCCGATTACCGCTGGCCGAAGAACTGGGAGCCTCTAAACGTCAGTTGGATGGGCAGGAGAACCAGGTCGCGGCGGTGGTCCCGCTGGCGCTCGTGCGTAGCGGAGTCCGGATGGATGATGGGGGCGTGCCGGTGGTATCGCGTCCGGGTTATCTGTATGTCTTCTTCCGAGGCACCTTGTGGCGCGAACTGGAAATTCGCCAGACAGAGCAAGGTACCTTTTACCATGATGTAAATCTTCAGAGCTGGCGGGATTCTGGGCAGCAGGATGGCCGCCGAGCAGCAACGGGCGTTGCGCTGGAGGAAATCTGGCTGCCGGCACGGTGGAAGAGCGGCTATGTCTCTGATGTTCAGGTTGCCTATTCAGAAGTCCAGTGGACTGCACCACGCATCCGGCGCCTGGAAGCTGATGCTCAAGCGCGCGGGCGTCGCTGCCAACCAGTCGCCATGAGACTGTCGGGTGAGTACTTCAAGAGCATGGAGAGTGGTTCGGGGCAGGTGATGGCGGCTGGTTTGCTGTCTGCCTTGCTAACTAACAATCTGCAAGGGTTGCAGGCGGCTGCAGAAGCTGAAAGGCAGCGTCGGCGGATTGCTGGCAGAGTTTTTCCCTTGGCTGGTATTGCGCCGCAGCGCCAGCGCGATGACATGTTCGAGTACCAGTTCAATGAGCCAACGGGTTATCTGCTGGATCTGGAGGGGCAGTACCCTCTGGATAAGATGGAGCACGCCGAGCAGATGCTCGATGCCTTTTTGCATCAGCAGAGGTTCCCACGTGGTGAGCTGGAAACTGATGCCTTGAATATTTGTATGAAGCGCCACGTATTGGCCTTACAGGAAACAGACGCGGAAGCAGAGGAACAGGAACAGGAACATCAGCAACAGTGTCAGCAGGTGGTTGCAGCAGAGCAGAGCTGGCAAAACCTGGAGCGCAGTCCCGATATGCTGGCGCAAGTGCGTGACCGGAAGATTTGTGGAATTCTTGTCGAAGATGCCTTGTATCGCATGCGCCAACTGAAGGATCGGCTGACAGCAATACAGACCCAGATCAACCTGAGTGCACAGATTGCAGGGCAGCAGGAGCATTTTTCCAGCGCGCTTCTGGTCGACAACTATATCCTTTCCAGTCGGTTGGGGCGGGGAAGTAACCCGCTAAGACGTTACGCCGAGGCCTTGGACGGTCAGGGAGTGAGAAAAGTCCGCAGGGCTTTGGCTCAGCCGCTGAAGCGCAACATCAGCGAGTGTCATGAACAGATACGCACAGTATTGGCAGAGTGCCTGGATGACACTTGCTACCAGGAAACGCTGGCCGACGCATTCAGTCAGGATGATATTCAATACACTTGTACGTTCGCACTGGCAGGGCAAGCCTTGTTGGCCACGGCAAGTGTGCTGCGTGATCCGCTGAAGATAATGCCAACACCCCAGGTGGGGCCAGCGGACCGTTTCATGGTGCGATTCCAGCGTGAAGATCACCCCTTGCGGGCCATGCTGTTGCCGAGAACCACACTTGAAAGCTGTATGCAAGCCTACGAACTTCCCGATGGGGAAGAGCACAATGAGGGCGATGGGCATTTCAGGTGCCGGTTGTTGGCCCGGCTTGAAGAGATGGAGTTGCCTGAACCAAGTAATCTGATGCTGCTTGAAGCGCGTGCGCTAGTGGCTGCAGCAGAGGGCGACATGATGGAGACCGTCATGACGGCGGGACTGTCCAAGTCGGTCAATCTTGCGCTGACAGTTGCTTCAAATGTGCAAAGTGCGCTGATTCAGGCAGAGGCCCGACTGCATGAGCTGGGGCTAGATATCAGGCACTACGAGGCCCTGGATGCCGACTTACAGGCGTCACGTAGCGCATTGAGTGAGCAGAGTCGTGTATTGAAGATTAGTGCCTTCCAGTTGGACGGCACTGACTTGGGGCGCGCCATTGCCCCTGGCACCCTGGGTGGCCTGCGCATCTATCGCACGGGTAATGTGAATGAAAGGGACTTGCTGATCGTGCCGCAGCAGGTCATGGGTGCGCAAGCCACTGGCGGCACGCAGATGAGTGGCCATGTTTTTGGTGATGGTGACCGTCTGGTGGCAAGCACCAACTCCACCGCCGCGACCGATGCCGGTTTGGCGGGCACTAAACAAGCCCCCGTTGCACTCTGGGTGGTAGCTGAAGGCACGCCGACAGCGGCGCTGTTTCGCAATACCTATGATCTCTTCAATCAGACTGCTGCAGCAGAGGAGCGCGCGCTGGCAGCGGCGGCTGAGAGTGATCAGTTAGAGCGCACAAGTAAGGCCCGGCGACGGGCGTTGAGGGTGCTTAACCATCCGCTGCTGCCGGCGTTTTTGGTGGGGGTGGAGGTTTATAACCTTGCGGCTCTGATAAATACGGCTAGCCAAGTTGAAAGGGTAAGAGGTAGAGCCAGGGTCGCTTCGGGAGTTTTAGCTACATTCTATGACCTTGTATTGGCGTCACAAATTTTGGCTGAGCGCATCGCAAGCGACACTGCGGCGATGCAGAGAGTGACAGGCGCTCTGAATAAGCCTCTGTTCCGAAATCCGCTAGCCAAAACAAGTAAACGTTTTGCGTTTCAAGTGTCCGGAAGAATGCTGCTTGGTGCCGTAGGTGCTGTAGCTGTTGTCGGCATCGGCCTCTGGGATGCCATGGATGCCTTCAATCATAGTGATAGCAGCGGCTGGGGGCACCTGATCGCTGCCGGGGGTGGGATGGTCATGCTGGTGAGTGCTTTTATGGCTGGTCCGGCAGCGGGGGCGACCGGAATGGCTGCCTTCATCGGGCCGGCAGGCTGGGCATTGATGGTTGGCATCGGACTTGTTGTAGCCGGTGCATTTATCGCCGATTGGCTCAGAGATGCGCCTATTGAACAGTGGCTCAAACTGGGACCGTTTGGCGCCGAGGAAATCGACGGTTTTCTCTGGATGAAGGGCGAGAAACCGGAGCATCTGCAAAATAAGCACGAGGCTTTTTACCGGCTGGTCGGGTTGCTGGCCGGCATACGCATTGAAATAGGCATAAATCCGGAGCAGGCTCGTGCTTTGCGCGAGCAGCCCTATCTTGGAGAAGAAAGTCATTACTATGCCATGCGCAGGGCCAACAAGCTGATCCGTATCAGGAGCAGTATTCCCGGCTTGTTCGGAGCGTCAGACGCCAGTTTTATGCGTGTCGGGGTAAGTATGACGGAAACGGTCAGCACAACGTCTCTGGAAGGGGTGACATCTGTTACAACTCACCCGGTGCATGGCAAGCAGTTCGAGTTGGATACCCGCTCGCTGGCTACCGATCTCAGCTGTATGAATGTGCCTTCATTTGTTGTTCATCAGGAACTGACGCCAGAAGGGTTGGACATCTATCTTGAAGAGCCTCCGTTGCCGCGTCAAAGCCGGTTGCAGCAGGCTGTTTCTATGAGCCAAACCCTGGCTATAGGCTGGGCGGTACGTGTGCAGTTGTCCGCACAGGGTACAGATCAGCGTCACTGGGTTTTCCCCGCACCAGAACCCAAAGACCCGCTCCAGTACGACTCTTCCAGGCATGGACGTATTAATTACATCAGAACCGGTCAGGCATTCTGGGCCGATCAAGTAAGTGATTTAGTAGAGCAAACGTAATGACAGATATGGACTTCAGCACCGTCTACGGCCCGCAGGCCTATGACTCGACCCACATTCCTGACCAGCCACCACAGGTCAGGAGGCATACGGGCGCCTTATCCCAACGGCTGCCGTGGGGCTATACCCAGGAAATTCTTCCTATCGGATTTATTGGCGGTTTTGACCCCAAGAGCCTCAGAGAGGAAGATGAACGTGAGCGGCAGGAGCCAGGCTACCGTGCGCGGCTGGCTGAAACCCTCAATGCGGTGTTTGATCATCAACGATATCGATATACCCCGTTGCAGGGGTGGACACAGTTGTTTATCTATATGCATGGGCTTGGGAAGTGGAGTTTTATCGTTATCTTGGCGACTTTTATTATCGGGTTTCCCGTTGTCGCGTTCGCGCTAAGAGATTCTTCGCTCTATGACGTTTTTATTACTGTTTTAGAGCTTGGGTTTTGGGTTTTGACGCCATGTTTGGTTTCTTGGCTTATTGGATATCTCGTCCTGAAATACGTCCCCGAACGCTATCTGCTCAAGCCTTCACGCAAAGGCCCAGTGTGGGAAATGAACCGTCAGACTGGCCTGGTCACTATTTTTGCCCGCAAGCCAGGGCAGTTCCGCAAGCTGGGTATCGAGGGAGACTTTGTCGCCCCCTTCTACGAATTCGATGCTGCTATCCATACGATTCCCGACCGTCAGGGCTTTCCGTTGCATATGCTCAACCTTGTACATCGTTATCAGGTGGCGGCGATTGACTTCAGTGTGCTGATGGGCAAGGTTGGGATTCAGACCCATTGCATGGCGCTGTGGGACTTCTGGCAGCAATACATGGATATCAGTAAGCCGTTGCCCGAGGTGCCTGATTTGGAGCCTTTCCGTCACCTTGATCCGACCACCGCCGAGCATGATCAGCGCACAGGTCGACCTGCGCGCTACTGGCGGGATATGGATGAGCAAACCTACAAGCGCAGGATCCAGGAGATATCAGATATCTCCAAGGTCAATATGGACCGCCTGAACATTATGGTGCGGCACGTGCGGTATATGCACTGACCGCAACACGGTAGCGGCCCCGCCTGAGTAGCTTCAGCTAAATTCAGAGAATGAGGCGCCGATCACCAGGTTGCTTGGATAAACAAACCAGAAATCATAAGTACTGTGTTGGTCAAAAAGGAGAATGTAAATGGATGTTCGTATGTATATTGCGATGGCTATTCATGTGGGCGCGCTGGTTTTTCTGAGCACAGATCCGCATTACAGGCCTGTCGTTCCCTGGATGGGCGCGTTCGTGGCCGTCAGTGCTGTGGGGATGCTGCTGGTGTGTGCCGGCAAAGCCAAGGCCGGGGCAATAATGTTTATCGTTGGTTGCGTACCCTTTGTCCCCGTTGGATTGATTGGTGTTTTTGGGGCGAAGAAGGTATTGGCTGATCTTTCTAGTGCTGGTGAGCCTGGCTCCGAGCCCTCAGTCTGAAGGGGGCGATCGCCTGAACATCATGTTCTCCACGTGCGGTATTGGTATTGATTCCGCTGAGATCTCTGGCTCATTCAGGCCATGACTCATTACTTCTGCTGTTGGCTTTGGGTCTATGTTTTCTGCTCGCAAGCTCAGCCGCTTAATTCGGGATAAGGACGTCCTATTTATGTGTGTATCGTACCCATTTATTCAGGCTGCTAGCGCTCTTGGGAGACAGGCCCTTTGTCGCCGCTCAGGGCGAATGCTCTTGGTTGTGTTTTATGCAAGACCAGGAGACTTCTCATAATGTCTTTGCCAGTTTTAGTTGCTCTAGCTGAGCGAAATGCAGAGTTTAATAGTTTCCGTCATCGACAGGCGCATGCGGCAAAGGCGGCTGACCGCTTCATCCGGAGTTCGCCATTTATTCGCTCAATCACTGCCGAAGAAGAAGAGGCTCTGCAGCCCTATCTGGTTGAAGCTTTAGTGCCCCATGATCCGATTACACTAAGAAGTAAAGGCGTATATCGGTTGAGAGGAGTGCATTCCCGTCTTGGCGAGGACAGTGGCGATCCGCATAAGCCACCCGCTGTTGACATGATCAATGGTCTTGAAGTGAAGGTGCCCTACGACGCTCGTGACTACCTGGACGACAGCGTCGTGTCTGCGGATGTAGTGTTTGCAGGGCACTACGCAATTTTGCTGCGGTTCAATGACACATTCGATATTGTCGAGGGGCATGGGCGTTTCAAACTCACTGAGGCCCAGTTGGCGAGGTGGATGGCTGGGGAGGCTGGTGCTGTCGAGCATGCCATTGGTTTTGATGTGGTCGGCAAGCGGCTTAGACGCACACTAACGCATTCAGCCGACGCTAAAACAGAGCAAACAATATCTGAGGCTGTTGGTGCAGTCCGAATACTGGCTCAGCGACCTGAAACACCTGCAGAGCTTAAGCGGCGCAAGGGTCCAGGGCTGGGATTTCTTTCAGGGTTGATTTGGCTTCTGGCGTTTTATCTGTTCGCTATTGGTCAGGAGTCCGGCCAGTGGGCAAGTGGCGTAGTCGCACTGTGTCTATCAGTGTTGGCGATCTGGCTGTTCTGGTTTCGGCGCAAGCGGCATGAGCCGGTAGGTGTCAATCTTGTTGAAGGCCCTTTGCGGCTACTGCCTCATGCCAATCCCGACTGGGCCGCTGAACATGCAGTGGCACTATCGGACAAGTTGGCATTCACCGTGCCGTATTACTGGGAGCACGAGCTGGCAGACAGGGCTGTCACGCGTGCAGAAGTCCGTGTTACGGATTTTAGTTGTGTCAGTTTCAACGGCAAGCTGTCGCTGGACCAGGAACGACCATATCGTGGCCCTCTGCGCTGGGGACGGCACCTGGTGTTGGCGATTGTCGCCTGCCTTGGGCTGTTGTGGGTTCAGTCAGAATCACAGAATCCCTTTGCTGACGTACTATGGGGTTTTCACCATCTTCAGGGCTCGTCTCCTGTACTCTATGCGTCAGCTGAAGACATAATTGCAGCTAAACCTCATATCGGCAGTCTGATTGCAGTTGAGGGTGACGGGCGTTGTCAGATAGGGGCGCCAAGTTCTGTGCATGGATCGTACCGACTAAACTGCGATGCGGTGAGGTGGGGTGGTACTGCTCAGCCAATCGAGTTTTCTCGCAGAATAGAGCACTTGGGTGAAATGTACGATGCTACCCTTATCAAGGCCCATCGACTTCAGCTTGAAGACCTCCCCAGAAGTGTGCCACTTGAGGCTTTTCTTTCCTCTGATCTCTTCGTGGTGGTCAATCACGCTCAAGCAGTGGATGCCATTCGGAATTTGTGTTTTGACGGCCAACCCGGCCAAAAGTTATCTCCATCGTTGCCAAATTCTGCATTGATGGCTTGCGTGTTGACCGATGAATTTCTGCGCAAGGGGTTTCATCCGGTCCGGCCTGCAGAGGAGGGTGAAACCCCGCGGTCACCACTGATCAGTCGTGCTGACATCGACGGGTTTAACCTTCAAGTGAGGTTTCTTGGCCAGCAGGTGATTGCAGACAATATTCGCGCACTATTCGAGCAGCTAGCGCCATTGCAAGCGGGGGGCGTGCTGTTGGTTGTGGAGATGCCAAAGTCCAAGAGTCGGACTTATGTTGAACGCTATACTGATCAGAAAAAGTTGATGGATAGACTGCTCGCTTACGCAAACGGCGAGCAGTCCGACAATTTCAATCTGGAAGGGGTGGTTACCAGTCGTGGTCAAACTGCAGATGGTGCGATCAAGCTGACGCTCGGCATCCGTGAACCCGGTGAGTCCGATGTCTCCCGGATTATCAGAGCCTGCTGGGCGTTACTGGTTCTGTTGCTTTTGCTGCTCCATGTGCCCGCTGCTTTGTGGAAAATAACCCGTACTCTGGTCCGGTCACTGGTGCGAAGGCCTGCCAACTAATGCCCTTACCGCTTGGGCAATCTAACCAACTGCGTACCCGAGGCGATGTCCTGCCAGCTGCGGGACTGCTTGTCCCAGAGCATCCACAGGTGGCCGAGGCCGCCGCATAGCCAGGAGGCCAGGCCGACGAAGAAGCGGATCAGGCCCTGGCGCAGGGTGATCGAACGGCCGTCGGGCTGCTGCAGTCTGACACGCCAGGCCTGCATGCCCAGGGTCTGGCCTTTCCAGCTCCAGAAGCCGATGAAGAACGTGAGCAGGCTGAGCAGCAGCAGTACGCCGAGCAGTGGGTCGCGGTCGAGTTGGCCAGCTTCGGACATCGCCAGCAGGGTGTCGGCGCCATACAGGGCGCGTAGCAGCCCTTGCTGGTAGCCCAGGGTCAGCACCATGACCAGTGCGACGCACAACAGAAAGTCGTAGAACATTCCGGCCAGCCTGCGCAGCAGGCCGGCAGCGGGAAAGTCGCCTTCGGGGTTGAGGAGTTTGACTGCCATCAGTCGTTCATCAACCTTGTGCCGGTTGGCGGCGAGCGAGAGGGCGTTGCTCGAAACTGACCCCGGCCAGGCCATGGCGCATCAGCGCGCGGATGTTGCCGTGGGCATCGCCGTGGGGATCGTCGAGTACGGCCTGATAGTGCTCGGCAAAGCACAGCAGAGCCTGCTGATCGCTCAGGCCCAGATCCAGGGCCATGGCCAGGACCTTGCACGACCCCTGGTTCTGTTCGGCGCTGTTGTCGACATCGCCGTTGCGAAAGGCGCTGGGCTGATAGTCGTAGTGGGCGTCAATGAATGCCAGGGTGTCGGCAAAACGGTGGCTGGGCGTACCCAGGCTGGCGATGAACTGCGTGCTTTGCATTATTTCTGGGCCTTGTCGAATGCGGCTTGTTGCTCGGGGGTGGCTTCTTTCTGGTATTTGCTTTTCCAGTCGGCGTAGGGCATGCCGTAGATGGCTTCGCGGGCTTCGTCGATACTGATGGCGATATCCATGTCGTCGGCGGCGGCCTTGTACCACTTGGCCAGGCAGTTGCGGCAGAAGCCGGCCAGGGTCATGAGGTCGATGTTCTGCACGTCCTTGCGGCTGCGCAGGTGGCTCACCAGGTTGCGAAAGGCGGCGGCTTCCAGTTCGATGCGCTCTTGATTGGTCATGATCTACTCCGCGTGGGTCAGGACTGGCATGGATGATACTGGCAGGCTTTGGGCCGGGCAATCGTTGCCCGGTCTTTGAAAAGCATAATTGATCCTGGCCGAGGCTGCCTCCCAGGCTGGCCAGGCGGTGTCAGTCGCGGCTGGCGCTCAGGGTGATCGAGACCGAATCGGCAAAGCGCAGGGCGTGGGGCTTGTCGACTTCGACCTCGGCATAGCGCACCTGGGCATGAGCCATGACGATATCCAGCAGTTCCTGGGTCAGGCGTTCGAGCAGGGCGAAGCGGTTGGTTTCGACATGCTGGATAAAGGCCTTGGTGATGGTTCGGTAATTGAGCGCCTGGTCAATCTGGTTGACCTCTACCGCCTGGTTTGCAGGATAGAGAATGGTCGCGTTGATCACTACGTCCTGGCGGTTGAGGATTTCCTCTTCATTGATACCGATATAGGTACGCAGGCGCAGGTTCTTGATCCGGATTCTGGCCAGGCCGGGAGTAATCTGCTGCATGACTTACTGGCCTCGGGTGATCAGTTGCAGGAACTCCTGGCGGGTGTTGACCGATTCGCGGAAGGCGCCAAGCATGACCGAGCTGTACATCGATGAGTTCTGCTTCTCGACGCCGCGCATCATCATGCACATGTGCTTGGCTTCGATCACGACCGCAACACCGCGTGCTTCGGTAACCGACTGCAGGGCTTCGGCGATCTGCCGGGTCAGGTTCTCCTGAATTTGCAGGCGCCGGGCGAACATGTCGACGATGCGGGCAACCTTGGACAGGCCGATGACCTTGCCGGTCGGAATGTAGGCGACGTGGGCCTTGCCGATAAAGGGCAGCATGTGATGTTCGCACAGCGAGTACAGCTCGATGTCCTTGACGATCACCATTTCATCGTTGTCCGACTCGAACAGCGCGCCGTTGACGATTTCCTCCAGCGACTGGTCATAGCCGCGACACAGGAACTGCATGGCCTTGGCTGCCCGTTTGGGGGTGTCCTTGAGGCCACCACGGTCTGGGTCCTCGCCAAGGTTGGAGAGGATGTCGTGATAATTCTGGGTCAGTTTTTCAAGGCTCATGGCGGAAATTCCGTACTGATTATTTGAGGTGCCTGCCGCCGTTCAGCTCAAGGCAGGTACCTGTGACGTAAGGGTTGTCCATCAGGTAGCGAATGGACTGGTAGACCACTTCCGGCCCGGGCTCGAGACCCAAGGCTGATTTGGCCAGTGCCCGTTCCCGATAGGCGGGGCTGTCGCCGTCGTTGAACATGATCAGGGCTGGGGCGATGGCATTGACCTTGATCCGTGGTGCGAAACGGGTCGCGAAGGAGCGGGTCATTCCTTCCAGGCCGGATTTGCTGGCGGCGTAGGCGATATGTTTGGCACTGCCGCGACGGGTCACGTCATCGCTCAGGTGGATGATGTCGGCCGGCTGATCGTTGGGGAACAGGTCGGCGCAGGCCAGGTTCAGCAGATAGGGGGCCTGCATGTGGATCATGAACATCTGCTGGAAGCCTTCGCCGGCGTGGCTGTCATCGAGCCAGAGCGAGGCATTGTGAATCAGTGCCCGCAACCGGGTGCCGCGCTCGTGGAGCTGAGCGACCAGCCGCTCGATGCCGGCCTGGGTGGAAAAGTCGGCGAGGATCGGCTCAATGCCCTGTAACGGATTTGCCTGCCACTCCTGGCGCAGCCGGCGGCAGGTGATGATCACCGGGTAGCCGTCTTCGACGAACCGGCGCGCACAGTGCAGGCCAACGCGTTGGGCGCCGCCAGTAATCAGCACTGCTGGGGTGTCGTTCATCTTCAGCCTTCTGGATGTCCATGTTCTGGACGGGCGATGAATATTATCATGCAAACCTGCCCGGGACTGTAGCGCGTTGTGGTCCGGATACCTTTAACCGCTCTGGTTGTTCTGCAAAGTGTTACAGTGTTTGCGCTGTTGTACAATACTGGTACAACTTAATTAACGCCGTGTTCCGTTTGAGCCAACACCGCCTGTCGGCGGACAACAGACAGCATGCCAACATGACCGATGATAGCGCCAATACAGAAGGCTGCCCGCTCGAGCGACTGGAGCAGGAGGAGCTTTATCCGATCCGTGAAGTGTCGCGCCTGACCGGAGTCAACTCGGTAACCCTGCGGGCCTGGGAGCGCCGCTATGGGTTATTGGTCCCGCACCGGACCGACAGTGGTCACCGCCTGTACTCGATGGCCGATATTGAGCGGGTGCGGGCCATTACCGCCTGGATCAAGCGGGGCGTTACGGTCAGCAAGGTAGCGTCGGTCATCGACCGGCAGCCACTACCTGAACCGGCAGCCACTGCCGATGCCGAGCCCTTGCCGGCTGCACTGCGGATCTGGCGCGAGCGGTTGCATGCAGCGTTGGTGGGGTTTGACGTGCGCCAACTGGAGTCGGTCTATGGTCAGATCATGGCCAGTTTTCCGCTGGCGGTAGCCTTTGCCGATGTTCTGCTGCCGGTCTGGCGAATCTGGCGTGAACGCTCGCAGAGTACCGGACCGGCCTGCTGGGCTTTGCTGGATGGTTTCTTGCGCAGCCGGCTGTTCCAGCGGATTGCCTATCACAGCCCAGAGGCGCCCAGTGTGCTGTTGATCAATCTGCCGGGACCTCAGCAAGAGCTGGAGCTATTGCTGGCGGCGGCGCTGATTGCCGATGCTGATGCCGCGCCTGTCAGTCTGTTCGAGCCGGTGGGGTTGGCGAGTTTGGCTGGCCAGATCCCGGCGGATGGCTATGCCGCCGTGCTGTTGTACGCCGATCAGCCTCTGGAGGGCGGGGTGCTGACCACCCTGCGCCGCCTGGAGCAGGCGCTGGAGTGCCCGCTGGCGTTGGTAGGGGATGCTTGCCAGCAGCAGAGCGTGGCCCTGAGCAAGCAGGGCGTGGTGCTGCTGGGTGAGTTGGACCAGGGTCTGACCTGGCGTCTGCGGGCGTTACTGGGCGGTCGTCTGGATCAGCCCTGATCGCCGTTCAGGGCAGCCAGTTGCTGCTTGAGCTGGGCTACCTGGGCTTCCAGCTCCTGCAACCGCTGCTGGGCTTCGACCTGGACGGTGACATCCTTCTGAATGCCGATGAAGTAGGTGAGCTGATCAGCTTCGTTGAACACCGGTGTGATCGATAGTTCATTCCAGAACAGCGAGCCGTCCTTGTGATAGTTGCGTATCACCTCACGGCAGGGGCGGCCAGCGCGGATCGCCTCGCGAATGTTGCGCAGGCCGGGCTGGTCGCGATCATCTTTCTGCAGGAAGCGGCAGTCCTGGTAAAGGATGTCCTCGGCCTTGAAGCCGGTCAGCCGCTCGAAGGCTTCGTTCACGTAAATCAGAATGTTGTCGTCGCCTTCCTGTTCGGCCACCACGATGCCGTCATTGGATGCATTGACCACCATTTGCAGTAGTTTGGCATTGATCATTGCCGCAGCGCTCTCATAGGGTTTGCTGACATTCTATCGGATCGGGTCTGGCTGTCCATGGCCGGGCAGTCCGGTTCCTAATCCGGCATAATAGCCCCCGTTCAACAGTCATGGGGGCGTTTATGCAGGTCACGGTAGTCAGTGGTTCGGTTTATGGCACGGCAGATCTGGTGGCTGATGAGGCCGCCGCGCGTCTGGCCGCAGCCGGTTTGCAAGTAAGCCGGGTCAAGCCGGCAACGGTGGATGCGCTGCTGGCCAGCCAGCCTCAAGCCATTGTGTTGTGTACGTCGACCACCGGCATGGGCGAGTTGCCCGACAGCCTGCTGCCGTTCTATCACGAACTGCAGGATCGCTTCCCGCTGTTTACTGGCGTACCGTTCGGGGTGATCGCCCTGGGCGATTCCTCCTATGGCGATACCTTCTGCCAGGGTGGCCAACTGCTGCGCGAGCTGATGCTGGAGTTGCAGGCCCGTGAGGCGCTGCCCATGTTGCAACTGGATGCCAGTGAAACCGTGACCCCCGAACTCGACGCCGAGCCCTGGATCGACGAACTGGCCGCACTGCTCAAGGGCTGACGTCTTCCGGCTGCTCGCCGTTGGCCAACTGGGCCAGGGCCTGTTCATCGGCGATGATGATCAGGCCGTAGCGGATCTGTAGCCAGCCGGCTGCCTCCAGACGCTTGAGCAGCTTGTTGATGCTTTGCCGCGAGCTGTTGAGCATCAGCCCCAGAGATTCCTGAGACAGTTGCACTGCCAGCCGGCCGCCGGAGTCTTCGGTCTGGCCGTAGTTGTGGGCATGCATCAGCAGACGTTTGGCCAGGCGCGATGGCAGAGGCAGCAGGGCGCTGTCTTCCTGCATGGTGAATGACAACCGCAGGCGACGGCAGAGCAGGCGCATGAACAGCGGGTAAAGCTCGGCATGACGTTCCAGCAACTGCTGAAAATTCTGGCGTGGAATGAACAGCAGTTCGGTCGGGCCGCTGGCGTGGGTATCATGTGAGCGCGGCAGGCCATCGAACAGCGACACCTCACCGAACCAGCTACCCGGGCTGAGAATTGCCAGTACCGCCTCGCGTCCGTCCTGGCCGATGTTGCTGATCCGGGCCGCACCACTGAGTACCCCGTACAGGCCATCGGGCATATCATCTTTGGCGTAGACGCACTCGCCATCTTCCAGCTTGCGATAACGGGCCTGGGCCTGAATATCGTCGAGCACCGGCTGTGGCAATTCGCTGAACCAGCGGTTGTCCTGTAGCAGCTTGGCCAATTTATGATCTTCGGCTTTGCCCGACACTGTAAATTGCGAGACAGTCCGCTTCGCGGTCACGGTCTAGACTCCCCCTATGACTGATCGCGACAGTATGCCGCATCTTGGCCGGCTGTGGATCAGTGATCCCAACAATCACAAGAGGATAGCCCGATGAATGCAATGCAGAACCTGCCGGTACTCGACGTCAAGGATCAGGTCAGCGCCGAGGAATGGCAGACCCGTGTCGATCTGGCCGCCTGCTACCGCCTGGTCGCCATGTACGGTTGGGATGATGTGGTGTTCACTCATATCTCAGCCAAGATCCCGGGCACCGAGCACTTCCTGATCAACCCCTATGGCTTGATGTTTGAAGAAATTACCGCCTCCAACCTGGTCAAGATCGACCTGGAAGGCAACAAGCTGATGGACTCGCCCTACGATATCAATCCGGCCGGGTTCACCATCCACAGCGCTGTGCATGAGGTGCGCCACGATGTTGGTTGCGTGCTGCACACTCACACCAATGCCGGTGTTGGTGTGTCGGCGCAGAAGGACGGCATTCTGCCGATTTCCCAGCAGGCACTGTTTGTACTCAGCAGTCTGTCCTACCACGACTATGAGGGTGTGGCCCTGCGTGAGGACGAGAAAGCTCGCCTGCAGAAGGATCTGGGCATGACCAAGAACATGGTGCTGCGTAACCACGGTCTGATGACCTGTGGCCGCAACGTCGCTGAAGCCTTCCTGGGCATGTATACCCTGCAGCGTTGCTGCGAGATTCAGGTCCAGGCTCAGGCCGGTGGCAGTGAGCTGATTCCGATTCCGCAGGTGATTCTTGATAGCGCGATTCAGAGCATGCGCGACGTTACCAAGGGCGCTGGCGCCAACCTGGCCTGGCCGGCTCTGCTGCGCAAGGTGCAGCGGCTTTACCCGGGCTTTGATAGCTGATCGACCCCGCTCTGGATTGCCACGCCGCTACGCGGCTCGCAATGACGGGGAGGCGGTGGTGCCCTGCGTGTGGGCTGCGCCCGCTCCCCTGGCGTGCGCTCTTTTTCCTCGGCAGAAGCGGAGGGCGCTTTGGTGGGTTGAGGGCTGTGCCCTTTTTCCTTAGCGGGAGGGAGGGCTGGCGGGCAAGGGCTGCGCTCTTTCCTCGGTGGAAGCGGGGGTTGTTCGCTTCTGGCGGGTTGAGAGCTGTACCCTCTCTCCTTAGTGGGAGAGAGGGCTGTATGCTTTTGGCGAGGCGAGGGCGATACCCTTGTCCTGGGCGGGAGTCCGTGTAGGTAGGGTTCGCACCTCTTCCCCGTCATCGCGAGGGCCGCAGGCCCGTGGCGATCCAGTGGGCTCAGCTCTGCTCGTCGCGTAAAAACACCAGCTTGTCGTTGCTGGAGCTGGCCGGGTCGTAGTAGTAGCCGTCCAGGTTGAAGTCCTTTAGCGCTTGCGGATCGGTCAGGCGCTCCTTGATCACGTAGCGGGCCATCAGGCCACGGGCCTTTTTGGCGTAGAAGCTGATGATCTTGTACTGACCGTTCTTCTGGTCGCGGAACTCGGTATTGATCACCCGGGCGTTCAGCGCCTTGGGTTTGACTGCGCCAAAGTATTCCTGCGAGGCCAGGTTGAGCAGCACCTGATCGCCCTGTTCAGCCAGGTCCTGGTTCAGCCATTCACTGATCTGATCCCCCCAGAATGCATACAGATCCTTGCCCTGTGGGTTGGCCAGCCTGGTGCCCATTTCCAGTCGATACGGCTGCATCAGATCCAGCGGGCGCAGCAGCCCGTAGAGGCCTGACAGCATGCGCAGGTGACGCTGGGCGAAGGCGAAATCCTCAGCCTCGAAATCCTCGGCGTTCAGCCCGGTATAGACATCCCCCTTGAAGGCCAGCAGCGCCTGCTTGGCATTGTCGGGCGTGCTCTGCGGGTGCCAGCTGCCGTAGCGGGCAACGTTAAGCGCGGCCAGCTTGTCCGACAACGACATCAACTCGGCAATGTCCTGTACCGACTTGTCGCGCAGGATCTTGATCAGTGCCTGGCTATGTTCGACAAAGCGTGGCTCGGTGTAATCGCTGATCACCGGCGCGGTGTCGTAATCCAGGGTCTTGGCCGGGGAAATGACCATCAGCATAAAAGCACCTCCGTTAATAGCTGGGGCCTATTATGCCGCAAGCCGCATAAGAGAGTGTGTATTGGTTTGATAGAGGCGGCTAATCACCCTCAAGGGCTTTCGTTGCAACGGCGAGTCAAGTAACTTAGCCGGCTGCGCGCATTGCCCTGATGCTGCAAGGGATGCCTGATGCTTATCACAAAAGGAGATTGTTCATGAAAGAGCTGCGACAGCGGCAGGCCGGTTCGGTAGCCGGCATTTTTGTTTTTTTCATGCTGGTTGCGGTCCTGGTCGGCATGGGCGTGTGGATGCTTGCTCAGGATGGGGATGGCCATCAGGAGAGCGCAGCCGACATAACCCAGGACTCTGCCCCCGACTCCGGTGTGCCTGTGCCCGAGGAGCCACTGCAAAGTTTGCCGACACTGGCCCCGGCTGCGCCCTATGTGCCGCAGGGCGGTGTGGTTGATGTGGACATCAGTGAATACGCCGGTTACGCCGGCTTGGTCGTCGCCAACGGCGGGCTGGAGCCTAATCCGGACTCGATTTTTGCCCGTGAGTACGGCTTTCAGGTGCGGCTGACCTTGAGCGAAGAAGAGGGTTGGTCGAAGCTCAACAGCGGTCAGGTCGGGGTTTCGGTCACCACCGCCGATGTGCTGGCTGTGTTGGGGCGTCAGTTCGAGGTCAAGGTGCCGGCCCAGATTGCCTTCTCACGGGGCGCCAATCAGGTCGTGGTAGATCAGGGCATCACCAGCATTAACCAGCTCAAGGGCAAGGTGCTGGCAGCAAGCCAATTCAATGAGAGCGACTTCTTCATCCGTTATCTGGCTTCCGAGGCCGGTGTGCCGATCCGGGTGTTGGATGATCTGGATGCACGTCCGGGTGCGGCTGAGCTTGGGCTGGTGTTTTATGAGGATGCGGTGGTTGCCTGCGACGCCTACGCACAGGTGCTGGAGGCTGGCACCGGGCGTCTGAACGGTTGTGTGGGCTGGTCGCCGCGTACCGATCAGGTTGTGGCAGAGTCGCGCGGCCTGGCGAAAATGCTGGTCTCAAACCGCAACCTGCTGGTCATCGCCGACCTGTTGCTGGTCAACAAGGGCTTTGCCGAAAGTCAGCCGCGCATGGTCGAAGGCCTGGTGCATGGCCTGATGGAAGGTAACCAGCAACTGCGTGAAACCCCTGAGGCTCATCTGGCTCTGGTTGGCCGGGCTTTTGGCTGGAGCGAGGACGAGACGCGGGATGAGCTTGGCAAGGTGCACTTCAGCAACGTACCGGAGAACAAGGCCTTTTTCGAAGGCACCATTGACTCGGCCGGCTCCTACCAGGGTATTTTCCAGTCTTCCGTGCTGGCTTACGGCAACCTGATCCGCAACCCGTCCGATCCGGCCCGTTTCGTCGATCTGGCCGCTCTGCAAGCGCTGGACGCCAGTGGCATTTATGCCGGTCAGAGCATTGCCATTGCGCCGATCAAGACTCATAACCGTGTAGCGATTGAGGGTGATGCCCTGCTCAGCAAGGACATCCGCTTCTTTTTCAACCCCAACTCAGCGGTACTGGATGCGCGGGCCAGCGAGAACCAGGCGTTTCTGGATGATATCAAGCGCTTCCTGCAGGTCAGTCCGGGTTCAATGGTGCTGCTGAGAGGGCACGTCGATGACCAGAGCGTGCCCGAGTTCGAACGTCAGGGTGGACCGGCGCTGGTGCGCGCCATGGCGATGAAGGCCATGGAGTTGTCACGTCAACGTACCCAGGCGGTGGCCGATGCGCTGCTGGAACGTCACCCTGACATTGAGCGTGACCGGATCGAGCTGGTCGGGCGTGGCTGGGAAGAGCCGGTCGGTAGCAACAGCGATCTCAATCGCCGCGTCGAAGTACAGTGGTTTACCTTGGAATAGCCCGGCAATGACCCAGTAGGCCGGAGGCTGGGGCTGCCAGCCTCCGGTGAAGGGTTTTACAGATGACTCTCCGCATACTCGGCCAACAGCGAACGCGGAACGCCCTGCAGGTGAATGTGCACACCGTGGGGGAAGTCCTTGAAGCATTCGGTCAGGTAGGTCAGGCCTGAACTGGTGGCGTTGAGGTAGGGCGTGTCGATCTGCGCCAGGTTGCCCAGGCAGACCACCTTCGAGCCGCTACCGGCGCGGGTAATGATGGTCTTGATCTGGTGCGGGGTGAGGTTCTGGCTTTCGTCGATCAGGATGAAGCTTTGCTGAAAGCTGCGACCGCGAATGTAGTTCAGGGATTTGAACTGTAGCGGCACCCGGTCGAGGATGTAATCGACACTGCTGTGGGTGCACTCGTCATCCAGGTGCAGGGCTTCCAGATTGTCGGTGATCGCGCCGAGCCAGGGTTCCATTTTCTCCGCTTCGGTGCCGGGCAGAAAACCAATGTCTTCGTCCAGGCCCTGGGTGCTGCGGGTGGCAATGATCCGCCGGTAGGTCTTGCTGACCATGGTCTGCTCGATGGCTGCGGCCAGCGCCAGGATGGTCTTGCCCGAGCCGGCAGCGCCGGTCAGGTTGACCAGATGGATGTCTGGATCGAGCAGGGCGTACATGGCCAGTGCCTGGAACACGTCGCGTGGGCGCAGGCCCCAGGCTTCCTGATGCAGCAGCGGCTCCTGATGCAGATCACGGATACACAACTGACCACCCTGGATTGATTTGACCCAGCCGATGAACCCTTGATCGTCGATGATGAAATCGTTGATGTGCAGGGCGGGCAGGTTGTCGGTCAGTTGCACATCGTGCAGGGTCTGGCCACTCAACTGCCGGGTTTCGACCTTGGTAACCCGGTCCCAGAATGAACCTTCGACCTGATGGTAACCACGAGCCAGCAGATCAATGTCGTCGAGCAGTTGGTCGGTGTGGTAGTCCTCGGCATCGATCCCGCAGCCACGCGCCTTCAGGCGCATGTTG
The DNA here is from genome assembly GCF_002056295.1 of Halopseudomonas phragmitis. Taxonomy (NCBI): domain Bacteria; kingdom Pseudomonadati; phylum Pseudomonadota; class Gammaproteobacteria; order Pseudomonadales; family Pseudomonadaceae; genus Halopseudomonas; species Halopseudomonas phragmitis. Next base: position 270,352 of record NZ_CP020100.1, on the reverse strand, counting down.
ATGTCCTTGGAGACCAGGACGATGCGATCTTCGGGGTGAAGCTGTTTGAGCAGGCAAAGCTGGTTGATGATCTTGTTGTCGTTGAGGTCGTTGGGTAGGCAGAGCGAGGGTGTCGGCGCTTTTTCCATCAGGATTGCCAGCGTGCCGTTGGGGCCGAGTTTGCCGCGCTGGATCGGTACGCCCTGTTCAACCTGGTCGGGTGGTGCATCATTCAGGGTCTTGTCGATTACGCGAATTGCCTGGCGGCAGTCAGCGGCGGTGCTGGATTTTCCGGATTTGAGCTTGTCGAGTTCTTCCAGGACTGTCATCGGGATGATGACGTGGTGTTCCTCGAAGTTGAGCAGGGCGTTGGGGTCGTGAATCAGGACATTGGTATCAAGGACGTAGAAAGTGTGTCGGGTATGTCCGCACGCATCCATAGGCGTACACCTCGCAAGGGGCCGATCATTCCGAACTGTATCAGTGCCCTGGCGGGACCTGGCAGTCCGCGGGGCCGGTTCTCGTCGCCCATGGGTATCAAGGGATCACCCTTGGGTTGGAACCGGTTGAACGAGGTATAGCGCAGCTTTCGTGACGCTGACAAGCGCAAAAAAATTTAATTCATCAATCGACGAACAGCGCTGGGCAGGGGTGAAAAAACCACGTTATAGTCATCGGCCCGGCAGTTGAAAAATTGCCGCGCCTCGGTTGGAACATTCCCTGATTGATTTGCTTTGGGAACACTGGTTAAGCCTGTTTCAGTGTTGGCCCAATTGTCGCTGACCTGTTCTGGACACGCCGTGAACCCCCTCCGGGTCCGGCCAACCGATCACAGATCGGTCGGCGTTCGGCTGCGCACGAAGCATGCTTCGTAAACGCTTGCCTCACCCCTGGGGGCTTGACGATGCCCGTCCAGGGCATCGACAGTCCAGAACAGGTCAGCGCCAACTGGGCTACTGAGCTTGCGTGCAATTAATCAATGTTTCCTTAGCGCCGGCGGGTATCGCGGCGGTTGCTGCTGCGCCGGCGGGCGCGGGCGGCGGCTTCGGCCTGGGCGGTCTCGTTGGCGCGGATTTCGGCATGTTCTTCGGCGCTGTGCTGATGCTTGGGCACCGGCTTGAGGAAACGCTCCTCCGGTGGAATGCAGTCCAGCTTGCCGCCCAGCAGTTCTTCGATCGGCGGCACCTGAAAGGCATCATCCTCACCGGCAAAACTGATCGAGGTTCCCTTGGCGCCAGCGCGCCCGGTACGACCGATGCGGTGCACGTAGTCTTCAGGGTCTTCCGGCAGGGTGTAGTTGATCACGTGGCTGATGCCGTCGATATGAATGCCGCGTCCGGCCACGTCGGTGGCCACCAGTACTCGCAGCTTGCCGTTCTTGAAGTTCTCCAGAGTACGCACGCGCTTTTGTTGCGGCACGTCGCCGGACAGTTGAGCGGCATCGATACCGTCGCGTACCAGGCGCTCCTGAATGCGCCGCACTTCGTCCTTGCGGTTGGCGAACACCATCACCCGCTCCAGTTCCAGCTGGGTCACCAGGTTGAACAGCAGCTTGTATTTGTCGCTGCCGCTGACCGCATAGACCTGCTGGGTGACGTTTTCCGAGGCCGGGCGTTCTGGCTCGATTTCGACCACTGCGGGATTTTCGGTCCATTGCCGGGCCAGGTTCATCACGTCATCGCTGAAGGTGGCCGAAAACAGCAGGGTCTGGCGCTCACCCTTGCGCGGAGTCTGGCGGATGATCTGGCGCACCTGGGGAATAAAGCCCATGTCGAGCATGCGGTCGGCTTCATCCAGGACCAGTATTTCCACCAGATCCAGATGTACTTCACCCCGGTTGCAGAAGTCCAGCAACCGGCCTGGAGTGGCGACCAGAATGTCGCAGTAGCGCTGTTCGAGCTGACGCAGTTGCTTGTCGATATCCATGCCGCCGACGAAGGTCATGACGTTGAGCTTGCAGTGCTTGGTCAGACCTTCGGCGTCGCTGGCAATCTGCATGACCAGCTCGCGGGTCGGGGCAATGATCAGCGCGCGCGGCTCGCCCATGAAGCGTTCGTCCGGTGGCGGGGTGTCCAGCAACTGGGAGATGGTCGAGGTGAGGAACGCGGCAGTCTTGCCGGTGCCGGTCTGGGCCCGGCCGATAGCGTCCTGGCCACGCAGGGTCTTGCCCAGCACGGCAGCCTGAATCGGGGTGCAATAGCTGAAGCCCTGCTCCTGAATGGCGCGCATCAGGCTGTCAGGCAGCGGGAAGTCGTGGAAGCGGGTCTTACCTTCGGCCGGAGCGACCTGGAAATCGTGTAGCGACCAGGGCTTGGCTGGTTCGGCCGGTGCCTGGGATTTACGCTTGGGTTTGTCCTGCTGTCGGGGTTTGCGTGCGTCTTTCCCGGCCTGGGGCTTGTCCTGACGGGGCTTGCTGTCCCTGGGCGCGCGGCTTTTTTCCTTGGTAGCCGCTTGCTGTTTTTCAATATCGGGCAGGCTGTCTTCCTGCAGCGGCTCTCCGGGTTTGTTGAATAGTTTTTTTAGTGCTTTAAGCACAGGCATCTCTCTGGCTTGAGGGTGAGTGTCAACGGGCCAGTGTAATGCAAGCCGGGCAGAGTGCGAAGACTCCGGCCGGTGATTTTTTGAACAGTTCAGATTGTTGCCGCGTGCATGCGCCAGGCATCTGGATCGCCACGGGCCGGTGGCCCTCGCGATGACAGGGGGGAGGTAGCCAGTTCAACCCCGCACCTGTCTGCACTGTGGACCTTGCGCGATGACGGGGTTGGCTGGCGAATCGCAAGCTGGATTCAGAGACCGAGCCGGCTGCCCAGCCAGTGGCGGATGTCGGCAATTTCCTGCGGGCAGACTTCGTGGGTCATCGGGTAGTCATGCCACTCCACACGGTGACCAGCAGCCTGCATGCGCTCACAGGCATCACGCCCCATGGCCGGCAGAACGATGTCGTCGTGGCGGCCGTGACCGAAGAAGATGTCCAGGGCTGGTGCGCCGGGGGTGCCCAGCAGACTGTCCAGGGTCGGGCCGTAGGTCGACAGCGCCATGACCCCGCCCAGTGCCCGGCGTTGCTGAGCAGCGTTGTGCAGCACAACCGCGCCGCCCTGAGAGAAACCGGCCAGGATGATGCGCTCGGCAGCAATGCCCTCTGCCAGTTGTTGCTGGATCAGAGCTTCTACGCTGTCAGCCGACTGCTGCATCTGCTCATGATTGATGGCGCGGGCTGGCGCCATGCCGAGAATGTCGTACCAGCTTGGCATCGGGAAGCCGCCATTGATGGTGACCGGCCGAGTCGGCGCCTGGGGAAAGATGAAGCGAATGCCATGCCCGGCCGGCAGGCCGAGCATCTGGACTACCGGGACGAAGTCGAAGCGGTCGGCGCCAAGGCCATGCAGCCAGATCACGCAGGCGTCGGCAGGGCTGGTAGGCTCGATGATGTGGGGGCTGGTCATGGGGCTCTCTTCTGTCTGTTGTGGCTTGCCGCGCATCAGGCGCGGGACATGAACTTGCCGGATTCGGTGTTGATGCGCACCACTTCACCGGTTTCCAGATACTCGGGGATCTGGATTTCCAGGCCGGTGGCAAAGCGTGCAGTCTTGGTCCGGGCGCTGGCCGAAGAGCCCTTGATCGCCGGCGGGGTGTCTTCAATCGGCATTTCCACCACGGCTGGCAGCTCCACGCCAACCAGGTTGCCTTCAACCAGCAGGCCATACAAACCTTCGATACTCTCGTACAGATAGGGCAACTGCTCTTCGAGTTGTTCGGCACTCAGGGTGAACTGGGCGAAGTCTTCGTTATCCATGAAGGTGTAGCCGTCGGCATCCTGATAGAGGAAAGCAACCGGGCGCTTCTGAAAGTCCACCGGGGTCAGAAAGTCATCGCCGGTCAGGCTCTGGTCGACTTTCTGCTTGGTCTGCACATGGTTGAAGCGCACCTTGTACAGGGTGGTGCCGCTGCGCGAGGACGGGCTTTTGACGTCGATCTGCGAGACGATGTGCGGCTGGCCGTTGACCTGCACGATCTGGCCTTTTTTCAATTCGGAAGCTTTGGGCATCGGAGAGTTCTCGAGGTGGTGGACTGCGGCATTTTCAGGCTTCGAGCCCAAAGCTTCAAGCGTTAGGCTCGTTCCCAATCAAGGCTCGCAGTTTCCAGCCCCTTAGCCCTTGCGGCTTTCGATCAGCTTCTCCAGACCTTCGCTGGTGCGCAGGTTGACGTCGACCTGGCGGAAGGCGATTTCGATGTTGTTTTCGCGGAACAGTCGATCGATTTCACGGTTGATTTCATCGATGGCCGGGTTGCGGTCACCCAGTTCCTTCACATGAATACGCAGTTCATGGTCCAGGGTGCTGTCACCAAAGTTGAGGAACAGTACAACCGGCGCCGGGTCCTTGAGTACCCGGCTGTTGTTGTCAGCGATCTGCAGCAGCAATTGCTTGATCAGCGCCAGATCCGAACCATAGGCCGCCCCGAGCTTGACCGTCACCCGGGTCACGGTGTCGTTCAGCGACCAGTTGATCAACTGGCTGGTGACGAAGGTCTTGTTCGGGACGATGATTTCCTTGCGGTCGAAATCGGTGATGGTGGTGGCGCGAATCCGGATGCGGTTGACCGTGCCGGACAGCGTGCCAATGGTCACCACGTCACCGATGCGTACCGGTCGCTCGAACAGGATGATCAGGCCGGAAATGAAGTTGGCGAAGATTTCCTGCAAGCCAAAGCCCAGGCCAACACCCAGTGCGGCCACCAGCCATTGCAGCTTGTCCCAGCTCACGCCAAGCGCCGACAGGCCGCTGATGATACCGATGCTGATGATGGTGTAGCTGAGCAGAGTGGTAATGGCGTAGCTGCTGCCCTGGCGCAGCTCCATGCGCGACAACACCAGAATTTCCAGCAGGCCCGGCAGGTTGCGGGCCAGCGTGATGGTCAGCACCACGATGACCAGCGCGCCGAGCACATCGGCGGCGCTCATGGGTACGATCATCGGGTTGTCTGCGGTCCCGCTGTTGTATTCCCAGAGGGCAATCGACTCCAGATAAGAGGCCGCACTGACCAGATCAGACCAGGTCAGATAGACCAATACGCCGAACAACAGCAGCAGCCCCAGTTTGGCCAGTCGCAGAGATTGCTGGTTGATCTGCTGGAGGTCCATTTCCGGGATCTCGACGGCGACGATCTCTGAGTCCTCGCTGCTTTCCTTGGCTTGCTGCTGCGCGGCCTGGCGCTTGCTCAGTGCCCGTTGATAGGCCAGCCGGCGACCGGCAACGTTGAGGTTGCGCACTACTGTGCCCTCAACCAGCATCCAGGCCACGATCAAATACAGGGTGTCGATGAACCGGTCAGCCAGTCTGATCGAGGTGTAGTGATACCCCCAGGCGGTCATGCCGGCCAGAATCAGGGGCGTCAGGCCTAGTACCAGGGTGGCGCTGTGGTGAACCAGGCGAGAGCTGTAGAGTGGCTCGGTACGCCACATCAGCCGCACCAGCAGAACCCCAAGCCCCAACAGGCCGAAGAACATGATCAGGCGGCCGAGTACGTCGTCATTCAAGTGCTCGGGCAACACTTCGGCCAGGGCGATGACCACCACCAGAGGCAGAGCGACCCAGGCCACGTCGCGGGTCAGGCGGTGCAGACGCTGCACCAGCTTGGTATCCCAGCGGAAATGCCGTTCGGCAATACCCTGGGCATCGAATACCCGGTACAGCAGATGCAGGACGAACCAGGCCAGCGCAGCTTGCAGCAGGGCCGCGCTCAGCGCCGTCAGGTCGTCGGCTTCACTCAGCTTCAGAATCAGGCCCAGTCCGGCCAGCACGAAGGGCACGGGCGTAACTAGTAGCGCAGTCAGCAGTATTGCCTTGGGTGTATGTCGGCTGCTGTCACGGCGGAAATGGCCAATGTCGTCATGCACGCTCCGCAAGGTCCGGCGCAGCAATGGTCGTCGCCAGAAGTACAATCCCAGGCCGACGATCAATAGCCCTACACCCAGCAGGTTGTCTCTCAATGCCTTGATTAGCAGGCTGGATTGCTGCAGTAGAGCCAGCTCGGTCCACTGCTGGCCGATACGGCCCGGTAGGGCGGTCAGCCAGGATTTGTCGATCGGTCGGTTGCTGGGCACCCAGAACAACTGGTCATCGATGGTGCGGCGCAGGTCGCCGCTCAGTTGCTGGAGCTGGCGCTGATTCAGTTGCAGGGTAATGGCCAGGCTCAGCAGGTTGTTGCTATTGGTGATTAGTTGCTCGACCAGTGTGGGCCGGCTGTTGACCACCTGTTCAAGGTCCGGGCGCAATTCCTCGCGCAGGCTTTCCGGCAGGCGTTGCAGTACTCGTTCCAGATAGGCACTGGGCGTGGCCAGTTCATCACGTAACTGAGTCAGCTCGAACTGACGCAGGCGCAATTCGGCAATCAGTTCGGTGACGCTGGAGTCGACCCGGACCTGGGGCAAATTGCGTTTTTGCTGCTGGAGGATTCGTGACAGCACCAGGCTGCCTTCCAGTACGCTGATCTGCTGTTCCAGCGCCTGATCAATCTGGGTCAGGCTGTCGATCTGCTGCTGGGTCAGGATGTTCTTGCGGGTCAGGTCGCTCATCTGGTTGGTGATTCGCAGCAGCTCTTCGCTGAGCTGGCGGTTGAGTCCAGCCTGTTCGCGCAACACCCGATGTTCGCTACCCTCCAGTACCTGGCTGGCCACGTCGCTGACAGCCTGTTCCGACTGGGTTCGGCGCTTGTCGTCGATCACATCCTGGAGGATCTGGAGATCGGTTTCGATCTCGCTGATTTGCCGACTCAGCAGGTCGCGTTTCTGGGTGGCGATATCCTGCAGCACGCTGTTGCCCAGCAGCCGCTGGCGCAGCAGGTCGTTGGCTCGTTGCAGGCTTTGCAATTCGGCCCGCAGCATGCTCTGTCTGGCGCTTTTAACGGCGCTGTCGGGCTGGCGCTGCAGCAGCCGAAGCTGCTCGTTGATGGCCTGCTCGCGGGTCTGGTTGCTGGAAATGCTGGATTGGGTGCGTTCCGGCCGGGTTTGGGCGGCAATCAGGTCGCTGTTGACGCTGGTCAGTTCGTTCTGCCAGGCGAACATATGGCCGACCTTGTTGCCCAGCAGTTCTTCCAGGCTTTCCAGGTTCTGATTGGTATAGCGCTGGCGCAACTGGTCGCTGTCGGTGACCTTGAGTTGTTCGGACTGGCGACGCAGATCGCTGATGACCGTAGGCGCCTGATCCAGCTCCTGGCGCAGGGCGGCCAGGTTTTCATCGGATGTCTTGCTGCGCTGCAGAAAGCCCAAAGTGCTTTGATACAGCTCCTGCAATTCCTTCTTCTCGGCTTCGGGCAAGGCGCTTTCGGCCAGGTGCTCGATGCTGGTGCGCACCGACTCAATCGTGGTATCCAGGTCTGACTGGGCGAAGCCCGGCAGCGGCCAGATCAGGGACAGGAATAGAACAAGAACGAGCGGATAACGCATGAAGCAGCTTCCAGACAGTGACTGACAGAAGGGTAGTCTGACTGGCTGGTATTGGGAAGCGCTTCCTTGCGCTCCGGCCTTGGTGGCCGGGGCACAAGGAAGCAGCGTTGAGGCTTAGAACCAGGCGTCCTGCATTTCCAGACAGGTAGGGTCCAGGCTTTCCAGCAGGTTCAGTGCATGGTGGCAGCTCGGTACTTCCCAAGTCAGGAAGTAACGGGCGGCTTGCAGCTTGCCGCGATAGAAGTCGGCATCAGCCGGGTTGCCGGCATTCAGGCCCTGCTGAGCGCGAACGGCCTGTTCCAGCCAGCGCCAGCCGATCACCATATGACCGAAGCTGTTGAGGTACAGGATCGAGTTGGCCAGCGCCTCGTTGACCTTGCCCTGGCCGAGGTTGCCGAGCAGGCTCAGAGTCACCTTACCCAGATGCGCATGGAGCTTTTCCAGCGGCTCGCGCAGGCCGTTCAGCTCGGTATGCTCGCCAGCACGCTGGCAGGTGTCCTGGATCAGGGCTGACAGCTGCTTGAGCGCGGCGCCGTTGTTCATCACCACCTTGCGCCCCAGCAGATCCAGCGACTGGATGCCGTTGGTGCCTTCATGGATCGGGTTCAGGCGATTGTCGCGGTAGTACTGCTCGACCGGGTATTCACGGGTGTAGCCATGGCCACCAAGAATCTGGATCGCCAGTTCGTTGGCCTTGAGGCAGTAGTCTGACGGCCAGGCCTTGACGATCGGGGTCAGCAGATCGAGCAACTGGTGGGCGTCTTTGCGCTCCTGCTCGGTCGGCAGGGTTTCACTGTCGTCGACCAGTCGTGAGGCATAGAGCCCCAGGTCATAGCCACCTTCAACGTAGGCCTTCTGGGTCAGCAGCATACGTTTGACGTCGGTGTGCTCGACGATCGCCACCTGCGGGCTGGTCGGATCCTTGCCGTCCGGCAGGCGGCCCTGCGGGCGGTTGCGGGCGTAGTCCAGCGAGTACTGGTAGCCGGCGTAGCCGAGCATGACCGCACCCATGCCAACGCCAATACGGGCCTCGTTCATCATCTGGAACATGTAGTTCAGACCATGATGCGGCTTGCCCACCAGATAGCCGACGCACTCGCCATTGTCACCGAAGTTCAGCGCGGTGGAAGTAGTACCGCGCCAGCCCATCTTGTGGAACAGGCCGGCCAGGGTCACGTCATTGCGCTGGCCCAGGCTGCCGTCATCGTTGACCAGGAACTTGGGCACGATGAACAGGCTGATGCCTTTGACCCCGGGCGGGGCGTCGGGCAGCTTGGCCAGAACCATGTGCACGATATTCTCCGACAGCGGGTGATCGCCGCCGGAAATGAAAATCTTGTTGCCCTTGAGTCGATAGCTGCCATCGGCGGCCGGTTCGGCCTTGGTGCGAATGTCCGACAGCGAGGAACCGGCATGCGGCTCGGTCAGGGCCATGGTGCCGAAGAACCGGCCCTCGATCATCGGTTGCAGGAAACGCTGTTTCTGTTCCTCATTACCGAAGGTCTCGATCAGGTTGGCTGCGCCCATGGTCAGCATGGCGTAGGACGAGGTGGCGATGTTGGCGGCCTGGAACTGGGTAAAGCAGGCCTGGGACAACAGCGTAGGCAGTTGCATGCCGCCCTGCTCGAAGCTGCGGGTGGCATTCAGGAAACCGGCCTCAAGGAACGCGTCGACCGCTGGTTTGACCTCGGGAATCAGTTCGGCGGCGCCATCGACATACTGCGGCTCGTTTTCATCGCTTTTGCGATTGTGCGGCAGGAAATATTTCTCGGCGATGGCGCGGGCGGTGTTGATCGAGGCGTCGAAGGTCTCGCGGTTGTGCTCGGCGAAACGCTCGCGCTGGGTCAGAGCCTCGGCATCCAGCACTTCGTAGAGCTCAAAGGCCAGGTTGCGGGCATCGGGCAGGATATCGGTCATGACAGTAACCTCTGTTGAGAACGCGGGCGAGTGTAGGTGTTCGGAATATGACTGAAAACTTTCATTGATAACTGTGATGCCCGCGAATCAGACCGGGCTCGCCCTGCCAGGCTACCAAATCCTGGATCGCCACGGGTCTGCGACCCTCGCGATGACGGGAAAGGCCCCAGCCTTCAGCCGTTCCCCGTCATTGCGAGCCGCGTAGCGGCGTGGCAATCCAGTCAGAAAAGCCGCAGCGGCAGTTCATCCAATGCCGCGCGTTGCTCGCGCAGGGTCAGAACCTGTTCGGCCCAGTAGCGCTCACTGGCGAACCAGGGGAAGTGCTTGGGAAATGCCGGGTCATCCCAGCGTCGGGCCAGCCAGGCGCTGTAGTGAATCAGCCGCAGGCTGCGCAGCGACTCGATCAGGTTGAGCTGGCGCGGGTCGAAATCGTGGAATTCATTGTAGCCATCGACCAGCTCGGCCAGTTGCGCCTGGCGCTGGTCACGTTCGCCCGAGAGCATCATCCACAGATCCTGAACCGCCGGGCCCATGCGGCAGTCATCCATATCAACCATATACAGCAGGTCATCGCGCCACAGCAGATTGCCGACGTGCAGATCGCCGTGCAGGCGGATCGACTGGTACGGATGCTCGGCCATCTGCGCTTCAATCCGTTTCAGCAGGTCGTCGGCCACCGAGAAGTAGGCCGGGCGCAGGCTGTCCGGGACACAGTCGTGCTCACGCAGAAAGTTCAGGCTCTCATGCCCGAAATTGTCGACGGTCAGCGCCGGCCGGTGCTCGAACGGGCGCATCGCGCCAACCGCATGCAAGCGTCCGAGCAGGCGCCCCAGCATCAGCAACTGGTCAGGATCATCGAACTCCGGTGCCCGGCCACCGAAGCGGCGGAACAGACTGAAACGAAAGCCGGCATGCTCGAACAGGGTGCGGCCAGCGTAGGCGGTGGGCGCAATCACCGGAATATCGCGTTCGGCCAGTTCCTGGGAGAAGGCGTGCTCCTCAAGGATGGCCTCATCGGACCAGCGGTCCGGGCGGTAGAACTTGGCGATCAATGGTTGCTGACCCTCGATGCCAACCTGAAATACCCGGTTCTCGTAACTGTTCAATGTCAGAATACGGGCGTCACTGACCAGCCCCAGGCTTTCCACCGCATCGAGCACGGTATCCGGGGTGAGGGTGGCGAACGGGTGGGTGGACATCGGACAGCTCCGTATCTGAGGGGCAGGGGTGAAGGCTGATGGTTGCCGCAGACAAGGTCAAGTCTAACCGTCATTGCGAAGGCCGTTAGACCTGTGACAATCCATGTCGGGCTGGCTAAGGCGTGCGCGCCACGCACCAGACACTGACACTGGCCGCTCCGGCGGCCAGCAAGGTGCGGCTGGCTTCCTGGGCGCTGCTGCCGGTAGTCAGCACATCATCGATCAGCGCCAGATGCAGGCCCGCCAGCCGCTCGGGGTGGCGGCAGTGAAAGGCGCCGGCCAGATTGCGTCGGCGCTCGTCGGCATTGAGCCCTTGCTGGGCCGGTGTTGGCCGTTGGCGGATCAGATTATTGCTGTCGAGCTTCAGCTTCAGGCTGCGGGCTATTGGCCTGGCCAGCTCGAAGGCCTGATTGAAACCCCGTCGGGCCTGACGCTTGGGGTGCAGGGGCATGGGTAGCAGCAGATCCGGCCAGGCCAGTTGCCGTTCCTGATAATGATGCTGAACAGCGTCACTCAGCAGCCGGGCCAGCATACGACCGTATGCTAACTGGCCGTGATGCTTGAACGCCGGGATCAGGCTGTCGAGTGGGAACTGATAGAGCAGCGGCGCAACAACCTGAGCAAAGGCCGGGGGTGACTGCTGGCATTTGCCGCACAACTGCTCGGCGCTGCTCAGCGGCAGAGCACATTGACGGCACTGTGGGCCTTGCCAGGGCAGCTCGGCCAGACAGCTCTCGCATAGCCCGGCAGCATTGGGTTGACTGCCCAGGCATAACAGGCAATGCGATTGGTTAAATAATAACCACTGGTAAACCTTGTGCTTGATCATGGGTTGACAGCCTCCTTGCCGTCGCTATGATGCGAGTCATAAGAGTTACCCCTTCGGGGGCACCGTGCAATCGCCAAGGATGTATTCCATGACCCAATCCGCACTTCGTCACGACTGGACCCAGGCCGAGGTTCTCGCGCTGTTCCGTCAGCCTTTCAATGACCTGCTGTTCCAGGCGCAGACTGTGCACCGCCAGCATTTCGATGCCAACCGGGTTCAGGTCTCCACGTTGCTGTCGATCAAGACCGGCGCCTGCCCGGAAGACTGCAAGTATTGTCCGCAATCCGGCCACTACAACACCGGCCTGGACAAGGAAAAGCTGATGGAAGTGCAGAAGGTGCTGGACGAGGCCGCCAAGGCCAAGGCCATCGGCGCCACCCGCTTCTGCATGGGCGCGGCCTGGAAACATCCGTCTGACAAAGACATGCCCTACGTTCTGCAGATGGTCCGTGGCGTGCGTGCGCTGGGGCTGGAAACCTGCATGACCCTGGGCAAGCTGACCAAGGAGCAGACCGCGGCGCTGGCCGAGGCTGGGCTGGACTACTACAACCACAACCTGGATACCTCGCCGGAGTTCTACGGCAACATCATCACCACCCGGACTTTTGGCGAGCGTTTGCAAACCCTGTCGTACGTCCGTGATGCCGGCATGAAAATCTGCTCCGGCGGTATTCTTGGCATGGGTGAAAGCCTGGAAGACCGCGCCGGCCTGCTGATTCAGCTGGCCAACCTGCCGGAGCACCCGGAAAGCGTGCCGATCAACATGCTGGTCAAGGTCAAGGGCACTCCGCTGGAAAGCGAGGAAGATGTCGATCCGTTCGACTTCATCCGCACCCTGGCGGTAGCCCGGATCATGATGCCGAAATCGCATGTGCGGCTGTCTGCCGGGCGCGAGCAGATGAACGAGCAGACCCAGTCGCTGGCGTTCTTCGCCGGCGCCAACTCGATCTTCTACGGTGACCGTCTGCTGACCACCTCCAACCCGCAGGCTGAGAAAGACATGCGCCTGTTCGAGCGCCTGGGCATCAAGCCGGAAGAGCGCGAAGAACATGACGATGAAGTTCATCAGGCCGCCATCGAGCAGGCTCTGGTGGAGCAGCGTGACAGTGCGCTGTTCGTCAATGCGGCGGTGTGAGGCTGTTTAGCCTCGGCCACTGATCAGGCTGGGAAACGCTGATCAACTGCAATGCATCCAGTGTCGTGTTGTCCTACCCCTGGGACAGGCCGTCGATGCCCTGGACGGGCATCGTCGAGCGCCCAGGGATGGGTTCACAGCGTGCCTGGCCCAGGGGTAGGACAATGCGACAGGCGCAAGGTCCAACTTGATCAGTGTTTTCCTCGCACGGCTGCTGAAACGGCCTGCACTTTCTGAAGAGCCACTATGCCCTTTGATCTGTCTTCGCGCCTGGCTGAACGCCGCGCCGCCCACCTCTACCGTCAGCGTCCGTTGCTGGAATCGCCGCAAGGGGTGCGGGTGGTGGTTGATGGCCAGCCGCTGCTGGCGTTCTGCAACAACGACTATCTGGGTCTGGCCAGTCATCCGGCGGTGATCGAAGCCTTCGCCGAAGGTGCCCGGCAGTGGGGTGTCGGCGGCGGTGCATCGCATCTGGTGGTAGGCCACAGCAGCCCGCACCATGCTCTGGAAGAGGCCTTGGCCGAATTCACCGGTCGCCCACGGGCGCTGCTGCTGTCCAGCGGCTACATGGCCAATCTGGGCACGGTAACGGCGTTGGTTGGCCAGGGCGATACAGTGCTGGAAGATCGCCTCAATCATGCCTCGTTGCTGGATGCCGGGCTGCTCAGCGGCGCGCGCTTCTCACGCTATCTGCACAACGATATTGAAAGCCTTGGCAGCCGTCTGGCCAAGGCCGAAGGCAACACGCTGGTGGTAACCGACGGCGTGTTCAGCATGGACGGCGACCTGGCCGAGCTGCCGGCGTTGTGCGCCAAGGCCCGCGAGCACGGCGCCTGGGTGATGGTTGACGATGCCCACGGCTTTGGCTGCCTGGGCCGCAATGGTGGCGGGATCGTCGAGCATTTTGGCCTGAACGTTGATCAGGTGCCGGTGCTGATTGGCACCCTGGGCAAGGCGTTCGGCACCGCTGGAGCCTTCGTTGCCGGCAGTGAGGAACTGATCGAAAGCCTGATCCAGTTTGCCCGCCCGTACATCTATACCACCAGCCAGCCGCCGGCAGTCGCCTGCGCCACGCTGCGTAGCCTGCAGTTGCTGCAGGGTGAGCACTGGCGGCGCGAGCGCCTGGCCCAGTTGATCGCCCAGTTCCGCCTGGGCGTCAGCGCGCTGGGGCTGAATCTGATGGACAGCCCGACCCCGATCCAGCCGATTCTGGTTGGCAGCAGCGAACGCGCGCTGGGACTGTCGGCGGCCCTGCGGCGGCGCGGCATTCTGGTTACCGCGATTCGACCGCCCACCGTACCGCGTGGCACCGCCCGGCTGCGGGTAACGCTGTCGGCGCTGCACAGCGAAGATGATGTCAACCAATTGCTTGAAGCGCTGCAACAGGCATTACGTGAACTGCCGGAGGGCGAATGAACAACCTCAGTCTGTTACCGGGCTGGGCCCAGGCCGCTGCCAGCATGCAACCGCTGACGGCAGCGCTGGGCGAAGAACTGCCGGGCTGGCAGGTTGCTGCCCATGAGTTGCCCGCGGTGCAGATGTCCAGCCTGGAGACCGATCTGAGTGAGCTGGCCGAGCGCCTGCCGCCCGGTGTGCTGGTTGGCTGGTCGCTGGGCGGGATGCTGGCCATGCAGTTGCAACGGCGTTTCCCTGAGCGTTATCGGCAGGTGGTGACTATCGCCAGCAATGCCTGCTTCGTTGCCCGCGAAGACTGGCCCGAGGCCATGGCCACTGCCACCTTCAAGGCCTTTCTCAATGACTTTCGCCTGCAACCAGACAAGACCCTCAAACGCTTTGCCTTGCTGGTGACCCAGGGCAGTGATCAGGCCCGCAGCCTCAGCCGCATGCTGAGCTGGGATCAGGCCGACGAAGAGCAGCGCCTGCATGCCCTGGCTCTGCTTGGTGTGCTTGACCACCGCAGTGCCCTGAAAAACAACCCGACAGCCAGCCTGCATTGCCTGGCTGCGCGTGATGCCCTGGTGCCGGTGGCGCTGGCTGATCATTTGCGGACCCTGGCGCCGGGTGTGCGGCTGGTTGTGCATGGTCAGGCCAGTCATGCCCTGCCTCTGGAGCAGCCAGTCTGGCTGGCGGCCCGGATCGGCGAGTTTCTCGAGGCTCGTGATGCCTGAGGCCGTGATCGACAAACAGCAGGTCGCCAGTTCGTTCGGGCGGGCGGCCGCCACCTATGATCAGGCAGCGGCCTTTCAGCGTCAGGTCGGGCACAACCTGCTTGAGCGCTTGCCAGCGGCCTGGCAGCCGGAGTACGTCGTCGACCTGGGTTGTGGCACCGGCTACTTCACCCGGGCGCTGGCCCGGCGTTATGCGGTGCCGGTTGCCGGGCTTGATCTGGCCGAAGGCATGTTGCGTTTTGCCCGTGAGCAGGGCGAGACCGGACATGGCTGGATCGCCGCCGATGCCGAGGCACTGCCGCTGCGGGATGAATCCCAGGATCTGATCTTTTCCAGCCTGGCGCTGCAGTGGTGCCCGGACTTGGGCAAGGCCCTGGCCGAGGCGCGGCGGGCCCTGCGACCAGGTGGGCGGTTGGCGTTGACTACACTGGTAGAAGGATCACTGAGTGAATTGCGCGCCGCCTGGCAGGCAGTGGATGGCTTCGTGCACGTCAATCGCTTCATGCCTGAAGCCCATCTGCGGGATTGTCTGGCCAGTGCCGGTTTTGCCGGCCTGAGCTGCGATATCGAAACCCATGTGCTGCATTACCCCCAACTCAGTGGCCTGACCCATGAACTCAAGGCGTTGGGTGCCCACAACATCAACCCCGGGCGGCCCGGCGGCCTGACTGGCAGGGCGCGCTTGCGAGCCCTGACCGAGGCTTATGAAAGCTATCGCCAGCCTCAAGGCCTGCCCGCCACTTACCACGTCGCCCAGGTTCAGCTTTATAAGGAGGGTTGAAATGTCCAAACGCTATTTCGTAACCGGAACCGATACCGAGATCGGCAAAACCACCATCGCCGCCGGCCTGCTGCATGCCGCCCGCCAGGCGGGCCTGACCACCGCAGCGGTCAAGCCGGTCGCGGCTGGCTGTGAACGCACCGCCGAAGGTCTGCGCAATGATGACGCGCTGGCGCTGCAGGCTGAATGTCATCCGCCGCTGGCCTACGAGTTGGTCAACCCGATTACCCTGGAGTCGGCCATTGCCCCGCATATCGCCGCCCGTGAGGAAAATGTCGGGCTCAGCGTCGAGCTGCTGGCTGGCGCCTGTTTGCAAGTATTCGACCGCAATGCCGATCTGACGCTGGTTGAAGGCGCCGGCGGCTGGAAGGTGCCGCTCAATGAGGAACAGACTCTGGCCGAACTGGCCGTTGATCTGAAACTGCCGGTGATCATGGTAGTGGGGCTGCGTCTGGGTTGTATCAACCACGCCCTGCTGACCGCCGAATCAATCGCCGCCAGCGGGCTACGGCTGGTCGGCTGGGTGGCCAATCAGGTCGATCCGAACATGAGCCGCCCGCGGGAAAACCTGGAAACCCTGCGCAAGCTGCTGCCGGCGCCGTGCCTGGGAGAAGTGCCCTGGCTGGAACAGGTTGATAGCCGCTGGGTCGCCGAATGTCTGGATCTGACCCCACTGCTGTGAGGCAAAACTACCCATGGCTGGCCGATTGTGCTTGAATGGTTAAACAGGAGCCTCTGAAAAACGTCGGCGAGGCAGGCAAGACAAGGCAAAAACGATCGAAAAAGCGCAGTTTACATGTGGTAAATGAGCATTTTGAGGTCGTTTTTAACGCCGTATTGCCAACGTAGGTAGTTTTTCAGAGGCTCCTGCATGAATTTACCTGAGGACCAGCCTATGGCCATGCTTGATGTAATGTCCTCTGGCCTGAACAGTGTGCGTCAGGGCCAGCAACGGATGACCGGAGCAGCGAACGATATCGCCCGCCTGGCCCTGCCCGACGATCCGGCCGCAGCCCAGGCGGTACCGGCACAACCGGCCAACCCTCAACCCGTGGCCACCACTGCAGTGGAAACCAGCCGCCCGGTCAATCTGGTCGACAGCCTGGTTGAACTGCAACTGGCTCAGCGTGAAGTGGAAGCTGGCGCCTCGGTGATCGATACCGCCGATGAGGTGCTGGGCACCTTGCTGGATGTAACTGCCTGATTTTTTTACCCCTCTGAATTCCCTGCTGCTGCGCTGATACCTCCGCGCAGCAGTTCTCGTTTTCCTTCTGCTTTTCTCTGGTCTGCTCCATTGGCCTGACGCTGAGTCCTGGGGCAGGCGCGCACCATTTACAAATTATTTATGGTCGGACATTCACGAGGGGTTGACAGTGTGCTGGCGTAAACGTATGTTTCAAACACGCGTTTGAAAGCTGCCTGTGCAGATGACTTTCAAAGGCCCCGTAACATAATTGCAGCCACAGGCTGTCGCATCCCGTAACAACCGTCGAGGTCAAGTGCCATGCCAGATTACAAGGCTCCCCTGCGTGACATCCGTTTCGTGCGTGATGAACTTCTGGGTTACGAAGAACATTATCAGAGTCTGCCGGGTTGCGAAGACGCCACTCCGGATATGGTCAATGCGATTCTGGAAGAGGGCGCCAAGTTCTGTGAGCAGGTGATTGCTCCGTTGAACCGCGTTGGCGACACCGAAGGCTGCACCTGGAGTCCGGAAGGCGTCAAGACCCCGACTGGCTTCAAGGAAGCCTACCAGCAGTTCGTCGAAGGCGGCTGGCCGAGCCTGGCGCATGACGTTGAGCACGGTGGTCAGGGCCTGCCCGAGTCGCTGGGTCTGGCGATCAGCGAAATGGTTGGCCAGGCCAACTGGTCCTGGGGTATGTACCCGGGCCTGTCGCACGGCGCCATGAATACCATCGACACCCACGGCAGCGACGAGCAGAAGCACGTCTACCTGACCAAGCTGGTTTCCGGTCAGTGGACCGGCACCATGTGTCTGACCGAGCCGCACTGCGGTACCGACCTGGGCATGCTGCGCACCAAGGCTGAGCCGCAGGCCGATGGCAGCTACAAGGTTTCCGGCACCAAGATCTTCATTTCTTCCGGTGAGCACGACATGGCCGAGAACATCGTCCATATCGTTCTGGCCCGCCTGCCCGACGCCCCGGCCGGCACCAAGGGTATCTCCCTGTTTATCGTTCCCAAGTTCCTGCCCGACGCCAATGGCGAGAAGGGCGAGCGCAATGGCGTATCCTGCGGCTCGCTGGAACACAAAATGGGTATCCATGGCAACGCCACTTGCGTCATGAACTTCGACGGCGCCACCGGCTTCCTGATCGGCGAGCCGAACAAGGGCCTGAACGCCATGTTCACCTTCATGAACACCGCCCGTCTGGGTACTGCACTGCAGGGTCTGGCCCATGCCGAAATCGGCTTCCAGGGTGGCATCAAGTATGCCCGCGAGCGTCTGCAAATGCGCGCTCTGACCGGTGCCAAGGCGCCCGAGAAAGCTGCTGACCCGATCATCGTTCACCCCGATGTACGCCGCATGCTGCTGACCATGAAAGCCTTTGCTGAAGGCAACCGGGCAATGGTCTACTTCACCGCCAAGCAGGTGGATATTGTCAAGAACAGCCAGGACCCGGAGCAGAAGAAAGCCGCTGATGCGCTGCTGGCCTTCCTCACCCCGATCGCCAAGGCGTTCATGACCGAAGTCGGCTTCGAAGCCGCCAACCACGGCGTGCAGATCTACGGCGGTCACGGTTTTATCGCCGAATGGGGCATGGAACAGAACGTGCGTGATGCCCGTATCTCCATGCTGTATGAAGGCACCACCGGCATCCAGGCCCTCGACCTGCTCGGCCGCAAGGTACTGATGACCCAGGGCGAAGCACTCAAGGGCTTCACCAAGATCGTCCACAAGTTCTGCCAGGCTCAGGAAGCCAACGACTCGGTCAAAGAGTTCGTTGCGCCGCTGGCTCAGCTGAACAAGGAATGGGCCGACCTGACCATGAAGATCGGCATGGCTGCCATGAAAGACCGCGAGATGGTCGGTGCCGCTTCGGTGGACTACCTGATGTACTCCGGTTACGTCTGCCTGGCCTACTTCTGGGCTGACATGGCCCGCGTGGCCGCTGAGAAGCTGGCTGCCGGTACTGACGACGCGGCCTTCTACAAGGCCAAGCTGCAGACTGCGCGCTTCTACTACCAGCGCATCCTGCCGCGTACCCGCGCGCATGTTGAAGCCATCCTGTCCGGTGCTGACAACCTGATGGACATGGCCGAGGAAGACTTCGCTCTGGGCTACTAAGCCCCGCGCAGCGCCTCAACAAAACCCCGGCCGGGTTACCTGGCCGGGGTTTTGTGTTTCTGTTGCCCAGGTTTGGGCGCTCAGCCACAAAAATGGCCCTTGGCCTTCACGCGATAACGGTTTATCTTCAAATCATTATCGACAGGAGGTCAGCATGACCCAGCACGGACACGCAATCCGCAGCAGAGCAGCCCTTGCCCTGCCATGCACCTTTGAATCCCATGCAAAACCCTGCGCCCAGCGTGCGCCAGGGCATGATTGTGTGCATGAAACAGAGAAGCCAAGCGATTACGCTAGAGTGTTTGGGGAGTTGGCTAAGGGGCTGAATGTATGAGGGTTTTTCGCTCGACTGTGTTGGGGAGGACAGCAATCATAGAGAAGCCAACGATATGTGGTCATAAAGCTGTCGATCCACTTCACTGTTAGGTACTTAAATTATGCCCAGTTCAAAGCCAGCATTCTTTTTTTCGTCGACTCAAAGTGTAGACAACCGATTAGGTGATGTTTTCAGCTTTATTTGGGGGAGCTATGCAGGATTACGTGAACTTTGGTGGCAAGTGAGAGGTTTTAATACCCAGTTTCCAGATCTACATATCAGTGAAATTGAAAATAAATTTCTTGCGGGATTGCCTATGCCCGGTGGAATTGACTTCAAAAAATTATTTGTGAAAACAGATTGGGCTGAACACGAAAAAGATTTTTCTCGATGGATTTTGTTTGATGTGTGTACTTTATATGAGGGCTGGGCAGAAAAAGTCTGTAAGGATTTATTCTCCTCATCTACTTATGAAAGGAACGCAAAAGCAATTCAATTTCCTTCTGGCGTAAGGGCAAATAGACAGGTATCAGGCTATCCAGTTGCTGTGAATGAAGCTAATACTTCCGCATCGACGTTGATGAAGGATGAATTTCTTCCGACCCTAAAAAAATCATACTTAAATTGCTGGTCTTTCATAGATCAACATTTGCTTGCGTATAGGTTTTTCAAAGAATGCAGAAATTCATTCATTCACTCAGAGGGTGTTGTGACGCAGGATATAATTGACAAGCATACCGAATTGGCAACAATCCAAGCAGTAAAACCTTCACCGTTTCGTAATAATTTTATATTGCCGAGCCAAACACTTGGTCAAAGTATCGAGTTGAACTTAAAGGACTGCATTAATTTCGCAACAATTGTTCGGAAATTAATCTGTACATTTGACGCAGCCCTATCTGTTGCTATGGCCAGTGAAGCTATTCTTGAGCAGCGAATTCGAAACTTAGTATCTAACAACCCCAAATGGAATAATCTACCATCTGATCCAGCGAAAAGAGAGCAGCGAGTTCACAGGATGCTAGCAGCGTCAAGAATCCCAGAGCCTCAGAATTTTGCAAACATGATGGCTTGGATGCAATCAAAGGGGATTATTTGAGATGGAACCTAACAAAGCGCTGTTGTCGGACAAGTTTTCCGCTGCGCTCCAAACTTGCCGCAAAGCGCGGCGTTAGGCGTTAGGTGATCTGTGGATTCAAACCTTAGCATGTTGAAATACTATAAGAGGCATATTTTTGCCTTAAAGGATATGCTTGATGCAATTGATCCATCAAGTGAGGATTTCTCTCCGCTTTTGGAAATTCAAAAATACATTCTTGAAAGGATATTGGGTACAGAGGTACGAATAAATAAAAAGAAAGCGGAGCTAGGAGGGCTAAAAAAATCCCTGAGATCAAACAAGAATGGTAAAGAGCGCTCTATTGAAATTAAATCAAAGATTTCAAGCGTAAAGAAATCATTATCTGGCTATAAATTCCTGCTTTACGTTTGGAGATGTTTTGGTGATGGCATTGTTTTTAAGTACGTTAGTAAATGGAATCTCAAGCGGCTTATCTTTGAAGTGGATTCACCAGAAATAAAAAAAACGTCTGGGTATATTGGTGGGAAAGAAGGAATAGAGAAGGAATGGCAATTAGTCATGAGTGCCACTGAGCACAATGTTCCTGCTATCCTTTGTGATATCACCAACTCGATAAGGCATGGTGATATTTGCCTTCTAGGTGCAAGTGACCCTCATGTGATTGAGGTTAAGTCTAGTTCAAACACGAATAAGCGAGTAAAGCGACAAATTGAGTCAATAGATAAAATACATAGTTATTTTGAAAGCGATGTAGGGTCGATTGGTGGCCTAGACAGCATGAAACGTGTGGCATTCCCAGAAGAAGAGAAACATCATAACTCAGCAATAAATGAGGTTATTCGTTCCCTTTTTGATGATAAGTTCTGCAGGGTTTGCCCTGAGCCAGGGCTGCACTATGTGGGCATTCAAACAGGGGTAGTTACCGACTATGATAATCTATTCAACGGAATTGAAGAGCCTTTGGTTTATATGCTAAACCAAGCCAAAACTGATGGTCGATGGGATAATTACTATCCATTTACGCTATCTATAAAAGATGCTGCTTCTTTGTACCGTTTTTTAGCTGGTGAGGTGTACTTATTTGTTGTTGTTGATGGTTCTATTCTTAAGTCGATGTTTAAAAGCATTGGTTACGATCTAGATATCGTGATGTCTGAAGATGCAGGATTTATTTTTTCTAAGATGATTGATGGCTATGAAGAGCCCTTTTTTTATATTGCATCTGAGCACTATGTTGGAAGATTAGGGCTGGAATTTATCTCTCTAAAATGGTTTTTAGATAACGAGGAATTTATGCTAAAAGAAATAGAAGGTGAGCTTCTTGAACAGCTACAAAATGCCTAACAAGTTACAGCACGCGGATTTGGTAAATTCGTCACCTTTTTCGCTTGCGCAAAAAAACTGCCAACTATACCAAACCGGTGTGTAAGGCGTTAGGCATCCGAGTTACCCATGAGCAGTAGACACCTTCTATAGTTAGGTAGCCCCTAGCAGGAGGTGTGACATGGCCAAGAAGCGGCACGCATATACTGAGGAATTTCGCCGGGAAGCCGTACGCCGAGCAGACCAGCCCGGCAATACGGCGGCATCGGTTGCCAAGGAGTTGGAGCTGCATCCCGGCCAGATCTACAACTGGCGCCGACAGTTCACTCGTCTGTCTGAAAAGCAGTTCAACACGATGGATGGTGTTGATTATTCCAGGAAGGAATCAGAAGAGGTACGCCGCCTCAAGCGTGAGCTGAATGAAGCTCGGAAGGAAAATGAATTCCTAAAAAAGGCTGCGGCGTACTTTGCGAAGCACCAGGAGTGAAGTACGTCGTCATTGCAGAGTATCTGGGGCAATACCCGGTTACCTTGATGTGTCGGGCTCTGTCAGTGTCTCGGTCAGGCTTCTACAAGTGGTAGAAGCGTCCACCTTGCGCTAGGCAGCTACACCGCGAAAAGGTTGAGTGCAAGGTGGTTGAGTTGTTTGCGCAGTATAAGGCCCGCTACGGGGCCCCGAGGCTGGTTGATGAACTGAAGGCAGCGGGACTGCCTTGCTCAAAGAACCTCGTAGCCAACATCATGCGCTTACGCGGCATTCGGGCGCGTAATGGCAAAGGCTTTCACTACCGCTCCGCCAGCCCGACAATGGCCAATGTGGAAGAAAACCTGCTGCGCCGCCGGTTTTGTGCGAAGGGGCCTAATCAAAAATGGGTGACAGACATCACCTATATCTGGGTCAACGGGCGTTGGCTCTATCTGGCGACGGTGATGGACCTCTATTCGCGGGCCATCGTGGGTTGGAAGCTCGATAGCTCGATAGCTCGATGACGGAGAAGTTGGTGATGGGTGCACTCAGGATGGCGTTTGCAAGCCGGGACCTTCAGCCTGGGCTGATCATTCACTCGGATCGAGGGGTGCAATTCCGCTCGGTGAAGTATCTGGATATGGTCCGCTCCCGGGGCTGCTTGCCCAGCATGAGTCGCCAGGGTAACTGCTGGGACAACGCGGTGATGGAGTCCTTCTACAGCCGGCTCAAGGTCGAGCTGATCTATGCCGAGCAATATGCTTCCATCGAGGCGGTTCGATCCGGTATCTTCGAGTACATCGAAATTTTTTATAACCGTAAACGGAGACACTCTGCTCTAGGCAACATCAGCCCAGCAGAGTTTGAGCGAAAATGCGCATAACAGTGTCTACTTTTCGTGGGCAGGACCAGCATCAGTAGACTAGCAAGAGTCAATGGAATATTCAGCGAGGAAAAATGGAGTTAAAGACGGGGCTAAAGACTTTAGTGGACGAGCTGGATCGCGTGCACAAGGGAGCGGAACCTTGGTCCGAAGAAGTCGGCATTCCTGATTTTGTAACTGCCGACAACGGCATGCAGAGATACTTTACCCAGAAGGCAAGGGAAGCTCTCTGGCAGTTCTCAAGCACTCTCCATCAAAATCGACCAAAGAACTCACTTAAGATCGAGCCCGAAGAATACTATAAGATAGTCCGCCAAGCAGTTGCTGATCTGCATGCTGAGGAAAGATTTTTAGGTTTTGATGGAATCGACGCGGGCAACTTGATCGCTAGCTTGAAATCGCTCATCGAAGAGAGGCTCGCGAAAATTACCAATGAGCATACGCACTATTTCCCAGCGTGGACTTTGGGCATGGAGAGAAATGGCCCTTTCTCGCTCGGCCCAGTAACTATCTTAAGTAGAGCTGACTGGATAGATAAGGTCGACTTTCCCGAGAATGGAAAAGACCGATATTTGAACCAACCAGAGGCGAATCATCGCTGGAAGGAAATTCTCAATAGTGCTCTGCAGCAACCTAAAGACAAATCGCTATTGGAAGGGTTGGCAGGTGCCGTTTACAGGGCCGTCTCAACATGTCCAGCCTTAGTCGAAGTAACCATTTATGGGTATGAGCGTCAGTTCTCACGCAAACTAGCTAGGCTCGTCAGCAAGACGGCACTTGACTCAGTTTCTTTGGGAATTGGTGCGCCCGAGTGTTTCCTCCAGCAGGCACTGCAAGATGAGCGTTTGCCGCCTGTTGGTAGCGATAGCTTAATCGAAACGAACGGGTTCCTTTGGTTACCCGGAAGCGTGCTCGGGGGGCGGTTTCCTTCGCTATCCCCTGAAAGGGTAGTACAAGCATTGACTGATATGAATGAAATCATTCCGGCATTTGAAGCAATCCTAAAGGGGTTGGTCGATCCAGGGAATCACCCGCACCCTAAGCTTGTCAACCGATGGGCCACGGCTTTAGATTGGTTTGGTGAGGGCAACCGAGAATCAAGTGATACCATAGCATTGGCCAAGCTTGGAACCTGCCTGGATGTACTCTGTTGTGGCGGAAAAAATGTCGGCATTCGAGATATGGTTGTTCACTTAACCGGTACAGATGGCGATGTACAGGTGATAGGAGGCAGTCGACCTCGAACCTTAAAACAATTAATAAAAGACATCTATGACCATGGTCGATCACAGATACTGCACGGCACCCATTACGACAGGCTAGAGTCATTTGCTGCTGAGCGTAAGCATGCCGCCTACCTAGCGAGAATCGTATTGATTGAGAGTGCGGTGAGGTTGCAGAGCTATGATGGTCTTGATGATGAAAAGGCATTCAGGATTATCTAGTGATGAATCTTTTTCCGACCTTACTCCTTTGTAGATCCAGGTCTAACAATGCTCTGCTGCCGGACAAATTTTTCGCTGCGCTCCAAATTTGCCGCAGAACGCGGCGTTAGCCCTCAGAATAGCTCCGTGAGAACATCATGACACCGATCTACATCAGCATATTTTCATCAGCAATCGCAATTGTGTCTTTATTCTTTGCTGTCTATTCATGGCGCCAAGTTAATAGACCTCTGGTAACGGCTCGTATTACTGCTGTATCTGGCGGAGAGGGTGGTATTGTCCTTAACCTTCTAGTTGAAAATACGGGCAATCGACCAGCCCGTGACATTCGACTTATTGCAGAGGAAGCGCATGTTAAGGCGGCTTCAATCCAACAAGCAATTCCCGTAGATGCGCAGCGCTGCTTCTTTAGCAATATCTACATTCCCGTCCTTGCAAATGGGCGGTCTGCTTCGAATGCGTTTTGGCACCTTGGTCAATCGGACTCATGGAGCGCTGGGGCAGAGATTCCAGTTACTATCAAGTACTTTGATCTAACTGGTCGATCATTTTCAAACAAACTGCGGCTGCTGCTCGCTGACGATGCTGGCTTTGCCCAAACATCCTGGGGTAAGGGCTACTCTAGCAATGGCTAACAAGTGTAGCCTGTCGGACAAATTACTCGCTGCGCTCGCAATTTGTCGCAGCTACAGGCGTTAAAACAACAAGGAAGTTCGGTGGAAAAACTCAAAGTAATATTTCTATTCGACATTTTTCCATTTCTATGTAGATTAGTTGGTGTCGGGCTTTTTCTTATGGGGCTATATGGCATCGGTTTTCCGCCAAAAGAAGATATCGGCACTGCTTCGCTGACATTACTGGTTTTAGCGATCTTTTCTTGCTTCTGCCTATGGCAAAAAGATAAGTCTTGGAAAGTTTCTGGCTTTTGAGAAAGAGATATCCCAGGTTAAGACTGAAGTGGCAGAATTTAAAGGAGAGACTCGACAATTCCTTAATGTTTGTAGTGACATGATAACTGCAATATCTAACACGGTAAATCAAACAGTTAATGTGCATTTTCCCGGAAGAGAGCAGGTTCAGGAAGCAAAAGAAGAACTTAATGCAACATTGAAAAATCAGGAGTCTCCTGAGGAAGTGGAGGATGAGCTGGAAGCTTATCTTAACCAATCAGGAAATGATCCTAACTTTGCACTTGCTAGGCTCAGAATAGAGTTGGAGAAATCTCTTAGAGAGATTCTAGGAAAGCGAACACAGACCGCTGATCCGCTATCAATGAAGTCAAAATACATGTCTGCAAGGCAGTTATTCCGTGAATTTGTTAATCAATACCCTAAATGCCAAGGTTTGCATAGTTCATTCGACTACATTCTAAAGGTATGCAACGCTGCTATTCATGGTCAAAAAATATCAGAAGGGCATGCGCATGAAGCAATTTACATGGGTATTAAAATGCTAAAAGAGTTCGAGCGTGCTGATAAGTCGTTTTAACAAACGGCTGCTAGGGGCTGCATTACGCTTCGCTCCATGCAGCCCCAGAGCCGAACGTTAACTACCAGCCTTCCGCCCCTGCCGCTATGCTTCCTACACCAAAACCTGAGGACTCAATATGACAGCCGAAACGAAAGTCAAAGGGCCTGCCTCTTACTTTCCATCTATTGAGAAGGCCTATGGAAAGCCCGTTGCTCACTGGTTTGCCATTCTTGACTCTGTGAAAGAGCGTAAACATATGGAGCAAGTGGCTTTTCTTAAATCGGAGCACAGCATTGGTCATGGTCACGCCAATGCGCTTGTTGCATACCATCGTGCGCAGCAAAAGGCATAGCAGGGAGTTAATGATCCATGAAGGGTGTGTGCCTCTGCGGTGAGGTGGCTTTTGAGATAGAAGGGGATCTGCCGAATCTCTATCAATGTCATTGTTCTCTGTGTCGTCAGGCTACTGGGTCTACAGCCAATGCCGCTACGTTTGTGCGGCAAGAGTGCTTCCGGTGGGTTGCCGGCGAATCCAGGATCAGTTCATTTCAAAAACCAACCGGCTACCGCAGTGATTTTTGTTCGGTCTGTGGCAGTCCTGTGCCCAACGTGCTGCGTGATACAGGCTGGATCTGGGTGCCTGCCGGTCTGCTAAGCGGAGAGATTGCGTCACGGGTTGCTGTTCACCTGCATCTGTCTTCTGCTGCTTCATGGGAGCAGGAGGCAAAGGGTTGTGTGCGGCTGGCGGGCGGGCCCGATAGTTTGGAAGCCCTCAAGGCGTTGTTGTAGCTCATTTCTTTGCCGGGCATGTCGATTCGCTCTTTCTCCGTGCGACTACCAGGTGTGATACCCAGAGCCGAACAGGAGCAAAGACATGAAAACACCAGCCAAGACCACCATCTGCCTTTGGTACGACGGCGATGCGGAAGAGGCCGCGCGCTTCTACGCGGATACCTTCCCTGACTCATCCGTCGGTGCAGTCCTCTACGCACCGGGAGATTATCCGGCGGGTAAGAAGGGGGATGTGCTGACTGTTGATTTCACCGTTATGGGTATCCCGTGTCTGGGGCTTAACGGTGGTCCCGAGTTCACGCACAGTGAGGCGTTCTCGTTTCAGGTCGCAACCACGGACCAGGAGGAGACGGACCGTTATTGGAATGCGATTGTTGGAAACGGTGGCCAGGAAAGCGAATGTGGTTGGTGTAAGGATAAGTGGGGGTTGTCTTGGCAGATAACGCCGGTTGTCCTGACCCAGGCGCTCATGCACCCCGATCCCGCTACGGCCAAGCGTGTTTTCGAGGCGATGATGCAAATGCGCAAGATCGACATTGCTGCGATCGAGGCGGCGCTGCGTGGATGAAGCGCTCTTCGTTGCCCAGTTCCCGAATAAACGAGTTATTCGGGACGGCTGTGCTTACTCTTCAACCAGCGTTCTGATCAGCTTGAAGACCTTGCGGGCGGCGGCTGGTGGTTTGTTTTCCTTGGCTTCCTTGGCTGCCTGACGGGTCAGTTGGCGTAGAGTCTGGCGCTCGCTGGCGGCCTGGGGATAGCTGCTGATGAAGGCTTCCAGTTCGTCCGGGTTGCCGCTGAGGATGCGGTCGCGCCAGCGTTCGAGCTGGTGGAAGTGCTGGGCGTGGGCCTGGCTGCTGCTGTCCAGACGGTCGACAAAGGCCTGGATCGCTTCGATATCCTGATCACGCATCAGCTTGCCGACAAAGCTCATGTGGCGCTTGAGCGCGCCACGGGCGGTGTGCCTGTGGGCTTCGGCCAGTGCCAGGCGCAGTTTGTCGGTCAGTTCGAGCTTGGCCAGTTGTTCCGGCTTGAGCTCGAGCAGGCGTTGGCCCAGGTCGCGCAGGGCTTGCAGTTCGCGCTTGACCTGACTCTTGCTGACGCCTTCGTCCTCATCAAACTGCTGTTCATCGTGAAACTCGGTCATCGTGATACCGTTGGTATTGAATCAGCCAATATGATACCCGGTTGCGGGACGGCTGTCCGGCTCTGGATGGGGTAGACTAGGGGCCTGATTATCAGGAGGTGACATGACTGCCAATCCCGCCGTACAACACGACGATCCCCAAGGCTTGCGCCTGCATCTGGAGCAGCGTGTGGCCTTTATTCTCGACGAGGCTCGCCGCCAGGGCGCGTCGGCCTGTGAGGTGGCGGTCAGCCAGAATACCGGGCTGTCGGTTGGCGTGCGTCAGGGCGAGGTGGAAACGGTCGAGTTCAATCGTGATCAGGGCTTTGGTATCACTCTTTATCTGGACCAGCGCAAGGGCTCGGCCAGCACTTCGGATACCTCCGATGGGGCGATTCGTTCAGCAGTGGAAGCGGCGCTGGCGATTGCCCGGCATGCTTCACAAGACCCCTATGCCGGGCTTGGTGATCCTGAGCTGATGGCCAGGGATCTGCCGGATCTGGACCTTTACCACCCCTGGCAACTGAGCGCTGAACAGGCCATTGAGCGGGCGCTGGCCTGCGAGGCGGCCGGGTTGGCGCTGGATACCCGGCTGGTCAGCGACGGGGCTCACGTCAGCAGTCAGCAGGGTTGCCGGGTGTATGGCAATAGCCATGGGTTTATTGGCAGTTCGCTCGGTACCCGTCACAGTGTTTCGGCGGTAATGATCAGCAACAGCGATGAGGGTATGCAGCGCGACTACTGGTATGGCGTTGATCGCCAGGCTGAGCTGTTGCCTGCGGCCGATGCTCTGGGGCGCAAGGCGGCCGAACGGGCGTTGGCGCGGATCGGGGCGCGCTCGATCAAGACCGCCAAGGTGCCGGTGCTGTTTGTGGCCGATCAGGCCGCCGGTCTGCTGAGCAGCCTGATGGGGGCGATTGCCGGTGGTGCGGTGTATCGCCAGTCGACCTTTCTGCTTGATGCCCTCGGCAAGCCGCTGTTCCCTGCCTGGGTGACGGTCGATGAGCGCCCGCATCTGCTGCGGGCATTGGGTAGTGCGGCTTTCGATGGCGAGGGGCTGGCCACTCGGGAGCAGGCCTTCGTCGAGGATGGGGTACTCAAGAGCTGGATGCTCAGCAGCTATTCCGGACGCAAGCTCGGTCTGCCCAGTACGGCCAATGCCGGCGGGGTTCACAATCTGCACATTACCAGCAATGCCGGCGATCTGAATGCGCTGTTGGCGGAAATGGGCACGGGGCTGCTGGTGACGGAATTGATGGGGCAGGGTGTCAACGGGGTGACCGGTGACTACTCACGGGGTGCTGGTGGGTTCTGGGTCGAAAATGGCCAGATCGTGCATCCGGTCAAGGAGGTCACCATTGCCGGTAATCTGCGCGATATGTTCCGTCAATTGCGCTGTGTTGGCAGCGATGTGGAGCGGCGCGGCAACTATCTGACCGGGAGCTGGTTGGTGGATGGGATGACGGTGGGCGGCGCGTAGGCCCCGGCTTCAGTGCCTGAATCTATTCACCCTCGCCAAAATAATCATTGATCAGGGCCAGCAGTTCTTCCATAGCCTGCTCGGCCTGTTCTCCTTCGCAGGTGATGCTGACTTCGCTGCCTTTGCTGGCGGCGAGCATCATCACTTGCATGATGCTTTTGCCATCGACCTGGCTTTGTTCATTCTGACCGATTTTTACCTGGCAGCCGTAGCGGCTGGCGACGCCGACGAATTTGGCGGCTGCGCGGGCGTGCAGGCCGAGTTTGTTGATGATTTGAACGCGGGTAGTCGGCATGGTCAGGGCAGGTCGCGATGACGGAGGATAAGGTTGTTGGTGCTGGTGTCGCCCAGTTCCCGGGCCAGACGTTCGGCCAGGTAGACCGAGCGGTGGTGGCCGCCGGTGCAGCCGATAGCGATGGTCATGTAGCTGCGCTCGCCGGCGGCATAGCGCGGCAGCCATTTTTGCAGGAACTGGAAGATGTCCTGGTACATTTCCTGAACATCCGGCTGGGCCTCAAGGAACTCGCAGACCGGCTGGTCCTTGCCCGAATAGGGCCGCAGGTCAGGATTCCAGTACGGGTTGGGCAGGCAGCGCACGTCAAAAACCAGGTCGGCATCGACCGGCACGCCGCGTTTGAAACCAAATGACTGAATCAGAATCGAGGGCTGCTTGGCATCGCTGCCGAGCAGCCGCTGCTTGAGCTGTTCGCGCAGCTGATAGAGGGTCAGGTGGCTGGTGTCGATCTTGAGATCGGCCAGGTCGATGATCGGCTCAAGCAGGCGCAGTTCTTCGGCGATGGCCTCGGCCAGCGAGTGGCTGCTGTCGGTCAGAGGGTGTTTGCGCCGGGTCTCGGAGAAGCGCTTGATCAGCACTTCGTCGGTGGCGGCAAGGAACAGAATATCGCAGCGAATGCCGGCGTCACGGACCTGCTTGAGCAACTCGGGGAAGCGCCGCAGGTCGCTGGGCAGGTTGCGCGCATCGATGCTGATTGCCACCTTGGGCAGGTTCAGCTCGGTGTTGTTGGCTTCCTTGGCCAGCTCTGGCAGCAGGCCGGCTGGCAAGTTGTCGATGCAGTAGTAGCCGTTGTCTTCCAGCAGGTGTAGGGCGGTACTCTTGCCTGAGCCGGAACGGCCACTGACCACAACCAGACGCATGTTTAGCTCCCGTCGCTGCCGACCATTGTCTGGTACAGGCTGCTGGCGTCCGGAGCCTTGCGCAGTGCTTCGCGCAGCTCGGCCTGGTCAAGCTTTTCGGCCAGCATCTTGAGAATCTGCAGGTGTTGCTCGGTGGCTTCCTGGGGGACCAGCAATACGAAAATCAGGTCTACCGGTTCGCCGTCCAGAGCGTCGTAATCGATCTTGCTTTCCAGTTGCAGCAAGGCGCCAACGGCCTGTTCGCAGCCGGTGAGCCGACAGTGGGGAATGGCGATGCCGTGGCCGAAGCCGGTCGAACCCAGCTTTTCCCGGGCAATCAGGTTTTCGTAGATAGTGTCGGCGTCGAGGTCGGTGTGCTGGGCAATCAGCTTGCCGATCAGCTCCAGCACACGTTTCTTCGAGCCCCCTTGCACACCGGAGAAGGTGCGCTCGGGGGTCAGTATGTGGGTTATTTGCATGACTCTGTTGGGCCGGGATTAACGGTCGTTGGCGCCTTGTTGGCGATCCAGGTGTTTTTCCTTGTGCTTGATCAGCTGCCGGTCGAGCTTGTCGGTAAGCAAATCAATCGCTGCATACATATCCGTGTGCTCGGCGTTGGCGACCACTTCGCCCCCGGCGATGTGCAGGGTGGCTTCGACCTTCTGGCGCAGCTTCTCGACTTCCAGGGTCACCTGAACATTGGTGATCCTGTCGAAGTGCCGCTCAAGGCGGGCCATTTTTTCGTTGATGTAGTCGCGCAGGGATTCGGTGACGTCGAGTTGATGACCGCTAATGTTTAGTTGCATACGGCTTCTCCTGGTTGGCTGTTGTTACCGGGTACCGGTGTGGTACCCATGTTGCCACTTGTTACTACCGAATTCATTGATCTGTATGGGTTAAACCAAACGCTTTCGTTCGCTCGACGGGGCGATGTTCAATGACTCGCGATACTTTGCGATGGTCCGTCGGGCTACGTGGATCCCCTGTTCTTCAAGTAAACCAGCGATCTTGCTGTCGCTCAATGGTTTCTTCGGGTTTTCCGCTGCAACCAGCTTTTTGATCAGTGCCCGGATAGCGGTGGAGGAGAACTCGCCGCCCTCGCTGGTACTGACGTGGCTGGAGAAAAAGTACTTCAGCTCGAAGATTCCGCGCGGGGTATGCATGTATTTCTGGGTGGTGACCCGCGAGATGGTCGATTCATGCATGCCTACCGCTTCGGCGATGTCGTGCAGGACCAGAGGCTTCATGGCTTCTTCGCCGTGCTCGAGGAACCCGCGCTGATGCTCGACGATCTGGCTGGCAACTTTCATCAGGGTTTCGTTGCGGCTCTGCAGGCTCTTGATGAACCAGCGGGCTTCCTGCAGGTGGTTGCGCAGGTAGGTGTTGTCTTCGCTGCTGTCGGCTCGGCGTACCATCGAGGCGTAGTGGCCGTTGACCCGGACCTTGGGCACGGCATCCTGGTTCAGTTCGACGATCCAGCGCTGGTTGTCGCGCCGCACGATCACGTCGGGGATCACGTATTCCGGCTCGCCAGAGGCGATTTCCGCGCCTGGGCGCGGGTTCAGGGTCTGGATCAGGGCGATGACCACCCGCAACTGGTCTTCCTTGAGCCGGGTGCGGCGCATCAACTGGGCAAAGTCGCGGTTGCCGAGCAGTTCCAGGTGATCCTTGACCACCTTCATCGCCTGTTCGAGCAGTGGGGTGTCGCTTGGCAACTGGCGCAGTTGCAGCAGCAGGCATTCGCTCAGGTCGCGGGCGGCAATGCCGACCGGTTCGAATTGCTGAATGCGGTGCAGGACCATTTCGACCTCGTCCAGTTCGATCTCCAGTTCCGGATCGAAGGAGGCCAGAATCTCTTCAAGGGTTTCTTCAAGATAGCCGTCGGCGTTGATCGCATCGATCAGGGCCGTGGCGATCATGCGGTCGGTATCGGACATCGGCAGCAGGTTGAGCTGCCATTCCAGGTGGCTCTGCAGGGTTTCGCCGGTGCCGGTGCGCGAGGTGTAGTCCCAGTCTTCGTCATCGTTGCTGGGCAGTGAGCTGGCCGAAGTCTGGTAGACATCTTCCCATTGGGTATCGACCGGCAGCTCGTTGGGGATCTGTTCGTTCCAGTTGCCTTCGTCGTCGCTGTGCGGGCTGATGGAGTCAAGCTCGACTGGCTCGGGCAGAGTGACTGCTGGTGCGTCGTCGCTGTCGAGGCCGTTTTCCTGGCTGGCGCTGGGATAGTCGTCATCGCCATCGTCGGCCATTTCCAGCAGCGGATTGGCCTCCATGGCCTCTTGAACCTCTTGTTGAAGATCGAGGCTGGATAGCTGGAGTAGTCGAATGGCCTGCTGCAGCTGAGGGGTCATGGTCAGCTGCTGCCCCATCTTGAGGACGAGCGTGGGTTTCATTGTTTGGCGAAATACCTTATGCGCTGAGTCTAACCATTCCGAGGCCAGGCCCACCCTCCCTGTCGGCCTGTGCGGCGGGTGTTAACCAATAAACCGTACAGGCCTCTAGCATGCCTGAAATGTGTGCGCTTTTACAGGCGGAAGGTGTGCCCAAGATAGACATCTTTGACCAACTGGTTGGACAGCACAGCTTCAGCGTCACCTTCAGCGATGATATGGCCGTCGTTGACAATATAGGCCTTGTCGCAGATGTCGAGAGTTTCGCGCACATTGTGGTCGGTGATCAGCACGCCGATCCCCTTGTCACGCAAATGCTGGATGATCTGTTTGATGTCGTTGACCGAAATCGGATCGACCCCGGCGAAAGGTTCGTCAAGCAGTACGAACTTGGGTTCGCTGGCCAGGGCCCGGGCGATTTCGGCGCGGCGGCGCTCGCCGCCGGACAGGCTCATGCCCTTGGTGTCGGCCAGGTGGTGAATGTGGAACTCGCGCAGCAGGGCGTCGAGTTTGCCCAGCCGGCCCTTGCGGTTCAGGTCTTTGCGGGTTTCCAGAATCGCCATGATGTTGTCGGCTACCGACAGCTTGCGGAAGATCGAGGCTTCCTGGGGCAGATAGCCGATCCCCTGACGGGCGCGGCCGTGCATTGGCAGGGCGGTGATGTCCTTGCCGTCGATCAGGATATGCCCTTCGTCGGCCTTTACCAGTCCGACGATCATGTAGAAGCTGGTGGTCTTGCCGGCGCCATTGGGGCCCAGCAGGCCGACGATCTCGCCGCTGTTGATGGTGACCGAGATATCCCGGACCACCTTGCGGGCCTTGTAGGCCTTGGCCAGGTGGCGCGCCTCTAGGGTTGTCATGGCTGGCTTACTCGCTGCGTCTGCGCGGCTGAATGATGATTTCGATGCGTTCGTCGCCACTGGCGCTGGGGCCGCTGGCGCCCGGTGCCCGGCCGGCATCGACTACCTGGCGCTGAATGTCATAAGTGACGTATTCGCCGCGGAAGGTGTTGCTGTCCTGTTCGAGGAAGGCCTGCTCGATCAGGATGATGCGTTCGACATCGGCGTGATATTCGATGGTCAGACCGCGGGCGTTGATCGGCGTCTGGCCTTCGCGGGGGGTCTGCCGGTAAGTGGCCGGGCTGCCGACCGAGACGATTTTGCTGACCTCGCCATTGGCATCGGTATTGAGCGTCACCCGGTTGCCGGTCAGGCGCATGGTGCCTTGGGTGACAATCACGTTGCCGGTGTAGACCGCAGTGTTGTTGCGATCATCCAGGGTGGCGCTGTTGGCCTGGATGCGAATCGGTTGTTCGCTGTCGCTCGGCAGTGCCAGCGCAGGCAGCGAAGGGGTAAGCAGTAGTGCAGTGAGCAGCAGAGGGTTAGCGCACCTCATGTTGGCCTCGTACATTGGACAGCAGCGTTACGCGGCCGTCGTTGAAGTATAGCTGCATGCCGGTGGCGGTAGTGACGCCGCGGGCAGCCTCGATTTTAACGTCCTGGTCGGTTTCCGCGTAATCACGGGGCGGAAACACGGTCAATGCCTCTGTGCTCAGCTTGCGCCGCGGCTGGCCGGGCAGGCGCTGCTCGATCTGCACATCGCCGACCAGTTCGACCCGGTCGGCGTTATCGTAGGTATAGGCCTTGCGGGAAATGGTTTCCCACGGTTGTGCCTCGCCTTCACGATAGAACAGCAGGCGCGGAGCGCTTAGTTCGGTACTGTCGTTGCTGGCCAGGTGGCGGGCCTGTTCGCTTTCCAGGCGGTAGCGCGGTCGGCCTTCTTCATTGCGCTGCAGAATGCGCGGATTTTCCATGAAGAAATCCGGCTGGGCCGGGTCAGTGACCAGCGGTGCCGGAGTGTAACGCGACAGGCCGATGTTCCAATAGCCCACAGCCAATGCCACCACGGTAGCCAGGATGGCCAGCGCGCCGGTTAGCAGGTAGCGGGGCAGTTGCAATTTCACAGGTAGGCGGCCCTTGCACTGTCCAGGGTGCCCTGGGCGTGCATGATCAGTTCACAGAATTCCCGGGCGGCACCAGCGCCACCACAAGCTTGGGTGATGCCGTGGGCCTGCTCGCGAACGAAGCTGTCGGCAGTGGCTACCGCCATGCCAAGGCCGACCCGGCGGATCACCGGCAAGTCTGGCAGGTCATCGCCGAGAAAGGCTATCTGAGACAGTTCGACCGGTACCTGCTGGCGCAGTTCCGCCAGTGCGTTGAGCTTGTCTTCGCGGCCCTGGATCAGGTGGCGAATGCCAAGGTTGGCGGCGCGTCGCTCAACCAGTGGCGACTGGCGGCCGCTGATGATTGCAACCTCGACGCCGGAGGCGATCAGCATCTTGATACCGTGGCCGTCGAGGGTGTTGAACGACTTGAACTCGGTGCCGTCGGGCATGAAGAACAGCCGGCCATCGGTCAGGACGCCATCGACATCGAAAATCGCCAGGCGGATCTGCTGGGCCCGTTCAAGCAGTTGTGAGTGACTCAGGTTCATACTACCCCCG
This sequence comes from Halopseudomonas phragmitis, assembly GCF_002056295.1. NCBI lineage: Bacteria > Pseudomonadati > Pseudomonadota > Gammaproteobacteria > Pseudomonadales > Pseudomonadaceae > Halopseudomonas > Halopseudomonas phragmitis. The sequence goes on along the minus strand of NZ_CP020100.1, from coordinate 235,223 downwards.
CGCGCAGCAGATCGTGCATGTTCAGCGCGCCAACCGGGCGGCCTTCGGTGTCGACCACGAACAGTCCGCTGATCTTGGCGTCTTCCATTACTTTCAGAGCTTCGGCAGCGAGAATGCCCTTGCGCACGGTCTTGCTGCGCGGGGTCATGACCTGGGCAATGCTGGCGCTGCGCAGGTCGACATCATGGTCCAGGGTGCGGCGCAGATCGCCGTCAGTGAAGATCCCGGCCAGTTTGCCTTCGGCGTCGACGATCCCGGTCAGGCCCAGGCCTTTGCGGGTCATTTCCAGCAGGGCATCGCGCAGCGGTGTGTCGGGGCTGACCAGCGGCATGCGCTCGCCGGCATGCATGATGTCGTCAACCAGCAGCAACAGGCGCCGGCCCAGGCTACCGCCCGGATGCGAGAAGGCGAAGTCTTCGGCGCTGAAGCCGCGCGCCTCAAGCAGGGCGATGGCCAGGGCGTCGCCCATGACCAGTGCGGTAGTAGTGCTGGAGGTCGGGGCCAGGTTGAGCGGGCAGGCTTCCTGCTCGACGCCGGTGTTGAGGTTGGCCACCGCGGCTTCGGCCAGGGTCGACTCGGGGTTGCCGGTCAGGCTGATCAGTGGTGCGCCCAGGCGCTTGATCAAGGGCAGCAGGGTGACGACCTCGGCGGTATTGCCGGAGTTGGACAGGGCGATCACCACATCTTCGCTGGTGATCATGCCCATGTCGCCATGGCTGGCTTCACCGGGGTGGACGAAAAATGCCGGCGATCCGGTGCTGGCCAGGGTGGCGGCGAGTTTGCGGCCGATATGGCCGGATTTGCCCATGCCGGTTACCACGATCCGGCCGGTACAGGCCAGAAGGGTCTCGCAGGCTCGAATAAAGGTGTCGTCCAGGCGCGCCAGCAGGCTGTCGACCGCATCGCGTTCGAGGCTAATGGTGCGCCTGGCGGAGGCAATGTAATCAAAATCGGACATGAACTCGCCATCGGTATTCAGGTTAGCGCGCCAGTATAGCGGTTTGTGAGCGACAACTCACCAGCTCTGGCGCTATGACCCTGCCCGCCACGGCGGGCATAATCGGTAAGTGGATGTTGCGCGGCTTGGGCCGGGCGGGGGGAGCTGGTATATTACCGCGTTCATTTTAGCCGACATCCGTCCAGACTTAAGGCTGAGTCCCTCTATGACCGAGTTTTCGGATTACATCGTCGAGCTGCAAGACGTCACGTTCAGGCGCGGCGACCGGATCATCTTTGATCGGGTCAATATCCGTATCCCGCGTGGCAAGGTAACGGCCATCATGGGCCCGTCCGGTTGCGGCAAGACCACTTTTTTGCGTCTGATCGGCGCGCAGTTACGCCCGGATGGCGGCAAAATCCTGGTCAATGGTCAGAATATTCCCGAGTTGGGGCGCGATGCCCTGTTCCGGGCCCGTGAGCACATGGGCATGCTGTTCCAGAGTGGCGCATTGTTTACTGATCTGTCGGTGTTCGAGAACGTCGCCTTCCCGTTGCGGGTGCATACCGATCTGCCTGAAGACATGATCCGTGACATCGTGCTGCTGAAGTTGCAGGCGGTGGGGTTGCGCGGTGCCATTGGCCTGATGCCCGATGAGTTGTCCGGGGGCATGAAACGGCGGGTGGCACTGGCCCGGGCGATTGCCCTGGACCCGCAGTTGATGATGTACGACGAGCCATTCGTCGGCCAGGACCCGATCTCCATGGGCGTGCTGGTGCGTCTGATCCGGTTGCTCAACGACGCGCTGGGATTGACCAGCATTGTGGTCTCCCACGACCTGACCGAAACCGCCAGCATCGCTGACTACATCTATGTGGTTGGTGATACCCAGGTGCTGGGTCACGGGCGCCCGGACGAGCTGATGAATTCGGACAATCCACGCATTCGCCAGTTTATGAAGGGTGAACCGGACGGTCCGGTGCCGTTCCACTTCCCGGCGAGCCGTTATATGGATGACCTGCTCAAAGGAGATCGCAAGGCGTGAAGACTATGATCGATCGGGTGGCCCTGATCGGCCGTTCAGGTCTGGATGTACTGGCTGCGACGGGCCGTTCCGGGGTGTTTCTGTTTAACGCGCTGGTCGGCCGCTCGCGTTTTGGCAACGGCTTCCAGTTGCTGGTCAAGCAGCTTTATGCCGTGGGTGTGCTGTCGCTGGCGATCATCGTGGTGTCTGGTCTGTTCATCGGCATGGTGCTGGCCCTGCAGGGCTACAACATCCTCAAGGACTACGGTTCCGAACAGGCCGTCGGCCAGATGGTTGCACTGACACTGCTGCGTGAGCTGGGGCCGGTAGTGACCGCCTTGCTGTTCGCCGGTCGTGCCGGTTCTGCGCTGACCGCTGAGATCGGCCTGATGAAGGCTACCGAGCAGTTGTCGAGCATGGAAATGATCGGCGTTGACCCGCTCAAATACGTGATTGCGCCGCGTCTGTGGGCCGGTTTTATTTCCATGCCATTGCTGGCGCTGATTTTCTGCGTCGTTGGCATTTGGGGTGGCGCCATGGTCGCCGTGGACTGGCTCGGAGTTTATTCCGGCTCCTATTGGGCAAACATGCAGAACTCGGTGCAGTTTACTCATGATGTGCTCAACGGTCTGACCAAGGCCGTGGTGTTCGCCTTCGTAGTGACCTGGATTGCGGTATTCCAGGGTTATGACTGCGAGCCGACTTCCGAGGGTATCAGCCGGGCGACCACCCGTACCGTAGTTTATGCCTCGTTGGCCGTACTCGGCCTTGATTTCATTCTTACAGCTTTGATGTTCTGATCAGCCAAGGAAACCGATCATGCGTACCCGTACTCTGGAATTGACCGTTGGCCTGTTCATCCTGATCGGCGTATTGGCCTTGCTGGTGCTGGCCCTGCGTGTCAGTGGTCTGACCGTGAACGCCACCGGGGACACCTACAAGGTGCATGCCCACTTCGACAACATCTCCGGCCTGACCACTCGGGCCCGAGTCACCATGGCCGGGGTTACCATCGGTCAGGTTACCGCCATCGAGTTCGACAAAGACCGCTACACCGGCCGGGTGGAGATGGCTATTCGTGGCGATATCGACACCCTGCCAGCCGACAGCTCCGCCTCAATCCTTACCGCCGGGCTGCTGGGCGAGAAATATATCGGCATCAGCGTGGGTGGCGAAGACGACTTCCTGGTTGACGGCAGCGAGATCTACGATACCCAGTCCGCCATGGTGCTGGAGGAACTGATTGGCCGTTTCCTGTTCAATACGGTCAGTAACGACGACTAAAAACTGGAGTAACCGATGCGAGCCATACTCACCACTTTCTTTGCTCTGCTGTGCAGCCTGCCGGTGCTGGCTCAGGCTAGTGCTACGCCGTATCAGATCGTTGAGGACTCCTCCAAGCGGGTGCTTGAGGTGCTGGACGCCAATCGTGAGCTGTACAAGCAGGATTCCGAGGCCTTTTTGAACGGCCTGAACGAAATTCTTGAGCCGGTCATCGATTACCAGGGCATTGCCCGCAGCGTGATGACCGTGCGTTTCAGCCGCAACGCGACCGACGAGCAGATCGAGCGCTTCGTTGACACCTTCAAGCGCAGCCTGGTGCAGTTCTATGGCAACGCTCTGCTGGAGTTCAACAGTGGCGAAGTCAAGGTGTTGCCGCCGACCGCGCGTGATCAGCAGCGTCCGGACCGGACCAACGTGACCATGGAAATCCACACTGCCAGCGGCAACGTCTATCAGGTCAACTACACCATGGCCCTGGTCGACGGCAAATGGATGATGCGCAATGTGATCGTTGAAGGCATCAACATCGGCCTGCTGTTCCGTGATCAGTTCGCCCAGGCCATGCAGGCCAACCGCAACAATCTCGACGCAGTGATCGACGGTTGGGGCGGCGTGATCGCCGAAACCCTTGAAAACAATGGGGCCGCCGAGTGAAAGCCAAGCTGATTGAGAGCCGCGCCCAGCCCGGTCGCTGGGTGGTCGAAGGCAATCTTGACTTCGACACCGCCAAGGACCTGCGTGAGCAAATCATCGCCGCCATGCGCCATGTCCAGCAGAGCGTGGTGCTGGACCTGTCCCAGGTCGAGCGTGCCAACAGTGTCGGCCTGTCACTGCTGCTGGTAGCGGCGCGGGCTCTGAAAGAGCGCTCGGTCGAACTCAAGGTTGAAGGCATGCCCGCTGGTCTGCGCAGCATGGCTGAAGTCTATGGGTTGGATGAATGGCTGGACGCCTGAGGCGCGCCAGTCGACAATCGAAGTTTTGCGGTCATGCCGCAGTGGAGAGATGTAAATGCAGGCCAGTGAAGTCAAGCAGCTTATCGAGTCCAGCCTGGCCGACGCCCAGGTCGAAGTGGAAGGCGAAGGCTGCAATTTTCAGCTCAACGTGATCAGTGACAGCCTTGCGGCGTTGTCGCCGGTCAAACGCCAGCAACAGATTTACGCATTGCTCAACGACCAGATCCAGAGCGGTGCAATCCATGCGGTGACCATGAAGTTCTTTACCCGCCAAGCCTGGGCCAGCCGCGCCTGAGCGGCGCCTAACCAAGAGATACCGTATGGACAAACTGATCATCACCGGCGGCAACCGACTGGACGGTGAAATTCGCATTTCCGGAGCCAAGAACTCGGCCCTGCCGATCCTGGCCGCAACCCTGTTGGCTGACGGCCCGGTAACCATCTGCAATCTGCCGCATCTGCACGATATCACCACCATGATCGAGCTGTTCGGGCGCATGGGTGTGCAGCCGGTGGTCGATGAACGGTTGAATGTCGAGGTAGACCCACGCAGCATCAGCAGCCTGGTAGCGCCCTATGAACTGGTCAAGACCATGCGCGCCTCGATTCTGGTACTGGGCCCGATGGTTGCCCATTTCGGCTATGCCGAAGTTGCGCTGCCTGGTGGCTGTGCCATCGGGACCCGGCCGGTAGACCTGCACATTCGCGGGCTCGAAGCCATGGGCGCGCAGATCGAGGTTGACGGTGGCTATATCAAGGCTCGAGCACCGGAAGGCGGGCTGCGCGGCGGGCATATCTTCTTCGACACCGTGACCGTGACCGGTACTGAGAACATTCTCATGGCCGCGACCCTGGCCAAGGGCCGTACCGTGATCGAAAACGCCGCGCGCGAGCCGGAAGTGGTCGATCTGGCCCACTGCCTGATCGCCATGGGCGCCAACATCAAGGGCCATGGCACCGACACCATTGTGGTGGAAGGGGTTGAGCGTCTGGGTGCTGCCCGTCACAGCGTGATGCCTGACCGGATCGAGACCGGCACTTATCTGGTGGCTGCGGCTGCGACCCGGGGCCGGGTCAAGCTCAAGGATACCGACGAGTCGATTCTTGAAGCGGTACTGCTCAAGCTGGAAGAAGCCGGTGCCCAGATCGATACCGGCAAAAACTGGATCAGCCTGGACATGAAGGGTAACCGGCCCAAGGCGATCAACCTGCGCACCGCACCCTATCCGGCCTTTCCGACCGACATGCAGGCCCAGTTCGTGGCCATGAATGCAGTGGCCGAGGGGACCGGTACGGTGATCGAAACCGTGTTCGAGAACCGCTTCATGCACTGCCAGGAAATGAACCGCATGGGCGCCCATATTCTGGTCGAGGGCAACACCTCGATCATTACCGGGGTCGAGCGGCTCAAGGGCGCACCGGTCATGGCTACCGACCTGCGCGCCTCGGCCAGTCTGGTCATTGCCGGTCTGGTCGCCGAAGGTGACACCCTGGTCGACCGCATTTACCACATCGACCGTGGTTACGAGTGCATCGAAGAGAAATTGCAGTCACTGGGCGCGATCATCCGCCGGGTGCCGGCCTGAGACTGTTCTGAGAGAGCCCGCATGAGCCAGACACTGACCATCGCCCTGTCCAAAGGGCGCATCCTCGACGACACCCTGCCACTGCTCAAGCAGGCCGGGATCGAGCCGGTCGAGGACCTGGAGAAAAGCCGCAAGCTGATCTTCACCACCAGCGACCCGAACGTACGCCTGCTGATCGTGCGCGCCACCGACGTGCCGACCTATGTCGAGCACGGCGCCGCCGATCTGGGTGTGGCCGGCAAGGACGTGCTGCTGGAGTACGGCAGCCAGGGCCTGTACGAGCCGCTGGATCTGAAAATCGCCAACTGCAAGCTGATGACCGCAGGGCCGGTCAATACGCCAGAGCCCAAGGGCCGGCTGCGGGTGGCGACCAAGTTCGTCAATGTCGCCAAGCGCTATTACGCCGAACAGGGCCGCCAGGTTGAAGTGATCAAGCTGTACGGTTCGATGGAGCTGGCACCGCTGGTTGGCCTGGCCGACAAGATCATTGACGTGGTCGACACCGGCAACACGCTCAAGGCCAACGGCCTGGAGCCGCAGGAACTGATCGCCACCATCAGTTCGCGCTTGATCGTCAACAAGGCTTCGATGAAGATGAAGCATGCCCGGATCACCGCTCTGATTGAGCAACTGGGGCAGGCTGTCGAACAGCGTGCCGGCTGACCGGTCACCCGAATTATTCCCAACGCAAAGGTAATCACCCATGAGCAGCGCACCGTTGAAAATCGCCCGTCTGAACGCCAATCAGGCCGATTTCAACCATCATCTGGATGCGCTGCTGGCCTGGGAAGGGGTGTCGGACAAGGCGGTCAACGAGCGGGTCGAGGAAATCATTGCCGCCGTGCGCCAGCGCGGTGATGCCGCAGTGGTCGAATACACCGCCCGGTTCGATGCTTTGGACGCAAGCAGCATGGCCGATCTGACCCTGGACCGGGCCCGGCTGGAGCTGGCGCTGGAGCGCATTTCCCCCGAACAGCGTCAGGCCCTGGAAGTGGCCGCCGAGCGGGTGCGCAGCTATCACGAACACCAGCGTCAGGACTCCTGGCGCTACACCGAAGCCGACGGCACCGTGCTTGGCCAGAAAATCACCCCGCTGGATCGGGTTGGTCTGTATGTGCCGGGTGGCAAGGCCTCGTATCCGTCCTCGGTACTGATGAACGCGATTCCGGCCAAGGTTGCCGGGGTGCCGGAAGTGGTCATGGTGGTCCCGACCCCGCGTGGCGAGATCAATGAACTGGTACTGGCTGCCGCCTGTCTGGCCGGGGTTGACCGGGTATTCAGCATTGGCGGCGCCCAGGCTGTGGCAGCGCTGGCCTATGGCACCGAGAGTGTTCCGCAGGTGGACAAGATCGTCGGCCCCGGCAATATCTACGTGGCTACCGCCAAGCGTGCGGTGTTCGGCCAGGTTGGTATCGACATGATCGCCGGACCCTCGGAAATCCTGGTGGTTTGCGATGGTCAGACCGACCCGGACTGGATCGCCATGGATCTGTTCTCCCAGGCCGAACACGACGAGGACGCCCAATCGATCCTGCTGTCACCGGATGCCGCCTTCCTTGATGCGGTGGAAGCCAGCCTGAACAAACTGCTCGGCAGTCTGGAGCGGGCCGACATGGTGCGCATTTCCCTGGAAACCCGTGGTGCCCTGATCAAGGTCGAGAGCCTGGATCAAGCCTGCGAAATTGCCAACCGTATTGCCGCCGAGCACCTGGAATTGTCGGTTGCCGATCCCGAAGCGCTGCTGCCGAAAATCCGCCATGCCGGCGCCATTTTCATGGGCCGCCACACTCCGGAAGCGCTGGGCGACTACTGTGCCGGACCCAACCACGTCTTGCCGACCTCCGGCACGGCGCGGTTTTCCTCGCCGCTGGGGGTTTACGACTTCCAGAAGCGTTCGTCGATCATCTTCTGCTCGCCCGATGGCGCCTCGGAACTGGGCAAGACTGCCTCGGTACTGGCCCGTGGCGAAAGCCTGACCGCGCACGCACGCAGCGCCGAATATCGGATCAAGGGGTAATAACGCATGAGTCGTTTCTGGAGTCCTTTCGTCAAGGATCTGGTGCCCTATGTGCCGGGCGAGCAGCCCAAGGTCGAGAACCTGGTCAAGCTCAATACCAATGAGAACCCCTACGGGCCTTCGCCCAAGGTGATTGAGGCGATTCGGGCCGAGCTTAATGACAGCCTGCGGCTGTATCCGGCGCCGAATGCCGATGCCTTGAAAGCGACCATTGCTGATTACTATGGCGTCGACACCACCCAGGTGTTTGTCGGCAACGGCTCCGACGAAGTGCTGGCGCATATCTTTCACGGGCTGTTCCAGCATGGCCGGCCACTGCTGTTCCCGGACATTACCTACAGCTTCTACCCGGTTTATTGCGGTTTATACGGCATTGAGCCCAAGCCGCAGGCGCTGGCCGAGGACTTCAGTCTGCGGGTCGAGGACTATCGTCAGCCCAATGGCGGGATCATCTTCCCCAACCCCAATGCGCCCACCGGGGTGTTGCTGGGGCTGGAGCAGATCGAGCAGATCGTTCAGGCCAATCCGGACTCGGTAGTGGTGGTTGATGAGGCCTATGTCGATTTCGGTGGTGAGACGGCGATCAGCCTGGTCGAGCGCTATGACAACCTGCTGGTAACTCAGACCCTGTCTAAATCGCGCTCACTGGCTGGGTTGCGGGTTGGGCTGGCGGTTGGTCATCCGGACCTGATCGAGGCGCTGGAGCGGATCAAGAACAGCTTTAACTCCTACCCGCTGGATCGTCTGGCGATTGTCGGTGCCGTCGCCGCATTCGAGGATCATGACTGGTTCGACCATACCCGCAAGGCGGTGATCGCCAGCCGCGACAAGCTGACGGCCGAATTGCAGGGCATGGGGTTTGAGGTGCTGCCGTCGGCGGCCAACTTCGTCTTTACCCGTCATCCGCAACATGATGCAGCGCTGCTGGCTCATGGTCTGCGTGAGCATCGGGTGATCGTGCGGCACTTCAAGCTACCGCGGATCGAACAGTTCCTGCGCATCACCATCGGCAACGAAGCGCAAAACAAGGCACTGGTAGCCGCACTCAAACTATTGCTCTGATGGTCTGAGGCCCGCCCTGGAGTTGTCGCGCGCCTGCGCGAGACAAGGCTGTTCAGCGACTCCGGGGCTTCATTATGGCGGCTCTGGTTCCCTAGCTACGGAAGCTCGGGCGCATGCCCACCTCGGCCTCAAAGTGCATCGGCTCGCCGTTACGTAGCACATCCAGCGCGACCTTGTCGCCGGGGCGCGCCCGGGCGACCTGGTTCATGGCCTGACGGCCGCTGCTGGCCGGCTTGCCGTCGATCTTCAGGATCACATCGCCCGGCTGCAGTCCCGACTGCCAGGCCGGGCCGTTGCGGTACAGGCCAGAAACCACGATCCCTTCACTGATATCCAGCCCGAACGACTCGGCCAGCTCGCTGGTCAGCGGCTGTACCTCGACCCCCAGCCAGCCACGTACCACGCGGCCCTGGCCGATGATGGCCTGCATGACCTCGACCGCCAGCTTGGCCGGAATCGCAAAACCGATACCCTGCGAGCCGCCAGACTGGGAGAAGATCGCGGTATTGATGCCGATCAGGTGGCCATTGGCATCGACCAGCGCGCCGCCGGAATTTCCCTGATTGATCGCCGCGTCGGTCTGGATAAAGTCTTCATAGGTATTGAGGCCAAGCTGATTACGCCCGGTGGCACTGATAATGCCCATGGTTACCGTCTGGCCCAGACCGAACGGGTTGCCGATAGCCATGACCACATCGCCGATATGCTGCTGTTCATTGGGGCTGATGGTCACGGTTGGCAGGTTGGGCAGATCGATCTTGAGTACCGCCAGGTCAGTCTCCGGGTCGGTGCCGATCAGGGTGGCCAGGGCCTCGCGGCCATCCTGCAGGGCGACCAGGATTTCGTCGGCACCAGCGATTACATGGTTGTTGGTCAGCAGGTAGCCGTCGCGGCTGAGAATTACCGCCGAGCCCAGACTCGATTGGCGCCGTGAGGGCGCCGGCATGCTTTCGGAATAGTCGCGCAGGGTCGGGTTGATGAAAGCTTGGCTGTTGCTGCCTTGGTTGACCTGCTTGCTGGTGTAGATATTGGCCACGGCCGGCGCAGCGCGTTGAACGGCACTGCTGTAAGAGGCCGGGCCATTGCTGTTATTGCGGGCCTCATAGGTCAGTTGCGGGACGCTGTCGCGGCCAGACAGGCCAATCCATTGCGGATACTGTTGGATGATCAGCAAGGCCAGGAGCAGGCCGCAGAGTGCGGGCCAGCCCAGTGTACGCAAAAGATCTTTCATCGATCCGGTCCCGATGGTCATGGCCGACGTGTACGGCTAGTGCATGTCATTATAAGGATTATGACGCCATTCTGCAGGCGCTCACGGTTGAATCCGTGACATTCTGCCGGGACAATGAGCTTTTATATCCGCGGAGAGGCGTGATGGTTGACCGTAACACTCTGGTGAACTACTGCAATAGCCTGTTGGACAGTGGTTTGTTTCAAGATTATTGTCCCAACGGTTTGCAGGTCGAAGGGCGTGAGCAGATCCAGCGTATTGTTACCGGGGTCACGGCCAGCCAGGCCCTGGTGGATGCCGCGATTGCCGCCGATGCCGATCTGTTGCTGGTGCATCATGGCTACTTCTGGAAGGGTGAAGCCAGCCCGGTGACCGGCATCAAGCAGCGCCGGCTCAAGGCTCTGCTCAGCCATGACCTAAACCTGATGGCCTATCACCTGCCGCTGGATGTGCACGCCGAGCTGGGCAACAACGTGCAGTTGGCCAGGCTGATGGGCTGGAGTATTACTGGCGGGCTGGAGCCGGGTAATCCGCGCTCGGTCGGGCTGGAGGGCGAGTTGCCGGAGCCGCTGAGCGGCGCACAACTGGCCGCTCGGCTGCATGAACAGCTGGGCCGCGAACCGCTGCATGTCGCCGGCAATGACCGCCCGATCAAGCGCATCGCCTGGTGCACCGGTGCAGCCCAAGGTTACATCGACAAGGCCATCGCCCTGGGTGTGGATGCCTTTGTCACTGGTGAAGTCTCTGAACCGACCGTTCATGCCGCCCGTGAAAACGCCATCCACTTCTTCGCCGCCGGCCACCACGCCACTGAGCGCTATGGGGTCAAGGCGCTGGGTGAACATCTGGCGCAGCATTTTGGTCTTGAACACCGGTTTATCGACATAGACAACCCGGTCTAACCCCCTCCAGTCCCGCCCTCACCTGGGGGAGTGCGCTTGGATTGCTTCGCCGCTACGCGACTCGCAATGACGGGGGGTATGGGTCGGGGTGCGTCTGGATTGCTTCGCCGCTACGCAACTCGCAATGACGGTGATGCGTGTGGAGTGGAGGGCTTGGGGCGTGAGCCTTACCTCGTCATTGCGAGGGCCGCAGGCCCGTGGCAATCCAGGTTTGGGGCAGAAGGTTAGAGCGGGCTGTGTATTTTCGCATATATGCATATAGCCCAAGGTTCTTGCGCGACTCCTTATTATAAGCAATCCGCTTTGTTACAATGCCCCGATAATTTCCCGGGATGCCCGGCGTCCCCTTTTTGTCCGTGAGTACGCCATGCTGGAAAAACTGACCCATCTCAAGCAATTGGAAGCCGAAAGCATCCACATCATTCGTGAAGTGGCGGCCGAATTCCAGAACCCGGTCATGCTTTATTCGATCGGCAAGGACTCCGCCGTAATGCTGCATTTGGCGCGCAAGGCCTTCTATCCGGGTCGCCTGCCGTTCCCGGTACTGCACGTCGATACTGGCTGGAAATTCCAGGCCATGTACGAATTCCGCGAGAAGATGGTCAAGGAAATGGACCTCGACCTGCTGGTGCACCAGAACCCCGAAGGCGTGGCGCAGGGTATCAACCCCTTCACCCACGGCAGCGCGGTGCACACCGACGTGATGAAGACCCAGGGCCTGAAGCAGGCGCTGGACAAGTACGGCTTCGATGCCGCCTTCGGTGGTGCGCGCCGCGACGAGGAGAAGTCCCGGGCCAAGGAGCGAGTCTACTCGTTCCGTGACAAACACCACCGCTGGGACCCGAAGAACCAGCGCCCCGAGCTGTGGAACATCTACAACGGCAAGGTGCACAAGGGCGAGAGCATCCGCGTGTTCCCGCTGTCGAACTGGACCGAGCTGGACATCTGGCAATACATCTATCTGGAAAGCATCCCGATCGTGCCGCTGTACTACGCCGCCGAGCGTGAAGTGGTCGAACTCAATGGTGCGCTGGTGATGATCGATGATGAGCGCATCCTGCAGCACCTGAGCCCCGAGCAGAAAGCCGGCATCCAGAAAAAGATGGTGCGTTTCCGCACCCTGGGCTGCTACCCGCTGACCGGTGCGGTTGAGTCGAGCGCCGACACCCTGCCGGAGATCATCCAGGAAATGCTGCTGGCTAAGACCTCCGAGCGCCAGGGGCGCGTCATCGACCACGATTCGGCCGGGTCGATGGAAGAAAAGAAACGTCAAGGCTACTTCTAAGCGCGGTACGCTGTCCGGAGAATTTCATGAGTCACCAATCCGATTTGATCGGCCAGGACATTCTGGCCTACCTCGCTCAGCACGAACGCAAGGAGCTGCTGCGCTTTCTTACCTGCGGTAACGTCGATGACGGCAAGAGCACGCTGATCGGGCGTCTGCTGCATGATTCCAAGATGATCTATGAGGATCATCTGGAAGCGATCACCAAAGATTCGAAAAAGTCCGGTACCACCGGCGAAGAAGTGGATCTGGCATTGCTGGTCGACGGCCTGCAGGCCGAGCGCGAGCAGGGCATCACCATCGATGTTGCCTACCGCTATTTCTCTACCGCCAAGCGCAAGTTCATCATCGCCGACACCCCCGGCCATGAGCAGTACACCCGCAACATGGCCACCGGCGCCTCGACCTGCGACCTGGCGATCATCCTGATCGACGCCCGCTACGGCGTGCAGACCCAGACCAAGCGTCACAGCTTCATTGCCTCGCTGCTGGGCATCAAGCACATCGTCGTGGCCGTCAACAAGATGGACCTCAAGGACTTCGATCAGGGCGTGTTCGAGCAGATCCGCGCTGATTACCTGGAGTTCGCCAAGGGCCTGGAGCTGCTCGACGGCAACAGCGTGCAGTTCGTGCCGATGTCGGCGCTCAAGGGCGACAACGTGGTCAACCGCAGCGAGCGCAGCCCGTGGTACACCGGGCAGACGCTGATGGAGATTCTCGAAAGCGTCGAAGTCGCCGCCGACCGCAACATGACCGACCTGCGCTTCCCGGTGCAGCTGGTCAGCCGGCCGAACCTGAACTTCCGTGGCTTTGCCGGCACCATCGCCTCGGGCATCGTACACAAGGGCGATGAACTGGTAGCGCTGCCCTCGGGCAAGAGCAGCCGGGTCAAGTCGATCGTTACCTTCGACGGCGAACTGGAAAGCGCCGGCCCCGGCCAGGCGGTGACCCTGACCCTGGAAGATGAAATCGACATTTCCCGTGGCGACCTGCTGACCCATGTCGACAACCGCGCGCTGATCGGTGATCAGTTTGAGGCCACCCTGGTGTGGATGGCCGAGCAACCGATGCAGCCTGGGCGCAAGTACGACATCAAGCGGGCCACCAGCTACAGCCCGGGTTCATTCACCCGTATCCTGCACCGGATCGATGTGAATACCCTGGAGCAGCAGTCGGCTGGCGCGCTGGCGCTGAACGAGATCGCCCGGGTCGAGCTGTCGCTGGAGCGGCCGATTGCCTTTGACGATTACCTGAGCAACCGCACGACCGGTGCCTTTATCGTCATCGACCGCATGACCAACGGCACCGTAGGCGCCGGCATGATCGTCGCCAAGGGGCTGGATGGCCAGAACACCAGTGGCAGCAAGCACGGCCGTCTGGCTCACGTGACCGCCGATGAGCGCGCCGAACGCTTTGGTCAGCAGCCGGTAACCCTGCTGTTCACCGGGCTGTCTGGCAGTGGCAAGAGCACTATTGCCTACGCCGTTGAACGCAAGCTGTTCGACAGCGGCCGGGCCTGCTACGTGCTGGATGGCAAGGTACTGCGTCAGGATCTGTCCAAGGGCCTGAACCAGGACGCCGCCGGTCGCGCCGAGAACCTGCACAAGGGTGCGCGAATTGCCCGGCAGATGAACGAAGCCGGTCTGATCGCCCTGGGCGCCTTCGTCGCGCCGACCGAGGAAAGCCGCGCCGTGGCACGGCATATCCTTGGTAATCGCTGCCTGATGGTGCATCTGGATGCGCCGCTGGCGGTGTGCCAGGAGCGAGACCCCTCGGGCCTGTATGCTGCCAATCTCGAAGGTACCATTCCCGGTGTGTCCTACCCCTATGAGGCGCCGACCGACGCCGATCTGGTGCTGAACACCGCCGAGCTGGATCTCGAAACCTGCGTCAACCGGGTGATTGCGCTGCTGCGTGAGCGGGCACTGATCTGAGTCTGGACTCATCCCATGGCCGCTGGTGGCTGTGGGATGACCGCTCCTGGGGGATGTCATGAAACCGGCTGATATCGACTTCATGCGCGAGGCTATCGCCGAAGCGCGCAAGGGCGCTGACCTTGGTGAAGTGCCGGTCGGCGCCGTGCTGGTGCGCGACGGTCGGGTGATCGCCCGTGGCTTCAATCAGCCGATCAGCAGTCATGACCCCAGTGCCCATGCCGAAATGATCGCCCTGCGTGCAGCGGCGGCGGCCGACGGCAACTACCGCCTGCCCGATACCACCCTCTACGTTACTCTCGAACCCTGCACCATGTGCGCCGGCTTGCTGGTCCACAGCCGTATCAAACGGCTGGTTTATGGCGCCAGTGAGCCACGCTCGGGCGCAGTGGTCAGCCGCAGCCAGGTTCTGGCCCAGCCCTGGATGAACCATCGGGTTGAAGTCGAAGGTGGGGTGCTGGCCGAGGAGTGCGGGGCCCTGCTTACCGAGTTCTTCCGGCTCAAACGCCAGCCCGCCCAGGGCTAACGTCCTCGTCTCGTCCCCGCACTGCACTGCACCGTCCCGCCCCCGCACCGTCCCGTCTCCTCGCCCCACCCCATCCCGTCATGGCGAGGCGCAAAGCGCCGCGGCCATCCAAGCGGCCTATGGATCACCACGGCGCTGCGCGCCTCGTGATGACATTGAGTGGCGTGATGATATCGAGTGCGTCGGGGAGGGGCGCCGAGCTGAACTCAGAACCCACCCCATCCCGTCATGGCGAGGCGCAAAGCGCCGCGGCCATCCAGGCGGCCTATGGATCACCACGGCGCTGCGCGCCTCGTGATGAAACTGAGTAGCGTGATGGCATCGAGCGAGTCGGGGAGGGGCGCCGAGCTGAACTCAGAACCCACCCCATCCCGTCATGGCGAGGCGCAAAGCGCCGCGGCCATCCAAGCGGCCTATGGATCACCACGGCGCTGCGCGCCTCGTGATGACATTGAGTGGCGTGATGACATTGAGCGAGTCGGGGAGGGGCGCCGAGCTGAACTCAGAACCCACCCCATCCCGTCATGGCGAGGCGCAAAGCGCCGCGGCCATCCAGGCGGCCTATGGATCACCACGGCGCTGCGCGCCTCGTGATGACATTGAGTAGCGTGATGGCATCGAGCGAGTCGGGGAGGGGCGCCGAGCTGAACTCAGAACCCGCCCCATCCCGTCATGGCGAGGCGCAAAGCGCCGTGGCCATCCAAGTGGCCTATGGATCACCACGGCGCTGCGCGCCTCGTGATGACATTGAGTTGCGTGATGACATTGAGCGAGCCGGGGAGGGAGCCCGAGCTGAACTCAGATCCCCTGCGGCAACTGTTCCAGAATCCCTGGGGTGTGATACTGCCCCTCCGGCACCTGAGCGCTTTCCGACAGCGGTTGAGTCACCCACTGCAGAATCTCGTGATAACGGCGGATGTTCTGCACGTAATGCACCGGCTCGTTACCGCGCGCATAACCGTAGCGGGTCTGGCTGTACCACTGTTTCTTCGATAGCAATGGTAGATGGTCCTTGACGTCAATCCAGCGATTGGGGTCGCGGCCGTTGTTGCGGGTCAGAATCCGGGCGTCATCCAGATGGCCCAGGCCAACGTTGTAGGCGGCCAGGGCAAACCAGGTGCGATCCGGTTCGGGTATGTCGGTCGACAATTGATCACGCACCCAGACCAGATAACGGGCACCGCCAAAGATGCTCTGCTTGGGGTCGACCCGGTTGGTGACCCCAACGAACTTGGCAGTCGGCAGGGTCAGCATCATCAGCCCGCGTACCCCGGTCGGTGAGCGAGCCTCCGGGTCCCACAACGATTCCTGATAACCCATGGCCGCCAGCAGGCGCCAGTCCAGGCTGTACTGATCGCCGGCCTGACGAAACCAGGTTTCATAGCGGGGCAGGCGCTGCAGCATGTGTCGGGCGAAGGCCTGGGCGCCAACGTAGTCGAGCACATCGGCATGGCCGTAGAAGCGCTCGATCAACTGATCCAGGGTGCCGTCGGTGCGAATGTCGGTAAAAAACCGCTCAACCGCCTTGAGCAGACTGTCGTCATTGTCGCGCGGCAGAGCCCAGGCCAGGCCACGGGGCTCGCTCAGGTCAAAGCCGACCCTTACCGCCGGGTAGAAAGCCTGGTTGACCACCAGTTCGTTGGAATAGAGCACCGCGTAATCGATCTCGTCGTCATTGACCAGACGCAGCAGGTCAACCACTTCAACCGAGTCGGACTCCTCAAACACCAGCTCCGGGTTGTCCAGTTGCAGGTTGCGCAACTGATCGGCCAGGCTACTGCCCTTGAGCACCATGATCCGCTTGCCATACAGATCATCCAGCCCCCGAGGCTGGCGGTTGCCACGGCGATAGACCACCTGCGGTGTAGCCTCCAGATAGGTGCTGGAGTAACGGGCCTGATCCAGCCGTTCGGGGTTGATCGCCAGCCCGGCGGCGGCCAGGTGGGCGTTCTTGCCGTCAAGCTGCTGGTAGATCTCATCAAGGGTGCCGATGGCGGTCATTTCCAGCTTCACCCCCAGGCTCTCGGCAAAGCGCCTGCTCAGCTCGTATTCCAGCCCGGTATCGCCATGGCGATCCTGGTAGAAGGTGGTAGGCGTATTGCGGGTCAGCACCTTCAAGGTGCCTTCGGAACGGATCTGCTCCAAGCGGTCTGGTTTATCACAGCCACTGAGCAGGGTGCTTCCCAGCCCCAGAATCAGGGCCAGCAGCAGAGGGGAGCGGAATGTACGTCGATGCATGGCGCCAGTATAGGCAAAAGCGCTCGCCGGCAATAGCTTGACCGGGCGCTGAAAAGCTACCGGATGTTGGCAAAGCATGCGGCTGATGGCTTCCCCCTGGCGCTTGGGGTATCCTATGCGCCTTCCATTTTTTCCAAGGATGCGTGAACTCGATTCTCTGCATCCCCCCATTCCGAACCGAGGCCGTTACCGACATGCATAGCCTGCGTGGAGCCCCAGCCCTTTCCGTTTTCCGCCGCAATAAACTGCTCGCCCGTGTGCAGGCCAAAGTGCCAGGGGTTACCGGGCTGTATGCCGAATTCATGCACTTTGCCGACCTGTCAGCGGCGCTCGACAGCGATCAGCAGGCTGTCCTTGAGCGGCTGCTCAGCTATGGCCCCTCGGTACCGGTGGAAGAACCCAATGGTGCTTTGCTGTTGGTAGTACCGCGCTTTGGCACCATCTCGCCGTGGTCGAGCAAGGCCAGCGATATTGCCCATAACTGTGGCCTGGGTGTAATCAAGCGGCTGGAGCGCGGCATTGCCTATTACGTCAGCGGTGAGCTGAGCAGCGAGGAACTGGCTAAGGTCAAGGCGCTGCTGCACGACCGCATGACCGAACTGGTACTGGATCAGGTCGAAGACGCCGCCAGCCTGTTCGCCCATACCGAGCCCAAGCCGTTCAATCGGGTCGACATTCTCGGCGGTGGTCGCGCTGCGCTGGAGCAGGCCAACGTCGAGCTGGGCCTGGCCCTGGCCGAGGATGAAATCGACTATCTGGTACAGAGCTTCAGCGAGCTCAAGCGCAACCCCAGCGACGTCGAGCTGATGATGTTCGCCCAGGCCAACTCCGAGCACTGCCGGCACAAGATTTTCAACGCCAGCTGGGATATCGACGGTCAGGCCCAGGACAAGAGCCTGTTCGGCATGATCAAGAACACCCATGAGATGCACCGCGAGGGCGTGCTGTCGGCCTACAAGGACAACGCGGCGGTGATCGAGGGCTTCGTCGCCGGGCGTTTCTTCCCGCAGCCCGACAGCCGTGAATACCGTGCGGTTGAAGAGCCGGTCCACATTCTGATGAAGGTGGAAACCCACAACCACCCGACCGCCATTGCGCCGTTCCCCGGCGCTTCCACCGGCTCCGGTGGCGAGATCCGTGACGAAGGCGCAACCGGCCGGGGCGGCAAGCCCAAGGCTGGTCTGAGCGGCTTTACCGTGTCCAACCTGCGGATTCCTGGCTTCGAGCAGCCCTGGGAAGAAGACAACGGCAAGCCCGGGCGCATCGTCACCCCGCTGCAGATCATGATTGACGGCCCGCTCGGCGGCGCCGCCTTCAACAACGAATTCGGCCGGCCGAACCTGACCGGCTACTTCCGTACCTTCGAGCAGACCGTGCAGTCCCCGCGCGGCCCGGAAGTACGCGGCTACCACAAGCCGATCATGATTGCCGGCGGCATGGGCAACATCCGCGCCAATCATGTTGAAAAGGACGAGATCCCGGTCGGCGCCAAGCTGATCGTGCTCGGCGGCCCGGCCATGCTGATCGGCCTGGGCGGCGGTGCAGCCTCGTCGATGGCCACCGGTGCCAGTGCCGAAGACCTCGACTTTGCCTCAGTCCAGCGCGACAACCCGGAAATGGAACGCCGCTGCCAGGAAGTGATCGACCGCTGCTGGCAACTGGGCGAGAAGAACCCGATCAAGTTTATCCACGACGTAGGTGCCGGCGGCCTGTCCAACGCCTTCCCGGAGCTGGTCAACGATGGCGAGCGCGGCGGGCGTTTCGAGCTGCGCAATATCCCCAACGACGAGCCGGGCATGAGCCCGCTGGAAATCTGGTCGAACGAATCCCAGGAGCGCTACGTGATGGCGGTCGATCCCGCCGATTTCGAGCGCTTCCAGGCCATCTGCGAGCGCGAGCGCTGCCCGTTTGCGGTGGTTGGCGAGGCAACTGAAGAGCGTCACCTGCTGCTCAATGACACGCATTTTGACAACCAGCCGGTCGACATGCCGCTGTCAGTCCTGCTTGGCAAGCCGCCGCGCATGCACCGCAGTGTTGAGCGTGAGGCCGAGCCGAGCGACGACTTCCAGCCGGACATGAACCTGGAAGAAGCCGCCCTGCGTGTACTGCGCCTGCCGGCCGTAGCCAGCAAGAACTTCCTGATCACCATCGGCGACCGCTCGATCACCGGCCTGGTAGCCCGCGACCAGATGGTTGGCCCCTGGCAGGTACCGGTTGCCGACTGCGCCGTGACCGCCACCAGCTTTGATGTGAATACCGGTGAAGCCATGGCAATGGGCGAGCGCACTCCGCTGGCCCTGCTCGATTCCCCGGCTTCCGGGCGCATGGCCGTCGCTGAAACCGTCACCAACCTGGCGGCCGCGCGGATCGAAAAACTGTCTGACATCAAACTGTCGGCCAACTGGATGGCCGCTGCCGGCCACCCCGGTGAAGATGCCCGCCTGTACGACACGGTCAAGGCCGTGGGCATGGAGCTGTGCCCGCAACTGGGTATTACCATCCCGGTGGGCAAGGACTCGATGTCGATGAAGACCCGCTGGAACGATGCCGGCGAAGACAAGAGCGTCACCTCGCCGATGTCACTGATCGTCACCGGCTTTGCCCCGGTGCAGAACGTGCGCGCCACTCTGACCCCGCAACTGCGGCTGGACAAGGGCGAGTCCGACCTGATCCTGATCGACCTTGGCCGTGGCCAGAACCGCCTTGGCGGCTCGGCGCTGGCCCAGGTCTACAACCGTATCGGCCAGACCGGCCCGGACCTGGACGACGCCGAAGACCTCAAGGCCTTCTTCGCCGTGATTCAAGGGCTGAATCAGGACGAACTGCTGCTGGCTTACCACGACCGCTCCGACGGTGGCCTGCTTGCCACTCTGGCGGAAATGGCCTTTGCCGGCCGCTGTGGCCTGGATATCAGCCTTGATGTGCTGGCCGACAACGCCGCACAACTGGCAGGCGTACTGTTCAACGAAGAGCTGGGCGCGGTGATCCAGGTACGTCAGGCCGACACCGAAGCGGTGCTGGCGCAACTGTCCGCCGCCGGCCTGGGCGACTGCAGCGCCGTGATCGGCCAGCCGCAGAGCGAGCAGACCCTGAACTTCAGCTTCAACGGCGACGCTGTACTCAGCGGCAGCCGCGCCGCCTGGCAACAGGCCTGGAGCGAAACCAGCTGGCAGATCCAGCGCCTGCGCGACAACGCCGAGTGCGCCGATCAGGAGTTCGAAGCCCTGGCCGACGACGCCAACCCGGGTCTGAGCACGCTGCTCAGCTTTGACGTCAATGAGGACATCGCCGCGCCCTACATCAACACCGGCATTCGCCCGCAGGTGGCAATTTTGCGCGAGCAGGGCGTCAACGGTCAGGTGGAAATGGCGGCTGCCTTCACCCGTGCCGGATTCACCGCCATCGACGTACACATGAGCGATATTCTCGCCGGCCGCGTCGATCTGGCCGAATTCCGCGGGCTGGTCGCCTGTGGTGGCTTCTCCTACGGTGACGTACTTGGCGCCGGCGAAGGCTGGGCCAAGTCGATCCTGTTCAACGCCCAGGCCCGCGAAGCCTTCAGCGCCTTCTTCCAGCGCCCGGACACCTTCGCCCTTGGTGTCTGCAACGGTTGCCAGATGCTTTCCAACCTGCGCGAACTGATCCCTGGTAGCGATCACTGGCCGCACTTTGTGCGCAACCGTTCCGAGCAGTTTGAGGCCCGGGTAGCCATGGTCGAAGTTCAGGCCTCACCGTCGATCTTCCTCAGCGGCATGGTCGGCTCGCGCCTGCCGATCGCCATCGCCCACGGCGAAGGGCACGCCGAGTTTGCCGACAGCAGCGCCGTCGACGCCTGCGAAGCCAGCAACAGCGTCGCCCTGCGTTACATCGACAACCGTGGCCGCATGACCGAACGCTACCCCGCCAACCCCAACGGTTCGCCGCACGGCATCACCGGCCTGACCACTCGCGATGGCCGCGTCACCATCATGATGCCGCACCCCGAGCGGGTATTCCGCGCTGTCCAGAACTCCTGGCGTCCTGACGACTGGAACGAAGACGGCGGCTGGATGCGCATGTTCCGCAACGCTCGCGCCTGGGTCGGCTAACCCCAACCGAACCCCTCCGGCCAGCCCGGAGGGGGGCAGTCCTGTCCTCTCTTTCCTCTGCCAGCCGGCTGCCTTAAGTCTTGTGCCACCCTCTGCCCTGAACGCACCTTCCTGGGAAGTTCGAGCACCCGCTCGAACAAAGCCCGGCACAGCCGGGCCCTTCACGCGGCCTGACAAAAAACACTTGGCTCTGGCCACTGGCCTGCATTATCTTGATCAAAGCAAGGGAATGCCAGCCAACCCCGCCTCCCGGCACGGACAGCCGCCATTCCCCATAAACTCACCGGCCATGCCCGCCACGCAAGGGTAGGGCGGTAGCGTGCCTGAAGTTGGATACCTAACCCAATGGACTCTGCACCCCGGCAAATCCCTGACCGAGAACATGGGTATAGATTTGGGTCGTGCGCACGTCAGCATGACCCAGCAACGTCTGTACCGTACGGATATCGCTGCCACGACGCAGCAACTCGGTCGCAAAGGTGTGGCGGAAAGTGTGGCAGCCAGCGGGTTTGCCAATCGCAGCTTGCCGAACAGCTTGCTTTACTGCTTTTTGCACAGTGCTGTTATGCAAATGATGGCGAACAACGGCACCATCGTCGTCGTGGCAAAGCGTCAAAGAAGGAAAAAACCACTGCCATTCCACAGACCTGGATGCCTCGGGGTACTTTCGCTTCAGCGCAAATGGCAAGCTGACCTGGCACTGATAAAAAGGGTTTTGTGCTTGCCATGCTGTAAAGATCCGAGCTTTGCGCTGTTGCAAAGGCTGGATCAAACTGACTGGCAACAGCGTGGTTCTATCCTTGTCACCTTTACCGCTGTGAACCGTAATAATTTGGCGCTCAAAGTCGATATCTTTCAAGCGTAACCGACAGGCTTCGACAACACGCAAGCCTGAGCCGTACATAAGTGATGCGAGCAAATTATAGGGCTCTTTCAGCAGAGCTATAATCTTGATCGCTTCATCATGGGTGAGCACCGTAGGAATACGCATTGATTTACGGGCACGAACAGCCTCACCAATATCACCCAAGGGTTGTTCCAGTACCTTCGCATATAGAAATACGAGCGCATTCAACGCCTGATTTTGGGTGGCCGCAGCAACGTTGCGTTTGACTGCAAGCCAGGTCAGAAATTCATTGACTTCAGCAGGCCCCATTTAAGCGGGTGTCGCATCTTATGATAACGAAGATAAAAGCGGACCCAGTACCAATAGGTTTTTTCCGTCCTGATGCTGTAACGGTTAACCCGGATGACGTTGCGAAACAGTTCTCTGAGTCGAGGTTTGGGTGGTAACGTATCCATAGTGCGTCCGTGCTGTATGCATATACAGTATTATTGGTGGCGCATTTTAGAGAAGTCAAGCGATTACATGCTGGAGCAGTGCGCTGTTATGTAAGCACTTGATTCTATTCGACATTATTTTAAGGTGGAAACTGGCAGAAGCGTGATCATAGAGAAGCCACTGATATGTGGTCATAAAGCTGTCGATCCACTTCACTGTTGAACTAAACCGCTTCGCGGGGCTGAGTGGTTACGGCCCTTTCAGGGTTCCCGAACCACACTTTTGTTTCCACCCACAGCGTGAGGAAACAAAAGATGACACCGCTCAGGCAAAAAATGATTACCGCCATGCAAGTGCGCGGTTTTTCACCCCGAACCCATCAGTCCTATCTTTATGCCGTGCAGAAGCTAGCCCGGCATTACCGGCAATCACCTGATCAACTTAGCCTGGAACAGGTCAGTGCGTACCTGGAATACCTGGCGTGTGAGCGGCACTTGTCCGCTTCGAGTTGCCGGCAAGCGCTGCATGCCATTCGTTTTCTATTCATGCAGGTGCTCAAGCGCGGGGATCTGGATACACCGATTCCCGTACCGAAGCAGCCGCAACGCATTCCGGAGTTGCTGACGCGGGCCGAAGTGGCCCGGATCCTGGCGGCCTGTCGCAACCACAAGCACCACATGATGCTGGAGGTCTGCTACAGCTGTGGCTTGCGGGTCAGTGAGCTATGCCAACTCAAAGTCAGCAATATTGATAGCCAGCGACACTTGTTGCGTGTCACCCAAGGTAAAGGCGCCAAGGATCGCCCGGTAATTCTGAGCGACACCGTGCTACAGCATCTGCGAGCCTACTGGCAGCACTACCGACCTAGCGACTGGCTGTTCCCCAGTAACCTGATACCTGAGCGCGCCATTCATCCGAGCAGCATCCAGAAAGTCTATTGCCGGGCCAAGGCCAGTGCCGGGGTGTACCGTCAAGGCGGCATACATGGGTTACGCCATGCCTATGCCACGCACCTGCTGGAAGCAGGATTACCCATCCATCAGTTGCAGCATTTGCTGGGCCACAGCGACATTCGAACCACGCTGCGCTATGTCCACTGGCTGCCAGGTCGGACCGAACGCAGCAATGCCGAGACCGACCTGCTGGCTGGCCTGGAGGTGATCCATGGGTAACGAAGCCAGTGTCCAGCAGGCGCTGAGCCAGTTTCTTCAGCCCCAGATGCTGGACGCACAGCGTCAGCGTGTCTGCCGCCACCTGCTGCACTGTCGCACCGCGGCCATGGGTGGTCGACGCTGGCAGTGCAGCGAGTGTCAACACGAGCAGGTGGAATACTTCAGTTGTCGAGACCGCCATTGTCCACAGTGTCAGTGGCGAGCAACCCTGCAGTGGGCCCAACGTCAGCACAGCCATGTGCTGCCGGTGCCCTACCACCATCTGGTGTTCACCCTGCCGCATCAGCTCAACGGCTGGGTGCAGTTGCATCCAGAACTGATCTACCGGCTGCTGTTCAGTACGGTCTGGCGCACGCTGGATCACTTTGCCCATGATCCCAAACGATTGAACGGCCAATTGGGCATGACCGCCGTACTGCATACCTGGGGGCAAACCTTGAGCCAGCATGTGCACTTGCATTGTCTGGTGCCGGCCGGCGCTCTGGATCAGCAGGGCCAGTGGCAAGCGGCCCGCAGCAACTACCTGTTCCCGGTACGGGCGTTATCCCGGCGTTATCGGGGCCTGATGGTCAGTGCCTTGCGCCAGGCGGCAGACCAGCAGCAATTGCGGCGCGTGACACATCCGGGAGAAGTCGGGCATATGCTCAATGCGCTGATGGCGACCGAGTGGGTGGTCTACAGCAAGCCCTGCTTGCAGCACACAACCCGTGTCATCGATTACCTGGCGCGTTACACCCGCCGCATCGCCATCAGCAATGCCCGGGTACTACAGATCGATAGTCAGACGGTCACCTTGAGCTACAAGGACTATCGGCATGGCGCACGACTGCGGCGCATGACCCTGGCTGGTGACGAGTTCGTCCGCCGTTTCCTGCTGCATATCCTGCCCAAGGGGCTGATGCGGGTCAGGCATTACGGTTTTCTGGCCAACCGTTGCCGGCGGGTACGCCTGGGGCAGATACGTAAAGCCCTGGAAAACCCTGCGACTGAAAACGACAGCGCTTGCGCACCGGTCATGACCACAGCGGTTCCGGCACCATGCCAGCAGTGCCAGCGGACGACGCTACGCTGTACTGCCATCTTCGCACCACGCACCGTAAGCGATAGCGGTCGGATGCGACGACGCTGACATCATGGCCAGACCGGGGGATATCGACAGCCCGAGTAACGCAGGCACGGGCAGTGCTGGCCAAGGGCTGGCAATCACCGGGAAATCGCGCTAATTTTGGAGCATACAAGGACCATCAGGCGCCGAATAGGGACAATATGCATAGGCCACTCGACATGCTTCAACGCGACAACCACGACCACCGGGTCGTGACCACCCTCGTCGCCGAATACAAAACCCTATAGATGCTGCACGACCAGCGTGGCGGCTTAGTCCAACAGGCATCTGAGCGGCATGCTGCGCACACCGTTCAAATGCTTACATGTTAGGCAAAGGAACAGCATGAGTATCGTTGAAGGAATCACGCTCTCTATAGCAGTGCTCGGCGCTGTTCTGGGTGTCATGAACACTTGGAAGGCACTCGATAGCTCAAGAGTAAAGCTACGAGTAAGACCAAAACACGCTGTACCTTTTGGTGATGCTGATCCCCGCCTGACGTTCTGTATTGAAATCACTAATCTGAGCTCTTTTGCGATTACGATAGCGGAGGCGGGAGTTTTTTATCGAAATACAAATAAACGAGGTGCTTACGGCAACCCCGTACTGATTGATGGCCAGCCTTGGCCAAGGCGTTTAGAGCCTAGAAGCTCGGTAACCATATACGGACAGCCGCCATTCTCCAGTAACCCGCAGCACACTTTAAAATGTGCATATGCTCGTACTGAGTGTGGCGTAACACGCACAGGTACAAGTCCTGCATTTAAGCAGTTGGCAACATCGCATGCCTAACAATTGCATCAAATTCGTTCCGGCCCTGAAGGGCCTCCACCGGACGGCCTTGTCAGGCCGCCGTTTATGCAGGCGTTAGGCAACAGGGGATTCCTAGTGGAAGCATTTACAATTCTGTTCATCATCGCGGCTGTAGCAGCCGTTTGGGTCTGGGTAAAAAAGTCCCAGAAAAACTCACCAAAACAGGCCGCGAATGAATTAGAGCCGAAGCTAGATCAATACCATCAAGCGATTTCGGCTACGGCACAGCGATTGGTTGAGATCATTAACGAGTCACTGAAGATTGCCAACGAGTCAAAGAATGCTGACACAAAAGTATCGAGGCTAGATGTAGCTAAGAAACGCCTGGAAGAACTTAAAAAACTTTCAGACGAGCATTCATTTATCAAGCTCACTCAGCTTTCAAAAGTTGAGCAATCAATAGCTGATTTAGAGCAAGAATTCCTGCAGGCGCAATATCGGGAGGCCGCTGAAGGAAATATGCGCGGCCAAGAGTTAGAAAAAGAAGGAAATGTAGATGCAGCCATACTTGAATATGAACGGCTGCTAGAAGAAGGGGTCGACACTCCGTTTACATATCGACGGCTTGCAATTATATATTCAAAAAGAAAAGAAACAGATGAAGAACTGCGGGTACTTCGAGCAGCTATCAAAAACATACCAGTTGAGAATAGCACCCACTACAAATGGTTTGCTGAACGATTGGCGAAAAAATAATGATGTTATCTGGAGCGGTAAAGCTGTTGCCTAACAAAGCCATTAAATTCGCTCCCTGCGGTCGCCGGACGCTCATTCCTCGCGCCGTTTATGGCGAGCGTTAGGCAATTCCATGACCGTTTTTGAAGATGACATCGAGCGCTGGATAAAGGAAAACTATGCGGACGTAATGCGAGCAAAACAGGCATTGGAGCCTGTACTCACCATTGAGACCGCGATCAGCATTTCCCGCATTCTGAGAAGTGTCCTTTATCTATCAGAGCGTGACTATGATGCTTTAGCTGTCTATGCGAAGAAGGCCGTCGACGATCCTCGGAACGTCTTGTGGTGGGCAGAGTACGATAATCGAAATATTCAGAAGCGCGATTTCAACAACAGCCTATACAGTCAAGGCAATGGGCTATGACCAGCGAGCCTAACAAGAAAATTATGTACGCGCGTTTCACGCGCCGGACGCCCTCCTGCGTCGGGCGCCGCATATTTTGGCGTTAGGCTTCAGAAGAGACATGGACGAAGCACCTATACCCAACCCGCCATTGAGCGCACGAGAGAGATCGCTGCTCGCGAAGCTCAGCTCGGCAGAACTCGAGGCCATCGATTCGGCGGTGTTGTCTTGTACGCATTCTCGCTGGCGCAAGGCGGCTATGGTGGTCAGCCTGAGTATGGAAACTCTCAGCCAGCAATATCCCGAGTTTTCGGATGTCTTTTATGCTGAGCGCGTGCGTGCACTCGTGGGCTCCGGGAAGCTGGAGTCTCAAGGCAACCTCGCCTACATGCGGTTCAGCGAGGTTCGGCAAACCCATGAAGCCTAACAACACGCTCAACACCGACCGCCCAACCGCTAGCGCGTTTGGGTCCGCACCGCGCGTGCGCGGCGCCGGCGGGTTAGCGTGAGCGTTATGTGTTTCGAGCGCTTCATCATCGAACCACACATCGGATAGCCATTGGGTGGGTAACAAAGAGTAGGTCGAAGTATTATGTCTAATCTCTCCGGTGGTCTTGTACATGAACTGCCTCAAGATTTTGTTGAGGCTTTGAGTAAAAATAAGAAAATTATTGAACTTTGGGAAAGTCTGACACCCATTGCTCGTAATGAATTTATTTGCTGGGTAGAGGATGCGAAACAGGAAAAGACCCGAGTAAAACGGATTGATCGTGCCATTGAGGAACTTCTTGAAGGAAAGAAACAGCCATGTTGCTGGGTAGGTTGCATTCATCGCACTGACAAGAAGCCTGGTAAATGGCAGCAAGAAGTTTTAATCAATAAGAAGCTAAGAAAATAAAGAGTATATGAGTTTGAGAACAACACATAACAAAGTGCAGCAGTTCGCGCCTGGCGGCGCCGGACGTCAGCTGCGCTGCCGCCGCTGTGCACGGCGTTATGTGTCAAGGTGAGTTGCGTGCCATATAAAATGAATGGAAAGCAGTTCGCATCAGTTCTTGCTCTTGATACTTTCGATAGATATGTACACTTCATAGGCAAGATTGCCGACTGGGAGCAATTGTGGGGTGTTAAGAGCGATGAAGGCTGGCTGGTTCCTGTTGCCCCAGAAGGATTCGAATATTTCCCATTGTGGCCACATCCGGATTATGCGCAGAAAATCGCGGATGAAAATTTCCCTGGTCATACTGCCACTGAAATTTCTCTTGAAGATCTACTTGAGCATTGGTTGCCGCTATTCGAGCAAGACAAATTGAAAGTGGCTGTTTTTCCAAATAGAGAATGGACGTTTTGGTGTATTAATCCAACTGATTTAAAGAGCGCAATCACCGATGAATTGGCTAAATACGAGTAAACACATAACAAGTAGCAGCAGCGGAAAAAGCTACGCGCCGCCAATTTTTGGTTCGCTGCGCTCACTTTACCAAAAATTGGCTCTGCTCCGCTTTTCCGCTGTGCAGGGCGTTAGGGTGAAAGCGTGAGCGATTTCGAACTCAACTATCCAGGAGGGCCCTACATACATCGTGGCCTCAAGGAGCAAGAGTTAAGGGAGTTCCTTGGTCGTCTGGACATCAACGTACGTGACGTCGGTACTGGTTGGGTTTGGTACCGCCTGCCCACGTTCTTTGATGGTGAATTAGGCATCGGAATTGAACTGGGTTTTAGTCAAGGAAATTTGAGAGAGCTTACCTTGTTTCATGATGACCCTGTTTATGGGAAGAGCTGGAATGATTGGTCTGAGGAAAAGGAACAGCTTCGCGCAGAAACCACCCGGTCTTGGCTTCAGGCTAAGGGCTTTCAAACAGGCAATCATTCTTGGGGCGAGGTCTGGTCGTACTACGATGCGAAATCCGGGTTTGGCTCTGGCGGGGTCAGGTATGCACCCTAACAATCGGCTGTTGTCGCCCCTTCGGGGCTGGGACGGCCTTTCCGCCGCTTCGCGGCTACAAGTCCGCCCCAAAGCCGGGCGTTAGCTTTTGAGGTATCCATGGAACACGTTTCAACATATTCAGGCATTGCATTGTGCGTAAGCGCGCTGCTTATCACCACCTTTATCAAAGGAAAACCACACTGGGGCGCCGTAAATCTAATAGCCGGCGTTCTACTTATAATGATTTCAGGAATATCATTTGGAATGTTCTCAGATTTATCACTACTTTTCGACTCAATGTTGTCCACGGGCGAAATAGATAAGGCCTCCCACTACGCAGCCAAATCGAATGCAACCGCATGGGGCTTTATCATCTCGGCCATCACGGCTGCAGTTGGAGCAAACATTATTTCCGCATGGTTTCTTGCTGAGCGTCCAAGCTAACAATGCGCTCAACGCCGCTCACTTCGCTCGCTGGACGTCCAAAAGCTGCGCTTTTGGCCGCCCGTTAGCTTAATCGTTAGCTCTAAGGGTAATTATGAGCACTAAAGAAGAATGTCAGTATAAAATGAAGTATGCACGCAACGCTTTCTACTTTAGTGTCGGAGCATTTGGTTTAGCTACTAAACCACCATCAAGTGATTTACTTAAAAACTTCAAATTTGTAGTTCAAGAAAACAATATACATGTGTTAGATGCTGACGAGACTGCCCCAAAAGCGTGGCTTCAATACGAGTTCAGTTTTTCCGATGCTTTACAAAATGATTCAGCGGAGATATTTGTCAAACAGACATTTAATCATATGATTTTGCAGACTTTTGAAGCTGCTTGGAGCTACGCAAAATCTAATAGTTTAAACTCGGAGTTCAGAAATCAGGACTTTTTCTTCTTTTGCCTTCATTTGCGAAATGCAATTGGCCACAACGGGAAGTGGAGTTTCAAGAACGAAAGCCACGAACTGCCAACGACATTCAGAAATAAGGAAATTAATCGCAGTTTAGAAGGAAAGGAAATTGAAGGTTTTATTAATTGGGTTTTTGGGTTGCAGCTTTGTGCAGCAATATCAATATGGGTGTCTCAATCAACACCGTTCAAGAGCTAACAATCGCAGGCACAGGGACAAAATTTCCGCTGCGCTACAATTTTTCCCGTGCTGCGGGCGTTAGAATTTTACAGATTATGGGGAGTTGCTAGTGAGAAGAGGAAGATACTATCTTGGCCGAGTTATAAAAATAAATCTTGATCAAGAAAGGTTGATGGATGCTATTGCCAACTCCCCTATAGTGTCTATCGGAAAGTTTGATTGGACGATAACGGATGTGGTCGACAATAGAAGTGAATAAACTCCTTATATCTTTGGCAAGCTCTCTAAGTATGCAAAGGAAGGGCATGCTACGGTAATTGATGAAATCAGCCGCTCTCAGGTTGATGCAGATGTACCAAACCTCCTTGAAGCCAGTTCTTCATTTATATATCTGCCGGAGTATTCGGGCGTTGCATTTTTGCATGTATGGAATGGCATTCAAGAAGATGTATTTCCAAGAAGATTCAAGTCTATAATTGAGGCTGCCTTTGACGGTTTCTTCGTGGCTTGCGATGTGGAACCAGTATCAGACTACCGCGCTTTTACTTCACGCCTCAAGAAGTTGAGTTATTTCACAGAATTTTCGGCAACAGTTCACCCTCCAAACCCTCTTTTTGGAAGGTTATGGGGAAGCTTAAACGATTACATCGAAAGTCGAAACGCATCCGAAGTAACAGTCAAGGAGCAGACTTCTAAGGCAAAAGGTTTGAAGTCTAGAATTATCGAACTAATGGATCAAATAATGGATGCGCCAGAATACGAACCAGATGAGCCGCCTGCAATTGGGGATGCTGCAATTCTGATGGCTGCCGATGGGTATGGCAGGGGTAAAGTAGTTGG
This sequence comes from Halopseudomonas phragmitis, assembly GCF_002056295.1. NCBI lineage: Bacteria > Pseudomonadati > Pseudomonadota > Gammaproteobacteria > Pseudomonadales > Pseudomonadaceae > Halopseudomonas > Halopseudomonas phragmitis. Next base: position 204,852 of record NZ_CP020100.1, on the reverse strand, counting down.
AATAGAAAATGGTGATGAAGTCGTGATCAAGACGAGTGATACACAAAAAAGCTTCCTTCACGACAAAGAGCCAATTCCTGAAGAGCTTGCGGTAAAGGCGAAAAGTCAGTTCGAAAAGATTTCAAAAGAGCGGGATATGAAGCACTGATGAAGGCGCTCTATTTTTTGCGAGTATATTTTGTCAGCTACGAGTTCGCATTTCTCGTTTTGTGTTTGGCTGGATATATGCTTTCGCAACAATTTCTCTCAGCCCATTTTCCGTTGTCAACTCTAAATGAGGATGCGATTAAATGGGCAATGATCTTTCCTGCTGGAATCGCAGGCTGGACTTTTAAAGAGGGAGTGGCAGTTCTTTTTCCAAGTGATAAGAACGAGAAGGCTTTGCATGAATGGCCGGATTACTGGAGGCTTAAGGTTCATTTTGATGTCGGCATAACAAATAGTATATTGTTTACTATTCCGTGCTTTGCTGTTTGGATTATGAGCGCATTAAATACGTTGGTTGGGGCCTGGGTGTTTGTCGGTTTCGCTGGTGCATTATCAGTAAATGCTTTCAGTTTCTACACTGCGAAAATACATTTGAAAAGTGCTTTAATTCGTCTAGATGACAGCAATGATTCTAACAATCGCGTCAATTAGGACGCTTGCAAGCTCGCGCCTATTACGCGGGCGTTAGCCATATACCCAGCGAAGGCTCCTATGGAAAAGAAGTTTCAGATATTCGTCAGCTCGACCTACGAGGATCTCAAAGATGAACGAAACGAGATCATTAAGGCGGTGCTAGAGATGGGGCATATTCCAGTCGGAATGGAAATGTTCAGCGCTGCAGACGAAGAACAGTGGAAAGTAATCGCGCGAACGATCGATTCGGTTGACTACTATGCGGTGGTTGTCGCGCATCGATACGGTTCAGTCACGAGCGAAGGAATTAGTTACACAGAGAAGGAGTTCGATTACGCATCAAGCAAAGGTGTGCCCGTTCTCGGATTTGTCATAGACGACGTAGCTCCATGGCCATCCACAAGAACCGAGAGTGACAGCAAGAAGCTTAAGAAGCTCGCGGCATTCAAGACCAAAGTAAAGGCCAGACTGGTTCAGTTCTGGAGTAACAGAGACGACCTGCGTGGGAAGTTTTCTGTGGCCTTAATGAAGTCCATCATCAACACACCGCGCACTGGATGGGTTCGTGCCGATGAGGTCGCAGGGCCGCTTGTCACCAAAGAACTGACCCGCTTGAGCAGTGAAAATGCCGCCTTGCGAGACCAAGTCGATTCGATGAAAAAGGCCGTCACCGAAAGCGAAAATGCGGTTGGAAGGGCTATGAGAGTTCTTGCCAAGAACGAAGTACGGTTTCAACTTCGAAAGACCGCAAATTGGAAAGAGGCCGATAGATATACGCTTTCGCTCGCTGATATCTTTGGTTACGTGGCGCCAAATTTAATTGATGAAAATTCATCGCTTGGTGTCGCCCAGGATTTAGCGCTCAAGGTGCTTAGAGGGCCGAAATATTTCAAGAACTGGCCAATTGGGAAGAATCAAACGGCAGAAATAATTGCTGATTTCGCTGCCCTTGATCTTGTGGAGCCGTCCAAGAAGAAGCACCAAGTCAGCGACACAAATACATATTGGTCTCTCACCAAGCTAGGGAAAAAGCTCCTGCAAGAGTTTCGCAAGGTGAAGTTGGAAGAGGGGCTGGCCGAACTGCCAGAGCAATCCGATGCGACAAATGGCTAACCCATCATTCCACCGGACCTGCGCGAAAAGCCGCGCAGGCCGGTGAATTCAGACGTTACATGCCAGCCCGACAGCGCACCAACCAGATAGAGAAAGGGAAGCTTAAAGATGCCGTTTAGACCAATGCCAAACTTTCGGCGTAATATCCGAGGCGTGATCTACCCACTCACAGAAGCGATTCGACGACTGTATGGCAGTAGACCATCCGATGGCGCCTATCCGTTGGGCGCGTTTTACCCAGTTAATGTCAGCTCATCAGTCTGGAACTCTGCTGGAGGAATTTGGTACGTACCCCAGTCTGAAGCCGATCTCAATGAGAGAAACCCTCGTGAAGAATCCGTGCTCGCCTTTATGGAGAGCATTTCGTCTGGTGCCTCCGTAGAGCTGCCCAGCGGTGTATTGGTGACCTGGGAAATGATGCCAGCCTCCGAGGCAAGTTCGCTGCCAGAGCTTTAGTCATGAGCTTGCATGTAACAATCGCAGCCACAGGGACAGAATTTCCGCTGCGCTACAACTCTGCCCGTGCTGCGGGCGTGACATTTTCTAAGGAGATCAAGCATGGATGACAGAAAGTCCACGATAAGCTTTCTTGGCATCGGGGTTGGAGCGGTAGCTTTAATGCTCGCGCTGGTTCACTTTTGGGCTGGCCCATTCTCTCCTAAGCCATCTTTAGAGCAGGTCGTAGCAGAGAAAGCAGTATCGATACGCGAAGCCACTGTGGCAGCGTTGAAGGGAGAGGTGGCTTATAGCCATTCGTCGAAAAATTACGACACTGACTGGGTTGTCAGCCTAGCCACTGCGATTCTGGGTGGGATGGCAGTGATACTGGCGGTTATGGGAGTTGCATTGAAGGAACCGGTTCGTGTGGCTGGAGGCGCAGCGGTTCTCGGTGTTGCGGCAATAGCATTTCAGTTCGCAGTATTGGCGCTCGCCGCGCTTGTGGTGGTAATCCTTGTATCAGCAGTGCTTGGGGCCCTAGGTGTTGGCTAGGGAAAATGTAACAAGCCAGTCAACTTCGCGCCTGCGGCGCCGGACGGCCTACACTTCGCTTGCGCTCCGTTTCGTCCGCCGGGTACTGAGTCGTTAAATACCTAGAGGGAACCATGTCAGCGATCGCCAAAACTCCTGAACCTCCATACTTCGCGGTGATTTTCAGCAGTCAGCGTACGGAGGGTGATGACGGGTACTCTGAAATGGCTGAACGGATGGTGGAACTGGCGTCAGAGCAACCCGGTTTTCTGGGCATTGAGTCTGCTAGAGAGGGCGTTGGTATCACGGTGTCGTACTGGGCGAGCCTTGAGGCAATCACTAACTGGAAGAAGAATGCTGAGCATCGAGAAGCTCAGCGGCTTGGCTATCAGCAATGGTACTCAAGTTTTCGGGTTCGAGTGGCCAAGGTCGAGCGTGAGTACGGCATTTAACCAGCGGTCAACCGGACCGGTTTTACGCTGTCGCACCAAAATCCAGGCTGCCGCATACAAGGAGTTAAATTTATGGCAAATATTGAGCATGTCCAGTACGTGAATGTTCCCCCTGCACTCGTTTACCAAGCGTTGACGACGGCGAGCGGGTTGGCTGAGGTCTGGACCCAGGATTTACAGTTCTCTGCTGAAATTGATGCGGTTAATGAGTTTCGGTTCGGCGACGAGCGTCCGACGAAGATGAAAATTACAGCGCTGATACCCGATACCAGAATGACCTGGCATTGTGTCGATTCAGACCCTGAGTGGATTGGGACTAACGTCAGTTTCGAGCTAAATGATATGGGCAACAAGACAGCTGTCACCCTGCGGCATACAGACTGGCGTGAAGTCACCGAGTTTTACCGGTTCTGTAATTATAATTGGGCGATTTTTCTGTTGAGCCTTAAGCAATACTGTGAAGGTGGGGCGGGCATTCATTACCAGGCGCGTAAATTTTAGCCTGGCAATGGCTTCAACTGGGGTCGTGAACCTCCCCGCTAAAGTGAATACCCGCCTCACAACCAGAGCCGCTCAGGGTTGAGGGCGGTTGGGGTATTTAGTAATCTCCAGCGCATCGTGCTGCGGTGCTGGACTGGCCGCATGCTGCCCGCCTGAGTCGCGGGTATTTTTTTGACACACGGAGGTGGGGAGTTCAATGCCTTTTTTTATTCTCTCAGTGCTGATGCAGGTGGCGCTTGTTATTCATGTTGTGAAAACGGGTCGCAATACAACATGGATATGGATAATCGTGATGCTGCCACTGGCCGGGGCTATCGCTTATTTGATTCTTGAGGTTCTTCCTGGGGCTTCCAATAGCCGTACTGGGAAAAAGGCGGCGAGAAAGGTTCAGGACATCATAAATCCAGACAGGGATATCAACCGGGCGGCTAGTGACTATTCCGCAGCCGACACCGTGCAAAATTCTATGGAGCTGGCCAGGCAGTGCCTGAATCGGAATATGTTCCAGGAGGCAAAAAGCTTATATCAGAAATGTCTGAAAGGGCCTTATGCCAACGATCCCGATTTGATGTTTGGCTTGGCGAGTGCGGAGTTTGGGCTGAATGATTTCGCGGCTACCAGGCAAACGCTGGACCGGCTGATTGCGGAGAATCCTGGCTACAAGAATCAAGATGCTCATCTGTTGTACGCCAGGGCGCTGGAAGGGCTGGGTGACAGGGCTGCTGCTCAGCACGAGTATGAGACGCTTTATACCTATTTCACCGGGCCACAGGCCATGTTCCATTTTGCGCTGTTTCTCAAAGGCCAGGGTGAAACCGCCAGGGCTAAGGCCTTGTTCTCAGAGGTCATTGAGAAATCGAAGAGGTCTGGCAGGCACTTCAATGAGCTGTACAAGGATTACATCAATAAAGCGAAGGCTGAGCTGTCCGGTTAATCGCGGCTAAGGAGCGGGCATGATTATTCGCGTGTTGCTGGCGGTTGTCTTTCTACTTCATGACAGAAGTCGCCATGTCTGAGCATTACGTACAGCTAGTACCCGTTGATGCGCATTTCATCCCCGGCTTGGCGGCGCAGCAGGCGGTTGTGGCGTTGTTGCGTGAGCTTTGGCCGCAGGTTGGCGAGATTGACTGCGAGGTGGCAGAGCAGGTTGTCTATCGCGATTGCGGTGAGAATTTCGAGCGCGTTGGTTGCCCGCACTGTGGCGCCGAGCTGGATATTGCCGCCTGGCATGCACTGATGGATGCCGATTATTGTGAGCAAAGCGGTGGTTTTACGCTGGCGTCGCAGACTCTGTCCTGCTGCGCCGCAGTGGCGACAGTCAATGAGCTGGACTATGCCTGGCCTCAGGCGTTCAGCCGGTTTGCCGTGATCGCTCAGGCGCCTGGCGGTTTGTTGGAGCCGGCACTGCTGACGCAGTTGGAGGCCTTGTTGGGCTGCCCGTTGCGGGTGATCTACCGGATGTGTTGAGCCGGTCTGCCCTGTGGGCATGCCCATGGGAATCAAGTTACGAGATCAGGGAAGTCGAGAGTGCCAATCATGTTGACAAAATTCCCCTGTGCGCTGCTGTTTGCTGCGACCACTGCCAGTCTTACAGCCGCCGCAAGTCTGCCGCCAACGCCAATTGAGCAGGCGCCATTGCCGCACAGTGCGGTGGTGGTGTTCGATATCGACGGGACGCTGACGCCGCACAATCTGTTTGTGCATGAGGCCAGACCGGGAGCGGCCGAGGTGGTTAATAGCTATGCCGCGCGGGGTTATCAGGTGATCTATGTGAGCACCCGCGTTCCGTTGTTTCAGTCTGGTTTGACGGCCTGGCTGCACAAGCATGGTTTCGCGCCGGGGCCTGTGCATGTGGCGCAGAGCTCTGCCGAACGTCGTGATCCGGTCGGGTTCAAGGCGGCGATCCTGCAGGGTTACCAACAAGCTGGCTGGACCTTGAGTTACGCCTATGGCGATTCCGCTACCGACTTCAGTGCCTACGAGCGAGCCGGGATTGCTCCGCAGCGGGTTTTTGCATTGAAGCGCCGTTTTTCCCGGCACTGCCAGCCGGGCGTCTATCGTACCTGTCTGGATGGTTGGGGCGCTCATCTGACGTTCGTCGAGCATGAGGTGCCATTGCAGACGACGCTGCAAAAGGCTGCGGGTATGGCGCGGACCCCGGCCGGGCCGGTTCACTAGCCTGTTGCTAAATAGAGGTTGAGATGATCGTTCCCCGTTACTGGTCCGAGGCAACCCAGCACACACGACACGCCGGGCGTTCGTTCACGCTCAAGCGATTTGGCTGGTCGGATGTCAGTGAGCAGGCGGCGCAGGCGCATGCTCTGGAGCGGGTTCAGGCGGCCCTGAGTACATTGCAGGCTGAAGGGGATGTGCGCCGGGTAGATCACAAGATTGCCTATAACGGTGCCGAGGGCCTGCCGATTCGTGAGGAGGTGGTGGAGCAGCACGGTGACGTGGTGATCTCGCGCAACAGTTACGGGGCGCTGTGTCTGAACACTCCCGATGTGTTGTTTGCCGATGTCGATTTCGACTCGCGGCCTGGGCGAGGCCTGAGTCTGATGGTGTTTGCTGCTGTGCTCGGGGTGTCGCTGTTGCTGGCCATGCTCACGGGAATGGGCTGGCTGTTGGCGTTGGGAACTGTCGTGGCGTTGTTGTGCGGTGGGCTTGTTGCACGCCGCTTGCGGGCGCTTTGGGTCCGTTTGCAGGGCGGGGTGGAGGCGCTGGCGTTGGCCCGAATTGCGGCGGTGGTACAACGGCATCCGGAGCTTAATCTGCGCATTTACCGCACGCCCCTGGGGTTGCGGGTACTGGCGATGAATGCCACTTATGCGCCTGCCAGTGACAAGGCGCAGGCGCTGCTGGCTGAGCTGGGATCTGATCCGGTTTATACCCGGATGTGCCGTAATCAGCAATGTTTCCGCGCTCGCGTCAGCCCCAAGCCGTGGCGTATCGGGGTCGAGCGGATGACGGTCACTGGCAGTTGGCCGGTTAAGCCTGAACGCCTGGCCGCGCGTCGTGCTTGGGTGGCCGCTTATGAGCGCCAGGCACTGGCCTATGCGGCCTGTCGCTTCGTCACCGAAATGGGCAGCCGCCAGGTGACGCCACGGGCCGAGCAGGTGCGCCGCCTGCATGACGGTTTGTGCCGGGTGCATGACAGCCGTCTGGAACTGGCTTGATGACGACCTGCGCAGAGCCGCCGGTGCTGGTACTGTTACCGGGTATGGATGGCAGCGGTGACTTGTTTGCGCCGCTGACAGCGGTATTGGGCGATCAGTGTGAGCTTTTGGTTATGCGCTATCCGCCGGACCAGCCCCTGGGTTATGCAGCGTTGACGCAGTGGGTGCGAGCGCATCTGCCTGAGGGGCGCGCTTTTGTACTGCTGGGTGAGTCGTTCTCTGGGCCGCTGGCAATCTCGCTGGCGGCGCAGCAACCACCGGGATTGTGCGCTTTGGTGTTGTGCGTCAGTTTTACCCGCAATCCCCGGCCAGGGTTGTGGGCTCTGCGCTGGCTGTTGCCGCTACTGCCGTTCAAGGCGTTACCTGCGTGGCTGCTGTCTGCCGTGCTGTTGGGGCGCTTTGCCAACCCGGCCTTGCGGCAGGCTCTTGCCCAGGCGCTTGAACCGGTCCATGAGCGGGTGCTGCGGGCGCGGGCTGAGGCGATTCTAAGGGTCAATGTTGACCAGGAGCTGGCTCAGGTAGACGTGCCAATATTGTATTTGCGTGGTGATCATGACCGGTTGGTGCCGGGCCGTGTCAGCCAACGGCTGACGCGTATTCAGCCGGCCTTGCAGGTGGTTGGGATACAGGCGCCGCATTGCCTGCTGCAGGTGGCGCCGGCCGAAGCTGCTGCCGCCCTGGAAGATTTTTTGCGCACAGTGCTTGCACCTTCATCTGCTACCATGGCCGACCTCTGATACTCAGCCGGCTGTTGCTGCCGAGACTGCCTGGAGTTGTCGTGCCACTGTCTGATTCCAATACCGCCAGCATTGTTTGTGCAGCCAATCCCCTGCGCGAGATCTATCGCGACCAGTGGTTGCTGGTAGTGCATAAGCCGGCGGGCCTGTTGCTGCATCGCAGCCCTATCGACCGCCATGAAACCGAGTTCGCGTTGCAGTACGCACGGGCCTTGAATGGCGGCGAGCATGTTTATCCGGTACATCGGCTGGATCGGCCAACCTCGGGGCTGCTGGTCTTTGCCCGCGACCCAGAGACCGCCAGCATCCTGGGCAAGGCGCTGATGGCCGGAGAGGTGAGCAAGACCTATCTGGCACTGGTGCGCGGCTGGACACCGGAGGCGGGGGAGATCGATCACCCGCTGCGTGAACAGGCCACCGACCGGCGCTGCAAGGATGAGCCGCAGCCACTGCGTGAAGCCTTTACCCGTTACCGGCGCCTGGCAACGACAGAAATTCCGGTGACGATCGAGCGTTATCCGGCCAGCCGCTATAGTCTGGTCGCGCTTTATCCGCAGACCGGGCGCAAGCATCAACTGCGCCGCCACATGCAGCACATCAGTCATCCGATCATCGGCGATACCAACTATGGCCGGACCCGCCACAATCACTATTTTGCCGAGCGCTTTGGTGGCAGTCGGCTGATGCTGGCTGCTACCGGGATGTGTTTTCGCCACCCGCACACGAGTCAGCGGCTGGAACTGCACGCAGCCCCTGAGGCCAGCTTTATGCAGGTGCTGTCGATCTTTACCGAGCCTTTGCCGTCGTTTGCTGAGCTGTAGGCTTTAGCTGTTCTCTTTAAGCCGCAAGGGTGTTTTTGGGTTTATTTGTTACGTTATAACAATTATTATGCTGCCCCGGTGCCATGCACCAGGTTTCGTCAGTAACCGGATGACATGTGGGGAGCATGTAGATGAACAAGACACCTTTGGCCTGGGCGGTTGCCCTGGCTACTTTGGCCAGCCCTGTGGCGCTGGCTGCCAATACCTCGGCCCTGAGCCTGCCGGATACGACCATCAGTGCCAGTGCGCTGAACAGTCGGGCGGTAGATATGATCACCCCAGCGGCCGTTTTGCAGGGTGAGGAGTGGTTCCGGCTGCGCGAAACCAATCTGGGTGACAGTCTGGAAAGCGTGCCTGGTGTGCGCGCCAGCGGATTTGGTGCCGGCGTCAGCCGCCCGGTGATCCGTGGCCTGGATGGTGCCCGGGTGCGGGTCCTGAGCGATGGGGTGGATGTGCTGGACGCTTCGACCACCAGCCCGGATCACGCGGTGACCGCCGATACCCTGCTGCTGGAGCGGGTTGAGGTGCTCAAGGGGCCGGCCACTTTGCTGTACGGTGGTGGGGCGATTGGCGGGGTGGTCAACCTGATTGACCGCCGGGTGCCGACCTATGTGCCGGAGGCCGGCATTGAAGGTGATCTGGAACTGCGTGGCAACACGGTGGCGGATGAGCGGGCGGGCGCTGTGGGCCTGACCATGGGCGCCGGACAATTTGCCGGGCGGATCGAGGCCAGCAAGAGCAAGGCTGATCCTTACCGTATCCCTGGCCACCATTCGCGTCAGGATGGCTCGTTCAATGATACCGACTCGGCCTCGTTGGGGCTGAGCTGGGTGACTGATCGCGGCTACGTTGGCCTGGCTTACAGCCGCCAGAACCGTGAGTACGGTCTGTTGGCCCATGAGCATGCCGACTGCCATACCCATGGCCCGCGTGACTGGCATTGCGGCGGCCATGATCATGACCATCACGACGACCATGATGATCATGACGACCACGATGATCACGACGACCACGACCACGACCACGACCACGACCACGACCACGACCACGACCACGACCACGACCATGGCAAGGCGCGGATCGATATGCAGCAACGGCGCTGGGACCTGCGCGCTGACTACCGTGATCCCTTTGCCGGGTTTGAGCGCCTGCGGGTGCGCATGGCGCATACCGACTACAAGCACAAGGAGCTGGAAGGGCACGAAGTGGGTACCCGGTTCGACAATCGGGGGAGCGAGGCTCGTGTCGAGCTGACCCATGCACCGCTGGCCGGCTGGCGCGGGGTGGTAGGTGGCCAGTTGTCGCGGCGTGATTTTGCTGCGGTAGGTGAAGAGGCCTATGTGCCGCCGACCCTGACCCACAACCGGGCGCTGTTCCTGCTTGAAGAGTATCAGTGGAACGACTGGCGCTATGAACTTGGCCTGCGCCATGAGTGGCAGGAAGTGGACGTCAAGCGCAGCAGTGAGGATGCCCGGCATCGCGGCAATTCATTGTCGGCCGGGGCGACCTGGCAGTTCCAGCCCGATTATGCGCTGTATGGCTCGCTGTCGCGTTCGCAGCGTCTGCCGACCGCTGAGGAGCTGTATGCCAATGGTCCGCATGCAGCCACCCGCACTATCGAGCTGGGCAACCCGGATCTGGACAAGGAGACTGCCTACAACGCCGAGCTGGGTTTGCGTCGTCTGACCGGCCCCTGGACCTTTGATGTCAGTGCGTATCGCAATCAGGTGTCAGACTACATCTACGCTGCCGATACCGGTCATGAGCCGGGTGCCGGCTACCGTGAGGTGGAATACCGTCAGGCCGATGCCGTACTGCGCGGTGTGGAAGGTAGTGTGCGTTGGCAGGCCACCAACAGTCTGGGGCTGACCCTGTTCGGTGACCATGTGCGTGGCAAGCTGAAGTCGGGCGGTGATCTGCCGCGGATTCCGGCTGATCGCTACGGTCTGCGCCTGGATCAGGCCTTTACTTCAAGCCTGTCCGGTCAGCTTGAAAGCTACCGGGTCCAGCGCCAGAACCGGACCGCCGAGTATGAAACCGATACCTCGGGCTACACCATGCTCAACGCCGGGCTGAACTACCGGGGGCAGGTCAACCAGGGCTCCAGCTACCTGCTGTTTGTCCGTGGTAACAACCTGCTGAACGAAAAGGCTCGTCAGCACAGCTCCTTTATCAAGGATGAAGTGCTGCTGCCGGGGCGGAATATGACGCTGGGCGTTCGCTACAGCTTCTAAACCGCATACCTCGCGTTGTGCTCCAGGCTCCGGGCTGCAAGACTGGTTATTCCAGTTTGCGGTCCGGAGCCTTTTTTATGTTCAAACTCTGTTTCTATGTACCTGATTCCCATCTGGAGGCGGTCAAGCAGGCGGTGTTCGCCGCCGGTGGTGGACGTATCGGCGACTACGATCAGTGCTGCTGGCAGGTCAGGGGGTTGGGGCAGTTCCGGCCGCTGGCCGGCAGCAATCCGTTTCTGGGCCGCCAGGGTGACGTTGAGCAGGTTGAGGAGTGGCGGGTTGAGCTGGTCTGCGCCGATGAGCTGATCAGGGCGGTGGTGGCTGCGCTGAGGCAGGCGCATCCCTATGAAGAACCTGCCTATGATGTGTGGCGTTTGAGTGATCTGCAGGCGTTGCCGTAAGGCTCTCAAGGTCATGGCGAGGAGCGCAGCGACGTGGTGATCCATGCGTGTGCATGGATCACCACGCGGCTGCGTCGCTCGTGATGGCAGGACGTTATTTCTCGAACGGCACCGGTTGCGGGGTGTCGTTGTTTGATGGGGGCAGCAGCGGGATGGTGAAGCTGGGCTGCTCGCCGGTCAGGGTCTTGAGAAATGCGGTCATGTTGTCGATGTCTTCCAGTGCCAGCTCGCGGCCGAGTTGCAGTTTGGCCATCAGGTCAACGGCTTCCTCCAGCTTCCAGTAGGCACCGTCGTGGAAGTAGGGGTAGGTCAGCTCGACGTTGCGCAGGGTGGGGACCTTGAACGAGAAGCGGTCGGCATCGTTGCCGGTTACCGCAACCCGGCCCTCGGAAGGGTTGTCGGTAATGTAGGGCTGGACGATCCCCATGCGCTGGAACGAGGTGCCGCCCAGGCCCGGACCATTGTGACAGGCGGTGCAGCCGATTTCCTTGAAGGTGTTGTAGCCGGCTAGCTCCTGCTGGGTCAGGGCGCTGTCGTCACCCTTGAGCCACAGGTCGAAGCGTGAGTTGGGAGTGACCAGGGTTTCCTCGAAGACGGCGATGGCGTCGGTGACCCGCTCCAGGGTGATGTCCTCGTCGCCATAGATGCTGGCGAACTCGGCCCGGTATTGCGGAATCGAGCGCAGTACGTCCAGCGCCAGAACGTGGTTGGAGGCCATTTCCATCGGGTTGGCGATCGGGCCGGCGGCCTGTTCCTGCAAGGTGGCGGCGCGGCCATCCCAGAACTGGGCGACGTTAAGGTTGGAGTTGAGGACGGTTGGCGAGTTGATCGGGCCTTCCTGCCAGTTGTGGCCAATGGAGGTCGGCAGGTTGTCGCTGCCGCCCATGCTCAGGTTGTGGCACGAGTTGCAGGAAATGAAGCCCGAACGCGATAGCCGTGGGTCGAAGAACAGTTTCTTGCCCAGCTCGACCTTTTCAGGTTCGGTGATGACCGCAGGTTCGATCGGCTGCACCGGCTCGGTCGATAGGCGATCGGCCAGCGCAGGCATGGCCAGGGTAGTGGCCAGCAGTGTGCTCACTAGCTTGATATTCATCAGGTAACTCCTCATCCGGACAGGTTGGCGCATGCTGCACAAGGCATGACTTTTTATGCCTTTAGTGTCACCTGTCGGGTAAACGAGGGTTTTGACTCATATCAATGTGGGTTGGTGGCTCAGGGGCGGATATCGACCAGGGTGCCGTCAGGAACCAGATCCCAGAGCTCTTTCATGTCGCTGTTTTGCAGGGCGATGCAGCCATCTGTCCAGTCCAGACCCTTGTAGAACCACTCGGGGAACTCGTCATTGATTGGCGTGCCGTGAATCATGATCATGCCGCCGGGGTCGACGCCGCGATCCCAGGCGGCCATGCGGTCCTTGAGGTTGGGGTAGTCGACGTGCATGCTCAGGTTGAACTGCGGGCTTTCATGCCGCCAGTCGATGGTATAGACACCCTCGGGTGTGCGCTGATCGCCCTTTTGCTGCTTGTGCCCGACCGGGTAGCGGCCGAGTGAGACCCGGTACTGGCGAATGGTCTCGCCCTGGCTGATCACTTCCAGTCGGCGCTCGGACTTGAGGATCAGGATCTTGTCGATCGGAGGAACGTCGGCCTGGGTGCTCAGGCAGGCCAGTGACAGCAGCAGGGCAAGGAACAGGCGGGGCATTGTTACGACCTTTTTCCGGGGTTGTAGCGAATGTCCTGAACGTGGACCGGGTAGTTGTGCTGCTGCCGGTCGACAAAGAACTGGCGCAGGGTTTTGCCTACGGTAGGGAAGGCTAACTGCTCCCAGGGGATCTCTGACTCATCGAACAGTTTGACTTCGAGGCTTTCTTCGCCGGCGGCGAAGTCCAGATCGCTCAGCTCGGCACGAAAGAACATGTAGACCTGATTGATATGTGGCAGGTTGAACAGCATGTAGAGCTGTTCGGCATGGACTCGGGCGCGAGCCTCTTCCCAGGTTTCGCGCAGGGCCGCCTCAATCGTGGTTTCACCATTCTCCATGAAGCCGGCCGGCAAGGTCCAGAAGCCCCGGCGCGGTTCGATGGCGCGCCGGCACAGCAGTACTTGTTGCTGGTATACCGCCAGGCAGCCGGCGACGATCCGCGGGTTCTGGTAATGCACCGTGGCGCAGGTGTCGCAGACGTAGCGCAGCCGGTCATCGCCTTCCGGGATGCGCTGGCTGACGGGTTGGCCGCATTGGCTGCAAAATCTCATGATAAGTGAACAGACCCTGACGATATCACGCTCGTTGTTTTGTCCTATCTTGCGGCCCATTTGCCGGTTGGGCAACTGGTTCCCGCCGGGGGATCATGCCATCATTGGGAAAAATGCTTTGAGGTGGTTTGCATGCTGGACCTGATGCGCAGTCGAGTGCTCGACTACCAACCCCGGCAGATCGATGTGGTCGGTCTCCCCGAGGCCGGGGTCCTGATACCTGTCACTTGTGTGCACGAACAACCGGAAATCATTCTGACGGTACGCTCCCAGCGTCTGTCTACCCACTCCGGCGAGGTGGCTTTTCCTGGTGGCCGTCGGGACCCGGGGGATGTCGATCTGTGCTACACCGCCCTGCGTGAAGCGCACGAGGAAATCGGCCTGCTGCCGGAGCTGGTCGACGTGGTCGGCCCTATGGGCAGCCTGGTGTCGCGCTACGGAATCAAGGTCACGCCCTATGTCGGGATCGTGCCTGAGGTGTTCGACCTGGCGCCCAACAGCGGTGAAATCGAGGAAGTGTTCCGGGTGCCGGTCGAGTTTTTCCTTGAGGACCAGCGCGAAATGACCCATCGCATCGATTACGAAGGGCGGAGCTGGTATGTGCCCAGCTACCGCTTCCAGGGGCACAAGATTTGGGGGCTGACGGCGCTGATGCTGGTCGAGTTGATGAACGTGGCCTTCGATGCACGGATCCCTTTGCATACCCCCTATGATAAAGAACGCTGATTGAGGAGTCGTGATGAAATACAGCCTGGGTAATGATCGGGTCGAAATGGCCGAGGACGCCTGGATCGCTGAGACTGCCGCCGTGATTGGCAAGGTTTCGCTGGCCGCCGGTGCCAACGTCTGGTTTGGCGCGGTGGTGCGTGGCGATGTCGAGCGGATCGTGATCGGTGAGCACAGCAATGTGCAGGATGGCGCTGTGCTGCATGCCGATCACGGCATCCCGTTGGTGTTGGGCAAGGGCATTACCGTTGGCCACAATGCCATGCTGCACGGCTGCGATGTTGGCGACTACAGCCTGATCGGCATCAATGCGGTGGTGCTCAACGGCGCCAAGATCGGCAAGCATTGCATCATCGGCGCCAACAGCCTGATCCCGGAGGGCAAGGAAATTCCTGATGGTTCGCTGGTGATGGGCTCGCCGGGCAAGGTGGTCAAGCAGTTGAGCGAGGCGCAGAAGAAGATGCTGGAAGCCAGTGCGGCGCATTACGTCATGAATGCCCGGCGTTTCCGCGATGAGCTCAAGGTGCAGGTCGACTGAGTCATGACAACGCCCGTCCCTTCGCCCTGTGTCTCTGTCTGTATGCTTGATGAGCAGGATATCTGCACCGGCTGCCAGCGCAGCGGTCAGGAAATCATTCAATGGGGACGGATGAGTGACGCCGAGCGGCGCGCGGTGCTGGCGCGTTGCGAGCAGCGCGCTCGGGATCAGGGGCTGCTGTTCGAGCCTGCTTCACAACAAGGAACATCGGTATGACGCAAATTGGAACGCCACTGGCCGCCGGGGCCACGCGGGTATTGCTGCTGGGCTCGGGCGAGCTGGGCAAGGAAGTGGTGATCGAGCTGCAGCGCCTGGGCTGCGAGGTGATCGCGGTGGATCGCTACGCCAATGCTCCGGCTATGCAGGTCGCCCACCGCCATCATGTGATCAATATGCTCGATGGCCGCCTGTTGCGTGAGGTGATCGAGTCTGAGCAGCCCGACTATATCGTGCCGGAGATCGAGGCCATTGCCACGCCGGTGCTGCTGGAGCTGGAACAGGAAGGTTATACCGTGATCCCGACCGCCAAGGCGGCCTGGTTGACCATGGACCGGGAAGGTATCCGCCGTCTGGCCGCCGAGGAGCTGGGGTTGCCGACCTCGCCGTACCGGTTTGCCGACAGCCTGGAAGACTACCAGCGGGCGATCCGCGAGATTGGCTTGCCGTGTGTGGTCAAGCCGGTGATGAGTTCGTCGGGCAAGGGCCAGAGTCTGGTGCGCACGGCCGATCAGGTGGAGCCAGCCTGGGATTATGCCCAGGCGGGTGGCCGGGCCGGCCAGGGGCGGGTGATCGTCGAGGGCTTTGTCGATTTTGATTACGAGATCACACTGCTGACCGTGCGCCATGCCGGTGGCACCAGTTTCTGCGCGCCTATTGGTCATCGTCAGGAAGCCGGCGATTACCAGGAGTCCTGGCAGCCGCAGGCCATGAGCGAGGCTGCTCTGGCCGAGTCGCAACGGGTGGCCCGGGCGGTGACTGATGCTCTGGGTGGGCGCGGGGTGTTTGGAGTCGAGCTGTTCATCAAGGGTGATCAGGTCTGGTTCAGCGAGGTGTCGCCGCGCCCGCACGATACCGGGCTGGTCACGCTGATTTCCCAGGATCTGTCCGAGTTTGCCCTGCATGCCAGGGCGATCCTCGGCTTGCCAGTACCGGCGATTCGTCAGTTCGGCCCGGCCGCCTCGGCGGTGATTCTGGTCAATGGCCAGTCGCAGGATGTGCGTTTTGGCAATCTGGAACGGGCATTGAGTGAGGCGGATACCCAGTTGCGTCTGTTCGGCAAGCCTGAGGTCGATGGGCAGCGGCGCATGGGGGTGGCGCTGGCGCTGGATGCGGATATTGAAACGGCACGGGCCAAGGCGCTGCGCGCGGCCAATGCTGTCGAGGTCAAGCTCTGAGCCGCTGGTGGTATCTGGCTGCACCGGCACTACCGCTGCTGCTGCCGCAGGCCTTGTGGGTCAAACGCACGGCCTTGCGCCTGCCGGATGCGGCGCAGCCCTGGCAGGGTTGCGAGCAGCCGGAAGGCGTCTGGAATGTTGAGCCGCTGCGCTTGTTGCTGGTCGGTGAGTCGACCGTGGCCGGGGTTGGTGTGGATTCACAGGCTGAAGCTCTGGCCGGTCAATTGGCCCGGCAGTTGGCGCAGGCTACCGGGCGTGCCGTCGAGTGGCGGGCCTGTGGCCGTAACGGTGTGCGGGCTGCTGAGTGTCGCAGTGAGTTGCTGCCGGCTGTGAGTGGTCAGCGCTGGGATCTGGTGGTGCTGGTGCTGGGCGTCAACGACACTACGCATTTGACCCCGCGCTGGCGCTGGCGGACTGAAGTGTCCGCGCTGATCACTGCCTTGGGTGCCAGCGGTGCTCAGGTGCTGGTCAGCGCGGTGCCTCCCCTGGGGCAGTTCCGGGCTTTGCCGCAGCCGCTGCGGGCCTGGTTCGGCTTGCGTGCTGGCCTGCTGGATGCTGATCTGCGCCGGTTGGTGGCGCATAGCGGAGCGGCTTACTGCACGCTGGATATCCCCTTTCAGGCACATTACCTGGCCCGTGATGGCTATCACCCGTCCGCCGAAGGCTATCGCCTGTGGGCGGGCTCAATAGTGCGTCAATGGCTGGCGCTTGAGTCCTGATTGCCTGTTGCGGCGGTGTTGACCTGGGGATCCAGGGTTCGCTGCCAGACCCGCACGCTTTTGACCATATTGTCCTTGGTTTGCAGGATTTCCATCCGGTAGGGGCCGATACTCAGGCACACGCTGGTTTCCGGAATACTTTCCAGCTGCTCGGTAATCAGGCCATTGAGGGTCTTGGGGCCGTCGGCCGGCAATTTCCACTGTAGGTGGCGGTTGATGTCGCGGATCGAGCTGGCGGCGTCGATCACGTAGCTGCCGTCGGACTGCGGGTGGATATCCTGGCTGGGCAGCAGCATATCGGTGGTGAATTCGCCGACGATCTCTTCAAGAATATCTTCCAGGGTGACCAGACCAATCACGTCTCCGTATTCGTCGACCACGATGGCGATCCGGCGCTTCTGTTTCTGGAAGTTGAACAGTTGGGTGTGCAGTGGCGTGCTTTCAGGAATGAAATAGGGGTCCTTGCAGGCGCCGACCAAAGCGTCCTTGGTCAGCTCTCCGCGGCTGAGCAGACGGGCGATCGAGCGCATGTGGACTATGCCAGTGACGTGGTTGATGTCGCCCTGGTAGACCGGCAGCCGGGTGTGATGACAGTTGCGCAACTGGTTGATGATTGTGTCGATGTCGTCTTCCATATCGATGCCCACGGCTTCGTTGCGCGGCACCATGATGTCGTTGACCGTCATCTTTTCCAGATCGAGGATGCCCAGCAGCATGTTCTGGCGGCTGCGGGTGATGCCCAGTCCGGCCTCACGCACTACGGTGCGCAGTTCTTCGGTGCTGAGCTGGTCGCCGTCGGCGGCGTTAGGGTTGACCCCGAGCAGGCGCAGTAACTGATTGCTGATGGCGTTGCAGACCCAGACGATGGGATACAGCACCTTCTGTAGCACGGCCAGAATGATGCTGACCGGAAAGGCGATCAGCTCGGGGCGCAGGGCGGCCAGGGTCTTGGGGGTAATCTCGCCGAAGATCAGAATGACGATGGTCAGGCCAAAGGTGGCAATCGCGATTCCGGCCTCGCCCCAGATCTGCACTGCGACCACGGTGGCGATCGAGGCGGCCAGGATGTTGACGATGTTGTTGCCAACCAGAATGGTGCCCAGCAGTCGGTCCGGGCGCTCCAGCAGCCGGGAGGCGCGCCGGGCCGCTTTATTGCCTTCCTTGCTCAGGTGCTTCAACCGGTAGCGGTTGAGGCTCATCATGCTGGTCTCGGAGCTGGAAAAGAACGCCGAGAGGATGATCAGCAGGCCCAGCAGAATCAGCAGTGTGCCTGTGTGGGTATCGTTCAAGGTCGGGCCTCGGACAGTGTGATCACAGCGGTAGCAGGAATTCGCGTACCAGTTTGCTGCCGAAGTAGGCCAGCATCAACAGCAGGAACCCGGCCAGGGTCCAGCGGATCGCATAGCTGCCACGCCAGCCGCGGAAATGCCGGCCCCATAGCAGAATACCGAACACCACCCAAGCCAGGCATGACAGCAGGGTCTTGTGCGCTATGCCCTGTGCCAGCATGTTGTCGAGGAACATGAAGCCCGACAACAGAGCCAGGGTCAGCAGGATTTCGCCGCACAGCAGAAACTGGAACAGCAGCCGCTCCATGGTTTGCAGTGGCGGGAAGGTGCGGATAAAGCGGGTGGGGTGCTTGTGCTTGAGCTGATATTCCTGAATGGCCAGCAGAATCGCCTGGAACGCGGCGATGGTCAGAATGCCATAGGCCAGGATCGACAGCAGCACATGCACCAGCAGGCCACTTTGTCCGGCTACCAGGGTGGTGCCGTGATTAGGAAACAGCCAGGCCAGTACGCCGGTGATCAGGGCCAGCGGGTAGAGTCCCAGTAGCAGGCTGGTGACCGGTGCGCGCAGGCTCGACAACAGCGTCAGGGCAATGATCAGCCAGGCAATCAGCGAGGCGGCGTTGAAAAAGCCCAGCGACAACCCCTGGTCGGTGATCAGTTGCAGGTACAGGCTGACTGCGTGCGCCAATAGCGCAAACACACCGATGCCGCGCAGCAGGTTGGCGTTGACTGCCAGGCGTTTGCCCAGGCAGTGCATTTGATAGAGCGTACCGCCCAGGTAGAGGCTGGCGGCAAGCAGGCTGGAAGTCAGCGCTGTCATACATCCTTGAGAGTGGTTATCAACAAACCCGAAGTGTGGCACAAGCCGCGGCGCGGATAAAGCGCCTTGCTATTAACATGGGCGGTGGCGGGTTATACTTTGCCGCTTGATTGTGGCGCCGCCTGATTTCAGGGCGTGGCCGAGGAGAATTCGCCGATGTTTGAAAATCTTACCGAACGCTTGTCACGCAGCCTGGCGGGTGTGACCGGCCGGGCCAAGCTCACCGAAGAGAATATCAAGGATACCCTGCGCGAAGTGCGCATGGCGCTGCTCGAGGCCGACGTGGCCTTGCCGGTGGTCAAGAGCTTTGTCGATCAGGTGCGTGACCGTGCGGTAGGTCAGGAGGTCAGCCGCAGCCTGTCGCCGGGTCAGGTGTTCGTCAAGATCATCAAGGCGGAACTCGAAGCGGTCATGGGCCAGGCCGAGGGCCTGAATCTGGCGGTTACGCCGCCGGCAGTGATCCTGATGGCCGGTTTGCAGGGGGCGGGCAAGACCACCAGCGTGGCCAAGCTGGCCAAGACCCTGAGCGAGCGGCAGAAGAAAAAGGTCATGGTGGTCAGCGCTGACGTTTACCGTCCGGCCGCGATCAAGCAGTTGGAGACCCTGGCTGGCGAAGTGGGGGTGAATTTCTTCCCCTCGGACCTGAGCCAGAAGCCGGTAGCTATTGTTGAGGCGGCTCTGCGCGAGGCGAAGAGTCGTTTCATGGATGTGCTGATCGTCGATACCGCCGGTCGTCTGCATGTCGATGCCGAGATGATGGACGAGATCAAGCTGGTCCATGCTGCCGCCAAGCCAGCCGAAACCCTGTTCGTGGTCGATGCCATGACCGGTCAGGATGCGGCCAATACGGCTCAGGCCTTCAATGAGGCGTTGCCGCTGACCGGGGTAATTCTGACCAAGGTCGATGGTGATGCCCGTGGTGGTGCGGCGCTGTCGGTGCGGCATATCACCGGCAAGCCGATCAAGTTCCTTGGGGTAGGCGAGAAAACCGATGCGCTGGAGCCGTTCCATCCGGATCGGGTCGCCTCGCGGATTCTGGGCATGGGTGATGTGCTCAGCCTGATCGAGCAGGCCGAGCAGAAGCTCGACAAGGACAAGGCCGACAAACTGGCCAAGAAGCTCAAGAAGGGCAAGGGTTTCGATCTCGAGGACTTCCGCGACCAGTTGCAGCAGATGCGCAGCATGGGCGGTCTGGGTTCGATGATGGACAAGCTGCCGATGATGGGCGGCAAGATCAACGCCAGTCAGATGGAAACGGCCCAGACCCAGGCCGAGAAGCAGTTCCGTCAGATGGAGGCGATCATCAATTCGATGACGCCGGCTGAGCGGCGTAACCCTGACATCATCAGCGGCTCGCGCAAGCGCCGGATCGCGGCCGGTTCCGGTACCCAGATTCAGGATATTGGCCGGCTGATCAAGCAGCACAAGCAGATGCAGAAGATGATGAAAAAGGTCGCCGGCAAAGGTGGCATGGCCAAGCTCATGCGCGGCATGGGTGGAATGGGCGGTATGGGCGGTATGGGCGGCGGAGGTATGCTGCCGCCGGGTGGTGGTATGCCGCGCTTCTGAGTGCTGTACAGCCCTTGATCAAAAAAGAGTTTTCTTTGGTCGTGATATTCCGTAGAATACGCGACCTTTCGGGCTATAGGCTCGTGCTGAACTTTTGTTGTAAGAATTATTGCAGCGTTACTCAAACACAGGAAACGATGTCGACATGGTAACCATTCGTCTTGCTCGTGGTGGCTCCAAGAAGCGCCCCTTCTATCATCTGACCGTCGCCAACAGCCGCAACGCCCGTGACGGCCGTTTCGTCGAGCGCGTAGGGTTCTTCAACCCGGTCGCTACCGGTGGTGAAGTGCGTCTGTCGGTCAACCAGGAGCGCGTCAGCTACTGGCTGGGTCAAGGTGCACAGCCGTCTGACCGCGTTGCTGCTCTGCTGAAGGAAGCCCAGGCCTCTGCCTGAGATGACAGCCCTGCCTGAATCGGCCGAATCACCGCTGGTGGTCCTCGGTAAAATCGTATCGGTTCATGGCATTCGCGGGGCGGTCAAGGTGTATTCCCACACCGACCCGCTGGATAACGTGCTGGATTACCGGACCTGGACGCTGCGGCGTGGTTCGGAGTTGCGCACGGTGTCCGTCACCTCGGGCCGTCTTCAGGGGCGGGTTGTGGTTGCGACGCTCAAGGGTGTCAGTGACCGTGACCAGGCACTGGAGATGGTCGACTTCGAGATCTGCGTGCCGCGATCGGCCCTGCCGAACCTTGAAGAAGGTGAGTATTACTGGCACCAGCTCGAAGGCTTGCAGGTGATAACCGTTGATGGCCAGTTGTTGGGGCGTGTCGACCACCTGCTGGAAACCGGCTCCAACGATGTCATGGTGGTTAAACCCTGTGACGGCAGCCTGGACAAGCGCGAGCGCTTGTTGCCCTATTTGCCCGGGCAGTACGTGCTGGATATCGACTTGAATGCTGGTGTCATGCAGGTCGACTGGGATCCGGAGTTCTGACCGGTGTGGGCCGGTGTAGTAACCCTGTTCCCGGAGATGTTTTCGGCCTTGACCGAGCACGGGGTGAGTGGTCGCGCAGTCAAGCGCGGTCAACTGGAGGTAGCCTTCAGTAACCCGCGTGACCATGCCCATGACCGTCACCGTACGGTTGATGACCGGCCCTTTGGTGGTGGTCCGGGCATGCTGATGAAGGTTGAGCCGCTGCTGGAAGCCATTCAGGCGATCCGCCAGCAGGCACCCTCACCGCCACGGGTGATTTATCTGTCGCCCCAGGGTCGGCCGCTGACTCAACAGCGAGTCACCGAGTTGGCGGCGCTGGACAGTCTGGTACTGGTCTGCGGGCGTTATGAGGGAATCGACGAGCGCATTATTGAGATGTGCGTCGATGAAGAGATTTCCATCGGTGACTATGTGTTGTCCGGTGGCGAACTGGGGGCCATGGTGCTCCTGGATGCGGTAACCCGACTGATTCCTGGCGTGCTTGGGCATGCGGATTCGGCGGTGGAGGATTCCTTTACGGAAGGGTGGCTGGATTGTCCGCACTACACCCGTCCGGAAGAATTCGCCGGGCGGCGCGTACCGGAGGTGCTGCTCAGTGGTAACCATGCTCTGATCCGGCGCTGGAGACTCAAACAGTCTTTGGGCAGAACCTGGCAACGCCGACCGGAGTTGCTCAAGGATCTGGCATTGAGCGATGAACAGCAACAGCTGTTGGCGGAGTTTCTTCGCGAACAGGCAACCGATAACCAGTAATGCAAGTCCGGCGGCTTGCGCAGGAGTTTGAAATGTCCAACATTATTGCTCAGCTTGAAGCAGAACAGATGAACAAGGAAATCCCCGAGTTCGCTCCGGGTGATACCGTCATCGTTCAGGTAAAAGTAAAGGAAGGTGATCGTCAGCGCCTGCAGGCCTTCGAAGGCGTGGTTATCGGTAAGCGTAACCGTGGTCTGAACTCTGCCTTCACCGTGCGTAAGATTTCCAGCGGTGTGGGTGTTGAACGTACCTTCCAGACCTACTCCCCACTGATCGACAGCATCAGCGTCAAGCGTCGTGGTGACGTTCGCAAGGCCAAGCTGTACTACCTGCGCGAGCTGTCCGGCAAAGCCGCGCGTATCAAGGAGAAGCTGTCCTGATTGGACGGTGGTTCCCAGAAAAGCAGCCTTCGGGCTGCTTTTTTTATTTGTGCTTCCAGTCTTTCCCTGGTCTGAGCGCCGGGCCGCTTGCAGCTTATCGGCTGGCGCTGCAAACTCCTGCGCATGACTGCGCTTTCTGATACCGAACAGCAACTGATTGCCCGCTATATCGACAGCCTGTGGCTTGAGCGCGGCCTGTCGCAGCATAGCCTGGATGCCTATCGGCGTGATCTGGAGCAGTTGGCGCGCTGGTTAATGGCTCGGCGTGGCGGGTTGCTGGCTGTTGGCCGGGGCGAGTTGATGGATTATCTGGCCTGGCGGATCGGTGAGGGATACCAGGCCCGCTCGACCGCACGTTTGCTGTCCTGTGTGCGTGGGTTTTACCGCTATGCAGTGCGTCAGGGGTTGCTTGGCGAAGACCCGAGTCTGGATGTGGCCATGCCCAAGCTGGGTCGGCCTCTGCCCAAGAGTCTGAGCGAAGCTGATGTTGAAGCCTTGCTGGCGGCGCCGGATGTGTCCGACAGTCTGGGGCTGCGTGACCGCTGCATGCTTGAGGTGCTGTATGCCTGTGGGCTGCGGGTCAGCGAACTGGTCGGTCTGCGTCTGGATCAGGTCAATCTGCGCCAGGGGGTGATTCGGGTGACCGGCAAGGGTAGCAAGGAGCGGCTGGTGCCGATGGGCGAAGAAGCGCTGGTCTGGATTCAGCGCTACATGCAGGAAGCACGGCCGGCGCTGCTTGGCGGGACGCCCAGTGATGTGCTGTTCCCCAGCCGCCAGGCCCGGGAGATGACCCGTCAGACCTTCTGGCATCGAATCAAGCTGCATGCCCAGGTGGCGGGGGTGCGTGGCAGCTTGTCACCGCATACCCTGCGCCACGCCTTTGCCACGCACCTGCTCAATCACGGCGCCGATCTGCGCGTGGTGCAAATGCTGTTGGGGCACAGCGACCTGTCGACTACCCAAATCTACACCCATGTGGCCCGGCAGCGCTTGCAGGAACTGCACGCGCGCCATCATCCCCGTGGGTGATGGGCGGGTTTCGTGGTAAGCTTGTACGTCTTCAAGAGGAATAATGCATGCGACTGAAATACCTTGCCGGCGTGGCTCTGGCGCTGCTGGCCGGTCAAGCACTGGCTGATGATCAGGCCATCCGCGATACCCTCGGCCGGCTGAACATCAGCATACCGGTCAAAAGCATCAGTGAAACCCCTATCAGCGGTCTGTATCAGGTCCAGCTCGAAAATGGCCGGGTACTGTACGCCAGTGCCGATGGCCGCTACATGCTTCAGGGCGCGCTGTTCCAGGTTGATGGCGAGCAACCGCGCAACCTGACCGCTGCTGCTGAGTCCAAGGTCATTGGTGACCTGATCAACAGCCTGCCGCGTGAAGACCTGGTGATTTTCTCGCCGGAACAGCCCAAGACCCATATCACGGTGTTCACCGATGTGGATTGTGGATACTGCCGCAAGCTGCACACCGAGGTCGAAGAGCTCAATGCGCTGGGGATCGAAGTGCGTTACGCCGCGTTCCCGCGTTCGGGCATGAACACTCCGACCGCTGTGACCATGCAATCGATCTGGTGCGCGGCGGACAAACAGGCGGCCATGACCCGGGCCAAGGCTGGCCAGTCGGTGCCGCAGGCCAGTTGTGACAACCCGGTCGAAGCGCAGTTCGCTCTGGGCGCGCAGGTGGGGGTGCAGGGAACGCCGGCGATCTTCC
Source organism: Halopseudomonas phragmitis (assembly GCF_002056295.1). Classification (NCBI taxonomy): domain Bacteria; kingdom Pseudomonadati; phylum Pseudomonadota; class Gammaproteobacteria; order Pseudomonadales; family Pseudomonadaceae; genus Halopseudomonas; species Halopseudomonas phragmitis. The sequence continues at coordinate 180,727 of NZ_CP020100.1, read as the reverse complement.
TGGCCAATGGCACCCTGGTGCCGGGCTACAAGCCGGCCGGAATGCTGGCCGAGGAAGCACTGGCCAATCAGTGAGCCAGTCGTCGCCGGGGTCATTGACGCCGGCCGTATGGCTCAATAATGTGCGCCTTCGGAGTAGGGCGTCAGTGAACTTTCATATAATCAGACACAACGAATACGTGGGGACCATAGTTTGAAACCGGTCAAAGTAGGTATCTGTGGGTTGGGCACCGTTGGTGGTGGTACATTCAATGTCTTGCAGCGCAACGCCGCTGAAATTGCCCGCCGGGCAGGTCGGGGCATTGAGGTCGGCCAGATTGCCGCCCGTCAGCTCAACCCTAACTGCGACCTGGGTTCAACCCCGGTGACTGATGACGTATTTGCCGTGGTCAACAACCCCGAGATCGACATCGTCGTCGAGCTGATCGGCGGTTATGGTGTGGCGCGCGAGGTGGTGATGCAGGCGATTGCCAACGGCAAGCATGTGGTCACTGCCAACAAGGCGCTGATCGCCGTACACGGCAACGAAATTTTCCAGGCTGCCCGAGACAAGGGCGTGATGGTTGCCTTCGAAGCCTCCGTGGCTGGCGGGATTCCGATCATCAAGGCTCTGCGTGAAGGTTTGGCGGCCAACCAGATCAATTGGGTGGCCGGCATCATCAACGGTACCGGCAACTTCATTCTGACCGAAATGCGCGACAAGGGCCGGGCCTTCGAGGATGTGCTGGCCGAAGCCCAGGCGCTGGGCTATGCCGAGGCCGATCCGACCTTCGATGTCGAAGGTATCGATGCCGCGCACAAGCTGACCATTCTTGCTTCCATCGCATTCGGTATTCCGCTGCAGTTCGACAAGGCCTATACCGAGGGCATCACCAAGCTGACCACTGCCGACGTCAATTACGCCGAGGCGCTGGGCTACCGGATCAAGCATCTGGGTGTAGCCCGCCGGACCGATGCCGGGGTCGAGCTGCGGGTACACCCGACGCTGATTCCCGAGGATCGCCTGATCGCCAACGTCAACGGTGTGATGAACGCGGTGATGGTGAACGGCGATGCAGTGGGCTCGACTCTGTATTACGGTGCCGGCGCCGGTGCTGAGCCGACCGCTTCGGCGGTGGTGGCCGATATCATCGACGTGGTCCGTACCCTGACCACTGACCCGAACAACCGCGTGCCGCATCTGGCGTTCCAGGCCGACAGCCTGTCCGATCATCCGGTGCTGCCGGTCGAAGAGGTCGAGACCGCCTACTACCTGCGCGTACAGGCCCAGGATCGTCCGGGCGTGCTGGCCAAGGTGGCGACCATTCTGTCCGAGCGCGGGATCAACATCGAGTCGATCATGCAGATGGAAGCCGAGGAGCATGACGGCCTGGTACCGATGATCCTGCTGACCCACGAAGTGCTCGAGCGGCAGATGAACGACGCCATTGCTGCCATCGAGGCGCTCGACGACATCGCCGGCCCGGTAACCCGGATCCGGGTTGAACAACTCAACTAAAACCTGAAGGGTTTTGTCATGCGTTATATCAGCACCCGCGGCCAGGCGCCGGCCCTGAATTTTGAAGATGTGTTGCTGGCCGGTCTGGCCAGTGATGGCGGTTTGTACGTGCCTGAGAATCTGCCGCGCTTCAGCCAGGAAGAGATTGCCTCCTGGGCTGGCCTGCCTTATCACGAGCTGGCCTTCAACGTGATGCGCCCGTTTGTGACCGGCTCGATCAGCGACGCCGATTTCAAGGCGATTCTCAAGGATACCTACGGCGTATTCGCCCACAGCGCGGTAGCACCTCTGCGTCAGCTCGACAGCAACGAATGGGTGCTGGAGCTGTTCCACGGCCCGACCCTGGCGTTCAAGGACTTTGCCCTGCAACTGCTGGGGCGGTTGCTCGATCACTTCCTGATCAAGCGCGGTGAGCGCGTGGTGATCATGGGGGCAACCTCTGGTGACACCGGTTCAGCGGCCATCGAGGGTTGCCGGCGCTGTGAAAATGTCGACATCTTCATCCTCCACCCGCACAACCGGGTGTCCGAGGTACAGCGTCGGCAGATGACCACCATTGCCGGTGACAACATCCACAACATCGCCATCGAAGGCAACTTCGATGACTGTCAGGAGATGGTCAAGGCCAGCTTCGCTGATCAGGGTTTCCTCAAGGGGACCCGGCTGGTGGCGGTCAACTCGATCAATTGGGCGCGGATCATGGCCCAGATCGTCTACTACTTCCATGCCGCGCTGCAGCTCGGCGGACCGGCACGCTCGATGGCGTTCTCGGTACCGACCGGCAACTTTGGCGACATCTTTGCCGGCTATCTGGCGCGCAACATGGGGCTGCCGATCAGCCAACTGATCGTCGCCACCAACCGCAACGATATCCTGCACCGCTTCATGAGCGGCAACCGCTACGACAAGGACACCCTGCATCCGTCGCTGTCGCCGTCGATGGACATCATGGTGTCGTCCAATTTCGAGCGCCTGCTGTTCGATCTGCACGGGCGCAATGGAGCCTTGGTAGCCGAGCTGCTGGACAGCTTCAAGCAAACCGGCAAGCTGTCGGTTGAGGATGATCGCTGGACTGAGGCGCGCAAGCTGTTTGACTCGTTGGCGGTAGATGACGAAGGTACCTGTGCGACCATTGCCGAGGTGTACCGTGACTGTGGCGAGCTGCTCGACCCGCATACTGCCATTGGTGTGCGAGCTGCGCGGGAGTGCCGGCGCAGCATGAGCACGCCGATGATTACGCTGGGTACGGCGCATCCGGTCAAGTTCCCCGAGGCGGTACGCAAGGCGGCCGTTGGTGAGGAGCCGCATCTGCCGGCCCACCTGGCTGATTTGTTCGAGCGTCCCGAGCGCTGCACTGTACTGGCCAACGAGCTGCCAGCGGTGCAGGCGTTCGTGGCAGCCCACGGCAATCGCGGCAAGCCTCTCTGATTGGTGCTCCTCGCCCGCTGCCGGTTTGACCGGCTGCGGGCGGGGAATGAGCCGATAAAGCTCTTTCTTCTCCCCACGTTGTGCTCAAAACCACGCTATTCTTGGGTTATCCCATGATGGTAATGAGCCACTTTGAACCCCGTCCATTCCAGTATCACTGCTATTGAGGTCCGACGCCTGCCAATAGGGCTGGGCGTATTTCTATTGCTGTGTTCGGATCAGGCCCTGGCATTGGAGCCTGCGGCCTGGATCGGGACTTATCGCTTTCTGGTGACTGAACTATTTTTGCCGCTGTTGCCGTCGCTTGGCTGGACTCTGCTGGCGATTGGCCTGACCAGCCTGTTCTGGTGGCGGCGCCAGCGCCGGCTTAAACGCCGTTTGCACAGCTTGCAGGGGCTGGACGAATTGACCGGTTTGCCCAACCACAATGCCCTGATCGGGTTCTTCAACCATGAACTTAAACGCGCCCAACGGTTTGGCCGGCCGCTGTCGGTGATACTGCTGGATCTTGATGACTTCGACAAAATCAGTCGTGAGCATGGCCCGATGATGGGCAACCGGGTACTGATTGAGCTTAGCGAACTGCTGCGTGACGGGTTGCGCGATGTGGACAAGGTTTTTCGCTGGGAGGCCGAGCGCTTTCTGGTGGTTTGCACTGAAGCCGGCATCGAGGAGGCGGATCTGGTTGGCGAGCGGATTCTGCTGATGATCCGCAACCATGATTTTCCTATAGGCTGGCCGCTCAGGGTCAGCACGGGTGTCGCCAGTGTCACGGCCTATGACAATCTGGACACTTTGATTGAGCGAGCCGGCCAGAGCCTGGCCGAAGCCAGACTGGGGCCGGTCTCCTCACTGGGCTGAGGTCTCGGCAGAGTTTTACCTAAACCTGTGGGCTCAGTCGAGCAGAGTCAGGGTGACATCGATATTGCCACGGGTCGCGTTGGAGTAGGGGCAGACCTGGTGAGCCTTTTCAATCAGCGCCTGAGCCTGACTACGTTCCATGCCTGGCAGGTTGATCCGCAATTCGACTTCAATCCCGAAGCCATTGGGAATCGGACCAATACCGACGACACCTTCAATCGACACATCTGCCGGCAGGGCGATTTTTTCCTGGGCGGCGACGAACTTCATCGCGCCGATAAAACAGGCCGAATAGCCAGCGGCAAACAATTGTTCCGGGTTGGTTCCGGCACCACCGGCACCGCCGAGCTCTTTCGGCGTGGTCAGGGCGACGTCAAGAATCCCGTCGGATGAAATGGCTCGGCCATCGCGGCCACCAGTGGCTTCAGCATAGGCGCGGTAGGCAACTTGTTGGATCGACATATAAACCTCCTGGGTATGGATGATATTTTGTGCGCTAACGATATTAAGTTAGCGTCTATTTATTTTGCGCGCAATATAATTTGCCAGGCAAAGCCGCACTTGCCGACGAGCGGTAAGGCGGGTGGGTCAGCTTTGCTTGATCAGGCTGGCCCGCAACGCAAGCAGTTCATCGCGCAGTGCCATCAGGCGTTCCAGCGGCTGATCGCTGGCCTTAAGAATGCAGCCGGGCAGAGCCTTGGCCTGTTCGCGCAGGGTTTGACCACGCTCAGTCAGGAACAGTTCGACCACGCGCTCGTCGCTCTTGCTGCGCACCCGGTTGATCAGGCCTTCGGCTTCCAGACGCTTCAGTACCGGAGTCACTGAGCCGGGGTCGGTCAGCAGCCGCTGACTAAGATCGCCAACACTAATGCCATCACTTTCCCAGAGTACCAGCATGGCCAGATACTGTGGATAGGTCAGCCCAAGAGACTTGAGCAGCGGTTTGTAGACCTTGGTCATTTGCAGTGAGGTCGAGTGCAAGGCGAAGCACAGTTGATTATCGAGCAGCAATGCAGCGCAAGGATCGGGGGTGGACATGGGGTGGCCCTCTGTATGAATTCATAATTTAGCGCGCAAACCTGCGGCGTGCAAAAAGAGAGGGGCTTCAGTCGCCTGGGCCGGCATGCTAGATTGATCAGGCCTGCGTTCGCAGGTTTCCCGTGCCCCAGGAGGGGCTTCATCATGTCATGGTTGCAGTTGCTGTTGTTCGTACTCGGTCTGGGTTTGTTGGTGCTGGGTGCCGAGGTTTTGGTCAAAGGGGCTTCGCGGCTTGCGGTTGGCTTTCGGATTTCGCCGTTGGTTATCGGTCTGACCGTGGTGGCTTTTGGTACCAGCGCTCCGGAAATGGCAGTCAGTGCCGGAGCGGCAGTAGCAGGGCAGGGGGATATCGCTCTGGCCAATGTGCTCGGGAGCAATATCTTCAATGTATTGTTCATTCTCGGTCTGTCGGCGCTGATCGCGCCCCTGCTGGTGTCTCGGCAACTGATCCGGCTTGATGTGCCGCTGATGATCGGTGCCAGCCTGTTGGTCTGGTTGCTGGCGATGAATGGTCATCTGGGGCGCAGTGAAGGAGCTTTGCTGCTCGGTCTGATCATCGTCTATACGCTGTTTCTGGTGGTTAGCAGTCGCCGTGCCGGGCGTCAGGCGGGTGAGGCTTCTGAGCTTGAGGTGCCGACGGAAAGCGGCTCGCTACCGGTCAACCTGCTGATGATTGTGGGCGGGTTGGTCATGCTGGTTCTGGGTGCACGCTGGCTGGTTGCCGGGGCGGTGACCATGGCCCAGGTGCTGGGCGTGTCGGAGCGAGTGATCGGTCTGACCATCATTGCGGCTGGCACTTCGTTGCCGGAAGTGGCGACCTCGGTGGTCGCCAGTGTGCGCGGCCATCGTGACATTGCGGTAGGCAATGTGGTTGGCAGCAACCTGTTCAATCTGCTGGCGGTACTGGGTCTGGCTTCGTTGCTGGCGCCCAGTGGGATCGCGGTATCGGCGGCGATGCTCAGGTTCGACATGCTGATCATGCTGGCGGTGGCTGTGGCCTGCCTGCCGGTGTTTTTCAGCGGCATGCGGATCAACCGTTGGGAAGGGCTGCTGTTTCTGGGCTATTATGCGCTCTACACCCTGCATCTCATCCTGACGGCAAGCGACTCACCCGCACGGCAGGATCTGCAAACCGCAGTTCTTTATTACGCCTTGCCACTGACCGTACTGACTCTGCTGGTATTGATGGCTCAAGGCTGGCGTAAACATTCGAGTGTGTTCAAGAGGTAATTATGGCTCTGGAAACCTGGCTGGCCTTCTTTGTGGCCTGCTGGATCATCAGTCTTTCCCCCGGGGCGGGGGCCATCGCGTCCATGGCCAGTGGCCTTCAATACGGCTTTTCACGCGGTTATTGGACGGCGCTTGGGCTGCAGTTGGGGCTGCTGCTTCAGATCGCGATCGTTGCAGCTGGGGTTGGGGCCGTGCTGGCGACTTCGGCGCTGGCCTTTACCCTGATCAAGTGGTTCGGGGTATTGTACCTGCTGTATCTGGCCCTGCGTCAGTGGCAAGCCCCGCCAGCGCCGGTGCTCGATGAGCGGGCGCCCCGCCCAACGGGGCGACCGTTGAGCCTGGTGCTGCGTGGCCTGCTGATCAACGTCAGCAACCCCAAGGCGGTGGTGTTCATGCTGGCGGTGCTGCCGCAGTTTATCAATCCGGCCCAGCCGCTACTGCCGCAGTACGGGGTCATGGCCTTGACCATGGTTGGCGTCGATCTGGTCGTGATGGCCGGGTACACCGGGCTGGCGGCCAAGGTGTTGCGTCTGCTGCGTTCACCCGGCCAGCAGCGTCTGGTCAACCGCAGCTTTGCCGGGTTGTTTGCCGGTGCCGCCGGGCTGCTGGCGCTGGTCAAGCGCTCCAGTACCTGAGTTTGCGCGCACCTTGATGGTGCGTTGTCACTGATTTGCCTCTCATCTGCTGTCGGAGCCTGGCTCCGGCAGATATTCCGTTGCTGCTCCCATATCAATGGCAGAGCCCTTTCTGCATTTTTCAGCTGGTTTTTAGCCACTGCGTGACTTGTTGGTCATAAAATTGCATTATCTATAAGTGTCTCATTGTGGTCTTGGCGTGGTCTTTCCGGTAGTCGCCAACCCTTATGGAATAAGGTCTTTTGTTGATTGTCGTCAATGCCTGTATTTTGGTGTGAGTCAATTCTTTGGACTGTTCCGCCGCCTTTGCCCCCTGTCTCCACGAGGACAAGACTAATGAAACAACTGACACCCATGGATTCACATTTTTTTTATTTCGAGGCACCCAACCAGCCGATGATGATCGGCAGTCTGTGGCTGTGTGATCAGCAGACCGCTCCCGGTGGGCTGGTACGCCACAAGGAAATCCTGCAGTACATTGCCGACCGCCTGAATGCTACTTCCTACTTTCGCCGCCGTCTGGTGCAGACCCCGCTGGGGCTGGATGATCCGTACTGGCTGGATGACCCCAATTTCGATCTGGAATACCACGTGCGGCATGTCGGCTTGCCGCAGCCGGGTGACTGGCGGCAACTGTGTATTTTCACCGCGCGGACCATGTCGCGCAGTGTCGATATGCGCCGGGCACCCTGGGAGGTCTATATCATCGAGGGGCTCAACAATGTCGAAGGTGTACCGCCGGGCAGCTTTGCGGTGCTGATCCGTTTTCACCATGCCTATGTCGATGGCAAGGCTGCGGTTGAGTTGAGTGAGGCGCTGATGGAAACCACCGCTCAGCACGAGTACGGCCGGCAGAACCGGGTAGTGGTGGCGGAGCGGGCACCCAGCCGGTTGGAACTCTGGGCCCGCACCACTCCCCGGATGATGGGGCAGTCATTGCGCAGCATGAAGGCCGGTCTGAAGTTTTCGCGCAAGAGCTTTGAGCTGATCAAGCGCTTGCGGGGCGATGCGATGCCCGAGCAGCGCCGGGTACCACGCACGTTGTTCAATACCGAAATCACTCCGCATCGCAGTTACGGCGGCTTCGAGTGGAGCATTCCTGAGCTTAAGCAATTGCGTCAGCTCTGCCCGGGCGCCAGCCTCAATGACGTAGTGTTGTCGATCATTGCTGGCGGACTGCGTCGCTATCTGCTGCAGCGTCATGCACTGCCGAGCGAATCGCTGGTGTCGATGTGCCCGGTGTCGCTGCGCCCGGAAGAAGCGAAAAAGGATTGCGGCAATCTGATCTCAGCCATGTTCATCGGCATCGGAACCGATATCGAGGATCCGGTGGAGCGCCTCACGGCGGTTCAGCGGCGCACTGCCAAAGGAATCCCGCTGGCGCGGGAGGTGCTGTACGAACTCAATAACTCGGCTGGCGAGATGCTGCCGCCCTCGGTCCGGGCTCTGAGTGCCTGGCTGCAGAACAAGGCCCGTTTGACCGGGCGGGTTCCACTGATCAATACCCTGATTACCAATGTGCCGGGGATTCCCGGGATGACGCCGCAATACTTTGCCGGAGCCTTGATTCGTCAGGTCTATCCGGTGGTACCGATTGTCGATGGCATGGCCATCAGTCATGGCATCACCGGCATCTACGATCGCCTCAATCTGGGTGTGTTGGCTGACCGCGAAGTGATGCCGGATATGGATGTGTATATCGCCTGTCTGGAGGCTTCGACCGTGGAGTTTCGTGAACGCCTGGCAGCCTTGAGCGTTCAGGAGTCTGCTCCGTCCGTGCAGGAGCCTCACAGCGACAGTGCCGGCAAACGCCGTAGCCCGCGTACCCGCAAGCCGGCACCGAGCAGGTTGAAGATGGCGGCCGAAGGCCCGGACCAACGCCCGGCTGATAGTCCGGTGGCATCGCTGGTGGCCAGCAAGGCTTGATGGTGAGCCGGTAACGGTTTGCTCTGTACGCAGGAGATGGATATGAAATTGTTTCAACGTACCCGCGCGCGGCAGTTGCTGCGTGAGATGGAACAGTCAGAGAGCTACCAGGATTGGGTCGAGTTGGCCCTGGCCTATGACCACGAATGTGGGCTGGATGACTGGAAGCAGGACGATGCCTGCGAAAGTTATGACTTTCGGGCGATTCGTCGGCGCCTGGATATCCTGCGTGACTTGCGGTTTCGCCGCGATTACCCGCAGCTGCTGTTCACCCTCAACGAGGGAGTACACGGCAATCTCGGCGGGATGGGCAAGCCGTCGCTGTACAACAAGGCCAAGCTGGGGACCAAGCAACTGATCCGCCGCTATCTGGATGAGTTGTGCGGAGCACTGCATGACCTGGATCAGGTAGACGACAAGATCATTCCCCTGGCCGAGAAACAGGACTTTTTCCTGCGTGCCAGTCACTGCAATGGCCGCTCGGCGTTGATGCTCAGTGGTGGGGCTGTCTTGGGGTTTTTCCATGCCGGGGTGCTGCGGGCGCTATTCGAGCAGGGTCTGCTGCCGGAAATCATCTCCGGCAGCAGCGCCGGCTCGATTTTGGCGGCCACTGCCTGCACTCATACCGACGAAGAGCTGCATGAGCGCCTGAGTCTGGACAACCTGCACCATGAAGTGGAGGAAACCCGGGCGATTCGGCCGGTACTGTCGTTGCTGGGCAGTGGGCGACCGAATATGGATGCCGAGAATCTGATTGCCTATCTGGGCAAGATCATTCCCGATCTGACCTTCCAGGAGGCTTTCGAGCTGACCGGGCGCAAGCTCAATATCACCGTGACGGGGCTGGAGCCACGTCAGGCACCGCGTTTGCTCAACGCCATTACCTCACCCAATGTGCTGATCCGTTCTGCAGTTCAGGCTTCCTGTGCGATCTACGGTATTTATCCGCCGGTAACCCTGATGTGTCGCAATGCCAAGGGTGAAACCGTGCCCTATCTGCCTGGAGAGAAATGGATCGACGGCTCCTTTGCCGATGATCTGCCAGCCAAGCGGTTGGCGCGTTTGTATGGGGTAAACCACTTCATTTCCAGCATGACCAATCCGGCTGCATTGGCCATCACGCCTGATCCGGATGTGCCGCGCAACCTGTTGCGCAGTCTGGTCAACTATCAGGCCCGCTGGTGGAAGATGGGCAGTGCCGAGATGCTGCGCTTCAGTCGTGAGCACATCCGGATCAAGTCGCCGGTACTGAATCTGATGCAGCATCTGACCTACGGTGTGCTGGCCCAGGATTACACCGCTGATATCAACATCTTTCTGCGCAACCGCTGGGATCACCCGTTGCGCCTGCTGGCTCCGCCCTCGCGCGAGGCCATGCACCGGCTGATCCATGAGGGCGAACGGTCGACCTGGGAGCGGGTCGAGATGGTGCGCAACTGCACAGCGGTCAGCCGTACTCTGGACGAAATTCTGCACCGGCGCGGTTGGGAGAGTTAAAACAGTCTGGGTTAAGCGGGTTCAGTGTTGGGCTCGGTGGGCGCTGACTTGTTCTGGACACGCCGTGAACCCATCCATGGGGGCTCGTAGATGCCATCCCTGGCATCTAATGGTCCAGAACAAGTCAGCGCCAACCGAGCCTGCGGCTACGTGTGATTAACCGGTGTTTCCATTGCCCTGTGCCATGAGTGCTTTTCATTCGTGCGGCAGGCCCGCACAATGTTCCTTTTGCCGAATGTGATAGCCCATGAGTAGCGAAACTCTGCCCCTGACCGGTCGCCGCATAGCCTTGCCGGAAAGCCGCGAACTCGATCTGTTCGCCGATATGTTGATCAAGCGCGGGGCCGATGTGCTGCGTTGTCCGCTGGTGTCGATTCATGATGCTCCGGACCAGACTCCAGTGCTGGCCTGGCTGCAGGCCTTCATCGAGCAGCCGGTAGATGACCTGATTCTGTTGACCGGTGAGGGGCTGAGACGCCTGCTCGCCAGTGCCGAACGTGCCGGTGGCGGGCTGTGTGAGGCCTTTGTGGTCAAGCTTGGCGAGGTACGCAAGATCACGCGTGGGCCGAAGCCGGGGGCGGCGTTGCGCAAGATCGGCCTGAAGCCGGATGTGCTGGCGCAGGAGCCGACCACCGAGGGGGTTATTCAGACCCTGCGAGCGGAAAATCTCCAGGGCCGGCGTGTGGCGGTGCAGCTCTATGGCACCGAGCCGAATGTGCCGCTGGTGACGTTTCTACAGGAAGCCGGTGCCCAGATCAGCACGGTGGCGCCCTATGTCTATGCCGATGATGTCGAGGATGCCCAGGTCGAGGCCCTGGTCCGGGCCTTGATTGAGCCGGCCGTTGATGCCATCGCCTTCACCAGCGCCACGCAGGTGCGCCGGTTGCTGCAGATTGCCCGGCGGATGCAGTGTGAGTCCGAATTGCTGGTGGCCCTGGCTGGGCTGACGGTGGCGGCTGTTGGGCCGGTAGTGGCCGACGAGCTACGCGAGCGCGGCATCCGAGTTGACCTGATGCCGCAGGAGAGCTTCTTCATGAAACCGCTGGTGCGCGAGCTGGTCAAGGCGCTCGGGGCCTGACCATTCAGGCCTTGCAGGGCACCGCCTTGCGAACTTGTGGCGCGGCGCTGCCAGCGCGTCCCAGATCCTGCTGCACCATCGCTGGCCAGCGCTCGGCCCACGGCTGAGCCTGCTCCAGTTGTCGGGCCAGCTGCAGCAAGCGAGGTTCACTGCCGGGTGGCCCGCCGAACTGTACACCAAGCGGCAGACCGTCAGCGGTCCAGTACAGTGGTACGCTCATGGCTGGGGTGCCGGTCAGATTGGCCAACTGGGTAAAGGGCACGTAGGTCAGATTTTTGCGAGCCATATCGTTGACCATGTTCTCCAGTACCCCCCAGCGCGCGAGCATTGGCAGTAGTCCGGTGGCCAGCAGCAGCTCCAGTATTCGCGCCTGCGCTGTCGGTAGCTGGCCCTGTTCGTGGCGAATGGGCGGGTGGGCCAGGGTTGGTGTGAGGTACAGGTCGTGCTGCTGGTGGAACAACCCCAGGGCCTGGCTGAAGCTGTTCCACTGGCGATGGCTGCGTACATAGTCGGCGCTGCTCATGACCCGGCCAAAGGCCGCCAGCGTGCGGGTCAGCAGTTCAAACTCCTCGTCACGGGCGCCTATCGCCCGAGCCTCGTCCAGAGTCGCGGCGACCTGGCCGAAGTACAGATTCAGATAACAGCGAGCCAGCATTTGGCCGTCATGGTCCGGTGCCGCTTCGACTACCTCGTGACCCAGCGCCTGCAGTAATTTGACCGCATGCTCAACGGCCTTGACTGCTTCGGGATGAACCGGCGTGCCAAGCGGTGAACGGGTGCTGAAGCCGATGCGCAGTTGGCCGGGCTCCTGTTGGGTCAGGCTTCGGTAGCTGCGCTCCGGCAAGGCCGTGTGCAGCGGGTCGCCGGGGTTGTTGCCGACGAGGATATCCAGCGCCAGTGCCGTGTCACGAACGCTGCGGGTCAGTACCCCGTCACTGGAGGCGCCTTCCCAGATTTCCGCTGCTCCCGGGCCGACCGAGATCAGCCCGCGTGATGGGCGCAGACCGAACAGTCCGCAGCAGGCTGCAGGAATGCGAATCGAGCCGCCGCCATCGTTGGCACCAGCCATGGGCACCAGACCGGCTGCCACTGCCGCGGCTGAGCCGCCGCTGGAGCCGCCTGGGGTGTGGGCCGGGTTCCAGGGGTTGTGGGTAGTGCCGAACAGGGCTGGGTCGGTGACGCCCTTTAAGGCCAGCTCGGGGGTGTTGGTCTTGCCAATGATCACCGCACCGGCCTCAAGCAGGCGCTGGACGATATGCGAGTGTTTGCGTTGCGGGATACGGCTGAACACTTTGCTGCCATTGCCGGTCGGCAGGCCGGCGTAGTCTTGCACAGCATCCTTGATCAGGATCGGCACTCCGGCCAGCGGGCCATTCAGGGGTTCGTTCAGGCGCTGGCGGGCAATCTCGAACATTGGCTGACAGATGGCGTTGAGTTGTGGATTGAGCCGTTGGCAGCGTTCCAGTGTCAGGTCGAGTAATTCGCTGGCGCTGATTTCGCGGCGGGCGATGCGCTCTGCCAGGGCGGTGGCGTCGTGGTTGAGATACTCCCGGGTGGTTAATGACATCGCTTACAACCTTGTATTGTTATTTTCCCCGGCACTGACTCTAGTGTAGGAATTGGGGCTTTGCCAGGTTGCTGGTGCTTGTCAGTTCCACCTCGCTGGGGCAACAATGCCAATCAGTGCCTAGATTTCATGCCAAGGATGTTTGATGACCATCGACGTTGACGCGTTACGCCTGCCCCCCGAACAATTGACCGCCCCCATTGACTTGGACAATCTGGGTTTTTCCAGCACTGATGATCTTGACCCGTTTCGCGGCATTCTTGGCCAGGAGCGGGCGGTCGAGGCGTTGCAGTTCGGGGTGGCCATGCACCGCCCTGGATACAACGTTTTTGTCATGGGTGAGCCTGGAACCGGGCGGTTTTCCTATGTGATGCGTTATCTGAAGGCCGAGGCCAAACGTCAGGTAACGCCGCAGGACTATGTCTATGTCAACAACTTCGATGAGCCACGCGAGCCTTGCTCTCTGAGCCTGTCGCCAGGCACAGCCGGGACGTTGATCACCGATATCGAGAAGCTGATCGACAACCTGATGGCGACCTTTCCGGCGGTGTTTGAGCATCCGGCCTATCAACAGAAGAAGAGCAGCATCGACCGGGCTTTCAATCAGCGCTATGACCGGGCGATCGATTCGGTCGAGCGCCAGGCGTTGGAACAGAGTATCGCCATCTACCGCGATGCGCAGAACATTGCCTTTACCCCGATGAAGGATGGCAAGGCGCTCGATGAGGCTGATTTTGCCCAGTTGCCTGAGGCCGAGCGCGAGCGTTTCCATGAGGATATCGCCAATCTGGAGGAGGTGCTGAACGAAGGCTTGTCCAATCTGCCGCAGTGGAAGCGTGAGTCCAGCAACCAGTTGCGTGAGCTCAACGAGCAGACCATCACCGAGGCCATTCAACCATTGCTTGAACCGCTGCTGGAGAGTTACTGCGGCAATCAGGCGGTCTGCGATTATCTGCAGGCGATGCGTCAGAACCTGCTCAAGACCGTGATCGATCAGTTGGTCGAGGAGCGTGGGCTTGAGCCGCGCCCGGAAGCCTACAAGAAAGCGCTGCTGACCGAGCAGTATTGCCCGAGCCTGGTGGTTGGTCATCACAATACCGGCGGCGCGCCGGTGGTGCAGGAGCCGCACCCTTCCTATGACAACCTGTTCGGGCGGATTGAGTACAGCTCGGAGCAGGGTGCGCTGGTCACCAGTTACCGGCATATCCGCCCTGGCGCCTTGCATCGGGCCAATGGCGGTTATCTGGTCCTGGAAGCCGAACGCTTGTTGAGCGAGCCCTTTGTCTGGGAAGCGCTCAAGCGGGCGCTGCATTCGCGTGAACTCAAGACCGAATCGCCTTGGGCTGAACTGGGTCGTCTGACCACGGTGACTCTGACCCCGGAAGTGATACCGCTGAACGTCAAGGTGGTGCTCATCGGTTCGCGCCAGGTGTACTACACCTTGCAGGATCTGGATCCGGATTTTCAGGAGATGTTCCGGGTGCTGGTCGATTTCGACGAGGACCTGCCACGTACTCCGGATAGCATCGAGGGTATGGCGCAGTTGCTCAAGACCCGGACTTCGGAAGAGGGGTTGGCGCCATTGACCGCTGCTGCCGTGGCCCGGGTACTGACCTATAGTGCTCGACTGGCCGAGCATCAGCACCGTCTGTCGGCGCGGATCAGCGACATTTTTCAATTGGTCGCCGAGGCTGATTTCATTCGTCAGTTGGCCAGCGATCCTATTACCGACATCGCACATATCGAGCGGGCGCTGCGAGCCAAGGAAACCCGAACCGGCCGCGTCAGCGCACGGATTCGCGAAGACATGCTGTCCGGGGTGATTCTGATCGACACTGATGGTGCGGCGGTGGGCAAGTGCAATGGGCTGACTGTGCTGGAGGTCGGTGACTCGGTATTCGGGGTGCCAGCCCGGATCAGTGCTACGGTCTATCCCGGCAGCAGCGGGATTGTCGATATCGAACGTGAGGTTAGCCTGGGCCAGCCGATTCACTCCAAGGGGGTGATGATCCTGACTGGCTTTCTTGGCAGTCGCTATGCCCAGCAGTTTCCGCTGGAAATCTCGGCCAGTATCGCGCTGGAGCAGTCGTACGGTTATGTCGATGGTGACAGTGCCTCGCTCGGCGAGGTCTGTGCGCTGATTTCGGCCTTGTCGCGTACGCCGCTGAAACAGGATTTCGCCATTACCGGCTCGATCAACCAGTTTGGTGAGGTGCAGGCGGTTGGTGGGGTCAACGAGAAGATCGAAGGTTTCTTCCGGCTGTGTCAGGCGCGTGGCCTGACCGGTACTCAGGGGGCAATCATTCCGCGCTCCAACGTGCCCAACCTGATGCTCGACCAGAGCGTGCTGGATGCGGTCAGGGCAGGCCAGTTTGCAATCTACGCGGTCAGCCATGTCGATCAGGCCATGGCGCTGCTGTCCGGCCAACCGGTTGGTGAACTGGACTCTGAGGGCAGCTTCCCGGATGACTCGGTCAATGCTCGGGTGGTCGAGCGCTTGCGCGAAATTGCCGAGCGTGATCGGGAGGAGGCCAAGCCCGAGGATGACGAAGCAAAACCCGATAGTCAGACTTGATCAGCCTTTGATCAGCCGGCCTGCTCCCTTGCCGGGACTGGGCCGGCACGGTCTTTCCCAACCTTTCACACAGAGTTATCCACAGATTGTGTGGATGCCTGGCTTGGCTTAACAGCCACTTTGATCGCTGTCAATAACCTGCATGTGCGACCAGTGAGCGCAAGGCCGGTGGCATTGCTGCGCGAAGCGTCTGACGGTGTGATGGATCGGACTAGGGGCTTTTTCTGTCGTTTCCGCTCAGCGCAACCCGGCTCCGGTAGCTTCTTGTTAATAGTATGAAAGTATTAGTCTTTTATGGTTCTGCGGCGCTCTGCACCGAAACAGGGCCGGGACCCGGTGGGCTTTGCACGGTTGTGCAGCGAGAAGGCGCCTGGAGTAACCGTCCGGGCTGAGCTGTCTGGCGGTTGGATGGTTTTTGATCGATTAGGCTGGTGACCCTGTATTGCAGGCTTGCGAGCAGATGTACCAACCTTTCGCACAGAGTTATCCACAGCTTCTGTGGAAAGCGCTCAGGCGTATCGGTGCACTGCTTGTTGGCACCCAGGAGTGCTGTGGGTCAGGGGGCTGAACTCAGCGCCAGGCGCGCCAGGCCACAAACTTGGCACTTGAGCCGAGCTGTTCGACCCGTTGGAAAAAGCGCTTGAGTTTGATGTGATAACCCAGGTGCCGGTTGCCGACCACCAGCAAACTGCCACCCGGTGCCAGAACCTGACGGCTTTGTTTGAACAGGCGCAGGGCGATTTCATCGCCGATCACCTGCTGTTGGTGGAAAGGTGGGTTGCACAGGATCAGCTCGGCACTGGCCGGAGCGACTTCGGTCAGGCCGTCGCTGACCAGAAACTGCGCTGAGCGACCGGCGAAGCCCTGGTGAAAGTTTTTCCGGGCCGAGGCTACAGCGGCGTAGGACTCATCGATGAAGGTTGGCTGAATTTCAGGGTTGTGCCAGGCCGCGAATAGCCCCAGCGCGCCGTTGCCGCAACCCAGGTCAACGACCCGGGCGTTGCCCAGATCCCGGGGAATGCAGGGCAGCAGTACCCGGGTGCCGATATCAAGCTGGTTGCGGGAAAACACTCCAGGCAGGTTGTGCAACTGTAGCGCTGTGTCGGGCAACGGGTAATGGCTGTTCAGTTCGCTGGTTGGCGGGTTGAGATCGGTCTGAGCCCGGACACATAGCAGCCGGGCCTTCTTCCAGGCCAGCGAGGCCTGGTAGGGGCCGATGTAGCGGGCCAGCAAGTCACCGGCGCTGGGCGGCAGGTGCTTGATCATGGCGCCAGCCAGTACCAGAGCCTGGGGCTGGAGTCGACTGTGCAGGTGGCGCAGTTGCGACTCAAGCAGGCTCAGGCTCTTGGGAATGCGCAGCAACACCTGCTGGTAATGCTCGGGCAGCAGGCTTTGGCTGTCGATGAACTGCACGCAGTCAGCGTCAAGGCCATTGGCCTGGAGGTTGTCCTGCATGGCCCGTTGGGCCAGCCAGGAATCGCCCCAGCTGTGAATCCGGTGACCGGCTTTAGCCAGCGCTATAGCCAGTGCGCCGAAAGCGTCGTTGATGACCAGTATTGGCTGCTCGCCCAGGCCATCTTCGTGCAGACGTTGCAACAGATACTGGTCGGCAGCATCGAACGCCTGCAGGGTCGGATTGCGGGTAGGCGGATAGCGCCCAAGGCTCAGGGCGCCGAATGGGGTGTCACAGGTCTGCATAGCCGCTGTCGCTGCTCAATCGGGCCGGCAGTATAACAGGGCCGGTTACAGGTTCGCAGAGGAGCGGACGGCGGTAGCGCTGAGTGTGCTTGCCGGCCGCTCCAGGCCGTGTGCTCAGCCCTGCTTTTGCTGTTTGAGCAGGTCGCGGATTTCGCCGAGCAGTACTTCTTCATTGCTCGGGGCCGGTGGTGCGGCGGGCGGAGCCTCTTCTTCCTTGCGTTTGAGGCTGTTCATAACCTTGATTGCGACGAAGATAGCCGCGGCGACAATCAGAAAGTCGACAATACTCTGGATGAATGCGCCGTAACCCAGGGTCACTGCGGCCACTTCACCCTCAGCTTCCTTGAGCACAACGGCCAGATCGGCAAAATCGACACCGCCGATCAGTAGTCCCAGCGGCGGCATGATGATGTTGGACACAAAGCTGGACACCACCTTGCCGAAGGCAGCACCAATAATGATCCCCACGGCCATGTCGACGACATTGCCGCGCATCGCGAAAGCCTTGAATTCTTCCAGTAATTTCATCTGACTCATCCTCTACAGCGCCACCGTGGCGTACTGCAAGCATAGCCGCTACCGTCAGGATTTGTTGCCGATTATTTCAAGGCGGCTTCGAGCTGGTCACAGACGATATTCAAGGCCTGGATGCGGGCGTAGCGCTTGTCTTCGGCCGGAATCAGGTGCCAGGAGGCCAGTTGTGTCGAGGTGTGCTCGATCATGTCATTCATGGCCTGAACATAGGCCGGCCATTGCTTGCGGTTGCGCCAGTCCTCATCGGTCAGCTTGTAGCGTTTGAGCGGCGAGCCTTCGCGGGCCTGGAAGCGCTGTAACTGTTCATCCTGAGTGATGGCCAGCCAGAATTTGATCACCAGTGTGCCCTTGTCGGCCAGTTGCCGTTCAAAGTCGTTGATCTCCCGGTAGGCCCGCTGCCATTGGGGTTCTGTGCAAAAGCCTTCAACCCGTTCGACCAATACCCGGCCATAGTAGCTGCGATCGAATACCACTACGTTACCTGGTGCCGGAATGCGCCGCCAGAAACGCCACAGGTAAGGCAGCCTGCGCTCCTCTTCGGTTGGTGCCCGGGTACCATGGACCCGCAATGTGCGTGGGTCCAGGCACTGGGTAATGCGCCGGATGGTGCCGCCCTTGCCGGCAGCATCGGTGCCTTCAAACACCAGCAGCAGGCTGCGGCGGGCGAATTTTGGGTGTTGGACCAGTTGCCGCAGACGCTGTTGCAGCGTGCTGAGTTGCTGTTGGTAGTGGTCTTTGTCCTGTTTGAGCGTGTAGTCCAGCGCCGCCAGGCGTTCATTCTGACTGGCTGTCCAGCCGTAGACCGGGTGCTGACTGGGTTGGCTGGTCAGTTGCTGGCGGATCGCCTGGAGCAGGATCTGGCCTATGCGCAGATCGCGTTCCTGAGGGTCTTGGCTGGGTACGCGGATCCAGGGCGCTTCGGTGGTGGAGGTCAGTTCCTCCATGTATTGCGCGCCACTGCGAACCTTTTCATAGTCGGCGGCACTGAAATCACCCCATTCGCGCATGGCGACGGTTTGATTCAGGGCTGGGTCGGCTCGCTTGCGAGTATCGCTGTCGCTCAACTGCAGCCACAGCTTGATCAGGGTGGCGCCTTCGTCAATCAGCAATTGTTCGAAGGCGGTCACCTCCTGCATCTGGCGCTTGAAGGTAGTGGGGCTGATCTGCCCCCGGCTCAGACGCATCAGTGGTTGGTGGTACCAGCTACCCAGGTAGAACGCCAGCTCGCCGGTGGGTGGTAAAGTCCGCCAGTAGCGCCACAGCCAGGGCATACGCCGCTCGATACCCTGTGGCAGGCCAAACGCCCGAGTGTGCAGAAAGCGTGGGTCAAGCCATTCGTAGAAGGTGTAGATGACTTCGGCCTTGCCGGCAAAGTCGTTGCCGGTAATCAGGACCAGAATCGGCCCCTTGTTGGTCTTGCGCAGCTCGAACTGGGCTTCGAGCAATTCTTCTCGCAGGTTTTCCAGCTCAGCCTTGCGCCGCTTTTGTGCCGATTTATCCTTGCTGGTCATGCAGATTGTGGCCATATAACCGCGGGTAGTTGCTCGAAGCCAGGACGGGCAAACAGATAGCCCTGAAAGAGTTGAATACCCTGGTCCTGGAGGAACGCGAGTTCTTCCGCTGTCTCAATACCTTCGGCAATTACTTCGATATCGAGCGTACGGCAAAAGCCGAGGATGCCGATGAGAATGGCTTGGCGGACCCGGTCCTTGTGGATGTCACGAATCAGGGCCATGTCCAGTTTGATAATGTCCGGCTGAAATTCGGCCAGCAGGTTGAGCCCGGAATAGCCGGCACCAAAGTCGTCAATTGCCGTCTTGAAGCCTTGGCGCCGATATTCCTCAATGATGTTCTTGAGGTGTTGCTTATCGACCAGGTGCTCATTTTCGGTGATTTCAAAGATCAACCTATTGGTGGGGAAGTTAAAGCGTTGTGCAGCTTCCAGGGTGGCTCGGATACAGGTGGCTGCCTGATACACCGCATTGGGCAGAAAATTGATGCTGATGTGACAAGGAACGTTCAGCCGGGCTGCTAGCTCCACGGCTTTGACCCTGCAGGACTGGTCGAACTGGTAGCGGTTATCGGCGTTTACCTGTGACAGAATGCTGGCTGCTCCAGCACCGTCAGTACCTCGCACCAGGGCTTCGTAGGCGAACAGCGTCTGATCATGCAGGTTGATGATTGGCTGAAAGGCCATGGAAAACTCGAACCCCAGTGGTTCGCGATCCTGGCAGGCTTTGCAGGGTTTGGCGGTTGTCAGCTCTGACGTCATAAGGTGTTTTCCAGTGCACATTGCTGGTCAGTATAGAGGAAAATAGCTGGAAGGAATCAGCGGGCGCGCCTATCGAGGCTGCGGCAAATAACTAGCGACAAGCAGGAATCCATGGCCAAACAGAAACGTGTTTACGGGTGCACCGAGTGCGGTGCAACCTTCTCCAAATGGGCTGGGCAGTGTGGTGAGTGTCAAGCCTGGAATACTCTGGTTGAGACCGTAGTTGATACTACGCCGGTGGGCGGCTCGGGCGGTGCGCGTAGCGGCAACTGGGCTGGTCAGCAGGCCCAGGTCAAGACCCTGGCCGAGGTCTCAACTGAGGAAATGCCACGCCAGCCCAGCGGCTCTTCGGAGCTGGATCGGGTGCTAGGTGGTGGCTTGGTGGCTGGCTCGGTTGTACTGATTGGTGGTGATCCCGGAATCGGCAAGTCGACCATTTTGCTGCAGACGCTGTGCCGATTGGCTCAGGATATGCCGGCCTTGTACGTCACTGGCGAAGAGTCGCAGCAGCAGGTGGCGATGCGCGCGCGGCGTCTGGGGCTGCCGGAAGACCGGCTCAAGGTCATGACCGAGACCTGCATCGAAAGCATTGTCGCCACCGCTCGGCACGAGCAGCCGAAGGTGATGGTGGTCGATTCGATCCAGACCATTTTTACCGAGCAGTTGCAGTCGGCTCCCGGCGGCGTGGCCCAGGTGCGTGAGAGTGCGGCGCTGCTGGTGCGCTATGCCAAGCAGAGCGGCACGGCGATTTTTCTGGTCGGCCATGTGACTAAGGAGGGTGCGCTGGCCGGGCCGCGAGTGCTGGAGCACATGGTCGATACGGTGCTGTACTTCGAGGGCGAGTCCGATGGTCGGCTGCGGCTGTTGCGAGCAGTGAAGAACCGTTTTGGTGCGGTCAACGAGCTGGGCGTGTTCGCCATGACCGACAAGGGTCTGAAGGAAGTGGCCAATCCCTCGGCGATCTTTCTGTCGCGCTACGAGGCGCCGATTCCGGGCAGTGTGGTGATGTCTACCTGGGAAGGCTCGCGACCGATGCTGGTGGAGGTACAGGCGTTGGTCGATACCAGCCATCTGGGCAATCCACGCCGCGTCACTCTGGGGCTGGATCAGAACCGACTGGCTATGCTGCTAGCGGTCTTGCATCGCCACGGTGGAGTGGCGACCTACGATCAGGACGTGTTCGTCAACGTCGTCGGTGGGGTCAAGGTACTGGAAACTGCCTCGGATCTGGCGTTGCTGGCGGCGGTGATGTCGAGTCTGCGTAGCCGGCCACTGCCGATGGACTTGATGGTATTCGGCGAGTTGGGCCTGTCGGGTGAAATCCGGCCGGTGCCCAGTGGTCAGGAGCGTCTGAAGGAAGCCGCCAAACATGGTTTCAAGCGCGCCATCATCCCGGCCGCCAATGCCCCCAAGGAAGCACCCAAGGGCATGGCGGTAGTGGCGGTGACGCGACTGGATCAGGCCCTGTCGGCGATTTTCGAATAAGTCAGCGGGGCTCAGCCGCTGCTTAGATAAGTGCTGCCAGTTCGCGCTCCAGCAGTGCTTCATCGCCCAGGTTGAGGGCGATCAGGCGGCGCAGGTGACTGATCGAGTCGAGATCGATGTGCAGGCACTCGAAGCCCAGCAGGCCTTCCTCGGCGTGGACCAGATGCACTTCCATGCGGATCTGGCTGCCTTCGGACAGATCGATGATCGCGATGAACGGAGCCTTGCCACGCTGTACCTGCCAGTCGGCCGGTTGCAGGGTCAGCAATCCGCGCAGCGAGAGGTCGACCAATTGAACGCTGGCACACCAGTCGTCCTGCTGGAGACTGGTGTGGGCATCGAAGGGAATGCGGGTAAAGCGCCGTCTGTCGTCGCTCATCGGTCTGGCTTCCGGGATGAGACTCATGCCCTCACTATAGCCGCTTTTATCCATCAAACCACGCCTTGGGCAAGCATTGCGTCGGCAACCTTGACGAAACCGGCGATGTTGGCGCCTTTGACATAGTTGATGTAGCCATCTTCTTCCTTGCCATAGCGCTCACAGGCAGCATGGATCGACTGCATGATGCTGTGCAGGCGCTCGTCGACTTCGCCGGCGCTCCAGTGCAGACGCATGGCGTTCTGGCTCATTTCCAGACCGCTGACCGCGACTCCGCCAGCGTTGGCGGCCTTGCCCGGGGCGAACAGAATACGCTGTTCAATGAACACGTCGACTGCTTCCAACGTCGAAGGCATGTTGGCACCTTCGGCTACGCAGTGGCAGCCGTTGGCGACCAGGGTGCGGGCGTCGTCACCATTGAGCTCGTTCTGGGTGGCGCAGGGCAGGGCGATGTCGCAGGGCAGGTGCCAGGGCCGGTGTCCGGCCAGGTACTCGACGCCTTCCTCGCTGGCGAACTCTTCGAGCCGGCCGCGCCGTTCGTTCTTCAGGTTCATCAGCGCCTGCCACTGGTGTTCGGTCATGCCGTCAGGGAAATGCAGGGTGCCGCCGGAATCGGATACCGACATTACCCGGCCACCCAGCTCCATGACCTTGAGTGCGGCAAACTGGGCCACATTGCCGGAACCGGAGATACAGACGCGCTGACCGCTGAAGCCTCGCCCCTGCTGGCGGAGCATCTGTTCGGCGAAGTACACGCAGCCGAAGCCGGTGGCCTCGGGACGTACCAGACTGCCGCCATAGCTCAGCCCCTTGCCGGTCAATACCGAGGTGAACTCGTTGCGCAGACGCTTGTACTGACCGTACATGAAACCGATTTCCCGGGCACCCACGCCGATATCGCCAGCCGGAATATCGAGATCCTCACCGATGTGGCGGGCCAGTTCGGTCATGAATGACTGACAAAAACGCATTACTTCGGCGTTGCTCTTGCCCTTGGGATCGAAGTCCGAGCCGCCCTTGCCGCCGCCCATTGGCAGGCTGGTCAGGGCGTTCTTGAAGACCTGTTCGAAAGCCAGGAACTTGAGTACGCCAAGGTTGACCGACGGGTGGAAGCGCAGACCGCCCTTGTAGGGGCCGATAGCGCTGCTCATCTGGACCCGGAAACCGCGATTGACATGGACCTGGCCGTGGTCGTCCACCCATGGTACTCGGAACATGATGACCCGTTCCGGCTCGAGCATCCGCTCGATAATGCCGTTGTTGAGGTATTTGGGGTTGTCCTCAAGGAATGGCCACAAACTGCTGAGCACCTCTTCGGCAGCCTGATGGAATTCCGGTTGATCAGGGTCGCGAAGCTTCAGGTGAGCCAGGCAGGCATCCAGAGTGTCGGTCATGTTCAAAGTCTCTTTTATGAACGTTTTAGACGAAGGGATGCAACTTTAGCAGAGCGCAGTGTGCTCAGAAATGGTGCAAATCAATAATTTGCACCTTGTTTGTGCGGGCAAAGAGGGGCGGTATGGACCTTCAGGCCCGGGGCGTGTGCGCCTCGGGCCTGAAAGCTATGACTCAGGCCAGCTTCTTATAGCGTACCCGGTGCGGCTGGGTGGCGGCTTCGCCCAGGCGTTTCTTGCGGTCAGCCTCGAACTCGGTGTAGTTGCCTTCGAAGAAGGTCACCTTGCCATCGTCCTCGTAGGACAGGATATGAGTGGCGATGCGGTCCAGGAACCAGCGGTCGTGGGAGATCACGATGGCTGAGCCAGGGAAGTCCAGCAGCGCTTCTTCCAGCGCACGCAGGGTTTCCACGTCAAGATCGTTGGACGGCTCGTCAAGCAGCAGTACGTTGGCACCCTGTTTCAGGGTCAGGGCCAGGTGCAGGCGGCCACGTTCCCCGCCGGACAGATCCTTGACGAACTTCTGCTGGTCGGCCCCCTTGAAGTTGAAACGGCCAACATAGCCGCGCGAAGGCACTTCATAGTTGCCGACTTTGATCATGTCGAAGCCGTCGGACACCTGCTGCCAGACAGTCTTGTTGCCGTCCAGGTTGTCGCGGCTCTGGTCGACGCTGGCGATCTGCACGGTCTCGCCAAGTTCGATAGTGCCGGAATCGGGTTGCTGCTTGCCGGTGATCATGCGCAGCAGGGTCGATTTGCCGGCGCCGTTGCCGCCGATCACCCCGACGATGGCACCCTTGGGGATGCTGAAGGACAGGTCGTCAATCAGTACCCGGTCGCCGAAGCCTTTGCTGACGTTCTTGAACTCGATGACCTTGTCACCCAGGCGCGGGCCGGCCGGAATGTAAATCTCGTTGGTTTCACTGCGTTTCTGGAATTCTTGCGATTGCAGCTCTTCAAAGCGTGCAAGGCGTGCCTTGGACTTGGCCTGGCGGCCCTTGGCGCCTTGGCGTACCCACTCCAGCTCGGATTTCATCGCCTTGGCATGGGCGGCCTCTTGCTTGGCTTCCTGCTCCAGGCGCGCGGCCTTGGATTCCAGCCACTGCGAGTAGTTGCCTTCGAACGGAATGCCGTGGCCGCGGTCGAGTTCGAGAATCCAGCCGGCGACGTTGTCGAGGAAGTAACGGTCGTGGGTAATGGCCACCACGGTGCCGGGGAAGTCATGGAGGAACCGCTCCAGCCAGGCCACCGAGTCGGCGTCCAGGTGGTTGGTCGGTTCGTCCAGCAGCAGCATGTCAGGAGCCGACAGCAGCAGGCGGCATAGTGCTACCCGACGTTTCTCACCACCGGACAGGTGCTCGATCTTGGCATCCCACGGCGGCAGGCGCAGGGCGTCAGCGGCGACCTCCAGCTGGCGCTCAAGGTTGTGGCCGTCGGCGGCTTGGAGGATGGCTTCGAGTTTGGCCTGCTCGGCGGCCAGGGCGTCGAAGTCGGCGTCCGGTTCGGCGTAGGCGGCGTAGACTTCATCGAGCCGAGCCTGGGCGTTCTTGATCTCGCTCACAGCTTCTTCAACGATCTCGCGCACGCTCTTGCTGGCGTCGAGCTGTGGCTCCTGGGGCAGGTAGCCGACCTTGATACCGGGCATGGGCCGGGCTTCGCCGTCGATTTCGGTGTCGACCCCAGCCATAATCCGCAGCAGGGTCGATTTGCCCGCGCCGTTGAGGCCGAGTACACCGATCTTGGCGCCAGGGAAGAAGGACAGCGAAATGTCTTTGAGAATTTCACGCTTCGGGGGGACAACCTTGCTAACCCGATGCATGCTATATACGTATTGAGCCATGGTGGCGGAACCTGTTGAATGGGATGGATTCGACAAAACCCTGGCCTGTGTCAGGCGGGGCTGGAAAGTGGTGGCAAGGCTAGCCCAACTGAGGCTCAAGGGCAAACCCCCCTCAATCATGTCTCCTGTTATGGTACTGTCGGTTTCTTTAGCTCATCCGTTGGTGCACTACGGTTTTGAATAATATGCAGACACCTCCGGGCTGGCCGACTGACTGGCCGCCGCAAGCCAGCCGGGCCAAAGGCCGGCGAAGCCAGGGGCTGGGGCCGATACCGGTGCTGGTTGCCGGGCTGTTTCTGGCTGTTCTGATGGGCTGGCAGGCCTGGCAGGGGTTCCAGTTGTTGCGTTTGCAACATCATGCCCAGGTGGAGGAAAGTGTCTGGCTGATCGCTGATCAACTGGCGCTCAACCTGGATGTCAAATCACGCGCCCTGGCCCATGTTCTGGATAGTCTGGGGGCTCAGCCTGACGACCCTGTCCTGAGCGAGCTATTGCCGGGGCTGCGGCATATCCAGCCGGTTGATGTGCCGGCCAGCGCCCTGGGGCTGCCACGCGAGTCCTGGAGTCAACTAATCTGGCGCCTGCACCTGAGTGGCCAGGCCTTCGCGCTGGATTCCGATCCACGCCAGCGCGCGCTGTACTGGGCGGTGCCGGGTCGTGAACATGGCCGTTACTGGCTGTTGACGCTGGATGACCGGGTGCTGTCGCGGTTGGTCTCGGCCCAGGCGGCACACAGCTATAGCTGGTTGCTGGAAGATGCCGGGCATGCGCGGGTCATGGCCCGCCAGCAGCGTGACCGGCTGGTGTTTCTCGATAACGCGCCGTTATCGTCGATCGAGCGCGAGCAGGTGCTGGTCAGCGCGCCGGTTGCCGGTACGTTGTGGCAGGTGCGGGGGCTGGTCGAGCCTGAGTACTACCGTGGGCAACTAGGCCGCATGGTGACCTACAAGTTGCTGTTGTTCACAGCCTTTGTACTGGGTTTGATCCTGGTGCTTTGGGTGTTGACCCGCATGCAGCGACTCAACCGCCGGCTCGATGCCGACAGCAAGGCCTCGTTGCAGCATCTGCAAGTCAGTGAGCGCCGTTACCGCGATATTTTTCAAGGGGTCGGGATGGCGCTTTGCCTGCTCGACTTGTCGACTTTGCGCGTGTTTTTGCGCGCTCAGCGTATTGATAGTCAGCAGGTTCTTGATCAATGGCTGGAGGCCAACCCTGAACGTCATCAGGAGCTGCTGGAGACGATCCGCATACTGGATGCCAATCAGGTCACCCTGGATCTGCTGGCGCTGCAGACAGTGGAGGAGCTGGATACGCTGTTCCATCAGGACCACAGTCTGCGTGTCGGAGGCGCTCGCTATCAACTGGTGCTGGCAGTGATTCAGGGCAAGACCCGGATGGAGTTGGAGACGCCCCTGCGCACTCGCCGGGGTACGCTGCGCTGGCTGTGGGTGGTGATGTGCCTGCCGGAGCAGGTCGAGGATTACCGTGCGGTAACTCTGAGCATGACCGATGTCACCACCCGGCGCCGGGTAGAGGCTTCGATGATTGAACGCGAGCAGTTCTGGGCCCAGGTGGTCAGGTCAGTGCCGGATGTAGTGTTCATCAAGGATGTTCAGCGCAACCGTTTTGTTTTCACCAATCGCTCTCTGATGCGTCAACTGGGTTACAGCCGCGAAGAGGAACAGGCCCTGCCGGCCTATCAGCGTGATCGCCTGTTGCACCCGGATGACCTGGAATACATGCAGGCCTGTCGCAATCAGTTGCAGGTACTCAGTGCCGATCAGATGTTGGAGTGGCGGGTACGCTGGCGCCATCGGCACGGTGATTGGCGCTGGTTTTTGCTGCAGGCCAAGTTGCTGGCGCATGACTCGCAGGGACGGGTGCGTCAGGTCATCGGCACGGCCAAGGATATCACCCAGCAAACCCTGGCCAATCAGCGTTTGCAGACCAGCGAGCAGCGCTACCGGCTGCTGGCTGAGAATATCAGCGACGTGATCTGGTCCACCGATGCCGAGTTCCATCTGGACTATATCAGTCCGTCGGTGGTCGCGGCGCTGGGCTACAGCCCTGGTGAACTGTTGAGCCGAGGTTTCGATGATATTGTGGTTGGCCCGCAGTTTCGCCAGTTCATGGACGCATTGCTCGACGAGTTGCGTCCTCTGGTGCATCAGGCTGACCAAGCACAGCAACTGCGTGAGCAGGGATTCCGGCGCCAGATCAGCTTCGATTGCTTAAAGCTTGACGGTAGCAAATGTCCGGTGGAGTTGCGGGTTTCGCTGATGTGGAGTCAGCAGGGGCGTTTTCTTGGGTTGCTGGGCATTGCCCGCGACATCAGCGAACAGCGCCGTACGGAAAACCGCCTGCGCCTGGCGGCCACCGTGTTCGAGAACACTACTGGGGCGATTGTGGTTACCGATCCGGTCGGCTATATCGTCCAGGTCAACGAGAACTTCAGCCAGATCACCGGCTATCTGGCTGATGAAGTGATTGACCAGACCCCGCAACTGTTCTCCTCGCCGGTGCATGGTGAAAGCTTCTACCCGGATATTCTCAGAACCCTGCGCCAGCAAGGACGCTGGGAGGGTGAGCTGTGGCAGCGACGCAAGAGCGGCGAGGATTTTCCTTCCTGGGCCGGAATCAATGCAGTCTATGATCACGAAGGTGATCTGGTCAGCTATGTGTGTTTCTTCGTCGATATCAGCGAGCGCAAGGCCAATGAAGCCCGGATTGAAAGTCTGGCCTATTACGATGCGTTGACCGGACTGCCGAACCGTACCTTGTTCCAGGACCGGTTGGGCAATGCATTGCAGCAGGCCCAGCGGCGTAACGAATGGTTGGCGGTGATGTTTCTGGATCTGGATCGGTTCAAGCCGATCAATGACACCCTCGGGCATGCGGCTGGCGACGCCTTGCTCAGAGAGGTGGCCAGGCGCCTGTGTGACTGTGTGCGCGACAGCGATACCGTGGCGCGGATGGGTGGGGACGAATTCACCGTGCTGCTGGTCGGTCTCAAGAACCGGGATTCAGCGATGGCCGCCAGTGTGCATGTGGCCGAGAAGGTGTTGGCCAGTCTGGCTCCGGCCTTTGTCCTGCAGGAGCGGGAGTTCTTTATCAGCGCCAGTATCGGTATTGCCTTGTGCCCGCAGGATGCTCAGGAGGCCAGTGCCTTGCTCAAGTTTGCCGATACTGCCATGTATCACGCCAAATCCACGGGCAAGGCGACGTTCCAGTTCTACCAGAACGAGATGAACTCTCAGGCGCTGGAGCGTTTGAGTCTGGAGGCTGAGCTGCGCCGAGCACTGCAGGAGGATAGCCTGAACCTGCATTTCCAACCGCAGTTCGACTGTGCCAGCTTGCAGTTGAGCGGGGCCGAGGTGCTGCTGCGCTGGCAGCACCCGCGCTTGGGTGCGGTGCCACCCAGTGTCTTCGTGCCAATTGCCGAGGAAATCGGCCTGGTTGGTAGTCTGGGCGAGTGGGTGCTGGATCGAGCCTGCCAGCAGTGGGCGCAGTGGCGTGATGCTGGTTTGCATTTGCCGCGGCTGGGAGTCAATGTCTCGGCTCAGCAGTTCGCCAGCGGGCAGGTGGTTGGTCAGGTACGGGCGGTGCTGGAACGCTACGCACTGGATCCGACCGTGCTTGAGCTGGAGTTGACCGAAAGCGTGTTGTTGCGCGACGTCGAAGATACCATGCAGGCACTGGCCGGCTTGAAGGCGCTGGGAGTGGCTATTGCGGTGGACGATTTTGGAACCGGCTACTCCTCGCTCAGTTACCTCAAGGAGTTTCCCATTGATACCCTGAAGATCGATCGAGGTTTCATTCAGGCGATGGCCGCCGACAGTCGCGATGCGCGCTTGTCCCAGGCCATCATCGCCATGGCCCGCAGCCTGCATCTGCGAGTGGTTGCCGAAGGGGTGGAGAGCGACGAGCAATTGCAACTGCTGCGCGGTTTTGGTTGTGACGAGGTGCAGGGCTATCTGCTCGGGCATCCGGTTCCGGCCCAGGTACTGCACGACGACTTCCTGTGTCAGGCGAAGGAAGGGGGCTAGGGGCTGTTTGGGCTGACCAGGCACTGCGTGAATGGATTTTGTTGTACCGCTGAACGCTTTTCATGTGCCAGGGGCCGCGGCTTGGGGTAAAATGCGCGCCTTTCATTCCCGAACGCCTGACAGGGGGCCGTGACATGTTTAGCCGTTCCAACGATATCGCCAGCTTCGATGCCGAACTCTGGGCTGCCATGCAGCAGGAAGAGCGTCGTCAGGAAGAGCACATCGAACTGATCGCTTCCGAGAACTACACCAGTCCGGCAGTCATGCAGGCCCAGGGCTCGGTACTGACCAACAAGTACGCCGAAGGCTATCCGGGCAAGCGCTACTACGGTGGTTGCGAGTATGTTGACGTGGCCGAACAACTGGCCATTGACCGGGCCAAGCAACTGTTTGGTGCCGACTATGCCAACGTTCAGCCGCACGCCGGTTCGCAGGCCAACGCCGCCGTTTATCTGGCTCTGCTGTCGGCTGGCGACACTATCCTGGGCATGAGCCTGGCCCATGGCGGTCACCTGACCCACGGTGCTTCCGTGTCCTCTTCCGGCAAGCTCTACAACGCCATCCAGTACGGCATCAATGATGATGGCCTGATCGACTACGACGAAGTCGAGCGCCTGGCGCTGGAGCACAAGCCGAAGATGATCGTGGCCGGTTTCTCGGCTTACTCTCAGGTGCTGGACTTCCCGCGCTTTCGCGAGATCGCCGACAAGGTCGGTGCCTATCTGTTCGTCGATATGGCGCACGTGGCTGGTCTGATTGCTGCCGGCGTTTATCCGAACCCGGTACCCTATGCCGATGTGGTCACCACCACCACCCACAAGACCCTGCGTGGTCCGCGTGGCGGCCTGATCCTGGCGCGCAAGAACGAAGAGATCGAGAAGAAGCTCAATTCTGCAGTCTTCCCGGGTGCCCAGGGTGGCCCGCTGGAGCATGTGATCGCGGCCAAGGCGATCTGCTTCAAGGAAGCACTGCAGCCGGAATTCAAGACCTACCAGCAGCAGGTGGTGAAGAATGCCAAGGCTATGGCTCAGGTGTTCATCGAGCGTGGTTTTGACGTGGTATCCGGTGGTACCGAGAACCACCTGTTCCTGCTGTCGCTGATCAAGCAGGACATCACCGGTAAGGATGCCGACGCTGCGCTGGGTCGCGCTCACATTACCGTGAACAAGAACGCTGTGCCGAACGATCCGCGTTCGCCCTTCGTTACCTCGGGCCTGCGTATCGGTACCCCGGCGGTTACCACTCGTGGGTTTGTTGAGGCTGACTGCCGCGAGCTGGCTGGCTGGATCTGCGACATCCTCGACAACATGGGTGACGAGTCAGTGATCGAGCGTGTGCGTGAGCAGGTCAAGGCGATTTGTGCCCGTCTGCCGGTATATACCGACTGATCGCACAATTTGCCGATCAACCCCCGTTGGGAACATTCCCGCGGGGGTTTTTTTATGGTCCTCGGCCGAAGCTGATTTAATCAGTATTTCCCTGGAGAGTTGTGTGAGAGTGTTTTGACGCTGGTTTTTTGGCTAAGCTACCATGGTCTACCAATGATGTGCGCCAGCGGAGCTGGCGGGTAGTGGGGCAGGAGCTGGGCAGTGGTCAAAACAATAAGAGAGTACAGGATGCGCATCGTCCTGCTGATTAGCATGTTCATGTTGGTGGTGCCGGCTGCCTGGGCTGTGGAGTCTGCCAAGCCCGTGGTGCAGGTGGCTTTCATGAAATTCCCAGGGCACGCTGAGCCAGACCAGGACGGCCAGCCGGTCGGGCGCACGGTCAGCCTGGTTCGACGTTTGCTTGAGCAGGCCGGTTATCCCTATGAATTACGGATTTTGCCTGCGGCCAGGGTGTTTGTCGGATTGCAGGACGGGGCCGTGCATCTGTGGCCGGGGTTGCTCAACAAGCCTGATCTGGCGCCCTACACGCTGGAGACTGAACGCGACCTGACCCAGGTGCGGATCAACCTTTATCACCGGCCCGGTACCCCGGCCCCGGTATGGCCGGACAGTCTGCAAGGTAGCAGTCTGATCCTGATCACCAATTACACCTACACCGACCGGCTACGCCGGATCATGGATGATCCGGGACTGAATCTCACGATACACCGCAGTGCTTCGCATCAGGGGGCGATCAGCATGCTGCTGTTGGGGCGGGCGGATTATTTGCTGGAATACCGCAGTCAGGTGGAGCCGCTGCTGAGTGATTTCGCTCTGGACGAGTTGCCGCATATCGCCGTGGACAATCAGCCGATGCGTCTGGTGTTGTCGCGCCAGACCCAGTTTGCCGAGCAGTTGCGCAAGGATCTGGATCGGGCTTATGACGAGCTGAAGGCGCAGGGTGTTGAGTTGGATCCGACCCGCTTGTAGCACTAGGGTGACCCATTCAGGCGATTGCCGGGGCTGTATGGCTGGCCAACAATGCTGGCATGAGCGTTGATACAACAACTACATTGCCGGTGCTGCGCGAGGTTGATTGCCGCTGGCTGCTGGGGTTATATGCCCTGATTCCGCTGGTGCTGCTGATAGTGCTGCTGGATAGCCTGCCAGGTGGCGGGTGGCTGCGCCGGTCCTTACCCAATGACCCCATGCACTGGCCGTTCTGGACCCTGGTATTTGGTCTGCCGCACATTGTGGCCAGTTTCGTCAGCATGGCTGACCGTGATTACCTGCAGCACTATCGGCGCCGCCTGTTGTGGCCGTTGCTGGGCTTTGCCGCGCTGTCCACGCTCGGTTATGTCGGCCCGCAGCCGCTGAGCTATCAGTTGTTGTTCGTATTCCTGGCCTTTTACACGATCTACCATGTGCTGGCGCAGCAGTTGGGATTGTCGCTGATGATGCTTGGCATTGCGCCTTCGCCTGTATTCAGGGCTTGGAAATGGCTATCGGTGTTGGCCGGATTTGCCATCTACATGAATGTCTATGGCGCAACCTATATAGGCCGGCTGAGTCTGGGTTCGCTGGATATTTACCTGATGCTGCGCTATATGGCTGCCGCATTGTGCGCTGCGGTGATGGTGCTGGCATGGCAGTTGACCTGGCAGGCCAGGCATCGGATCGGCGTCTGGTATCTGTGGGGTAATGTCGCCTTGCTGCTGTCGGCTTTTGTCATCAATGAAGCCGGCTATACCCTGTTCGTGATCCTGATTCCGCGCGTTATCCATGATGTAACCGCGTATATCATTTACATAAGCCACGACAGCAACCGTAATCGCCAGCAACCGGTGAACCTGATTTACCGGATGGCCCGTGTTACGCGATTGCCGGTCTGGCTGCTGTTGCCGCTGTTGTCTGGGCTGATTGCCTACGTGCTGACCTATTACCAGCAGCTGCCTCTGATTGGTATCGTTATCCTCACGCTGTCATTTCTGCACTACTACGTCGAGGGTTTTATCTGGCGTACTCCAAATCCGCACCGCAGTTATCTGGCGTTCAAGCGTCAGTAGCGTGGGTAGCTGAGTGGCCCGGCAAACGCTTGGGCGAGCCATTCAAGTGGTGCAGTAACCGCGAGCATCCAAGCGATATGTCTGCGTTCAATGGTGTGTCGTCAGTTCCGTGCTTTCCTCCTGCGCCACAGCCTTCTCCGCAAAAAGCGTCTCGACCATGAAGTCGATGAACACGCGTAGCTTTGGCGACAGGTGCTTGCTCGACGGCCACAGCAGTCGGAAGGTGCCCTGGTGTTCTATATACGCGTCCAGCACGGGTGTCAGTTCTCCACGCTCGATGGCTCGGCGCACCATGAAGTCCGGCAGGCACGCGATACCCAATCCCGCTACGGCCACGTCCATCAAGGCTGCCGATGTGTTGCACACCATCGAGGCCGGCAATACCCATTCCGACGCATCTTCAGCGCGTTTCAACGGCCATGGCTCGAACTTGCCCGTGCTAGGGAACTTGTGCTGCAAGCAGGCGTGGTGCGCCAGATCGGCGGGAACCTCGAGTGTCCCGTGGCTCGCTAGGTAATCCGGCGAAGCAACAAGTTTCAGCCGGTAATTGCCAAGGGGGCGCGACATCAAGCGCGAATCCGCCGGCTTACCTGTGCGCATCACAACATCGAAGCCCTCCTCGATCACGTCCACTAGGCGATCCGAAAAATCCACATCCAGTTCGATGGCCGGATAGCGGTGCATGAAGGCTGTCAGAGCAGGCATGACCAGCATCCCGACCAGCGGCAGGCTGATGCGCAGCCGGCCCCGTGGCGCTTGTTGGGTTTCGGCCAGCTCCAGTTCGGCGGCTTCCACTTCGCAAAGGATGCGTCGGCAGCGTTCGAGAAACAGCGTGCCCTCGGCGGTCAGCGTGATGCTGCGCGTGCTACGGTGGAACAGACGCACGCCCAGCCGTTCCTCCAGACGGGACACGCTTTTACCCACCGCAGACGAGGACACGCCAAGGTTGCGTCCGGCTTCGGAGAAGCTGCGGGTTTCCGCCGCCTGCACGAAGAACGCAATGCTGTTGAGGGATTCCATCGTTTTGCCAATTTGTGAATATTTGTCCGATATATTTTGAAAAGTAGCATTATTGTCTTGTATCGACAATGCTCTCACCATGGCTGCCTATCTCTCCCGTGCCGCTTCCGTGCCTGTTCCGCACGCAACCGGCGCCCGACAAGGCATCGTTATGGCTCCTTCAACATCCACATTCGACAGTGCGGGCTCGCCAAACGCCCGTCTTCCTTTTGCATCGCTGTTGGCCTTGGCGTTAGCGGGCTTTGTCACGATCCTGACCGAGGCGCTGCCCGCTGGTCTTCTGCCGCAGATCAGTGCAGGTCTAAACATTTCCGAAGCGCTGGCAGGGCAGCTCGTCACTATTTATGCCATCGGATCTCTCGTGGCTGCCATTCCACTGACTGCTGCTACGCAAGGCGTGCGCCGCCGTCCGTTGCTGCTGGTGGCCATTGCGGGCTTTGTCGTCGCCAATACCGTCACGACCTTCTCGGGCAGTTATGCCGTGACGATGGTGGCGCGCTTCTTGGCCGGTGTCTCGGCTGGGCTGCTGTGGGCGCTGTTGGCGGGCTACGCGGCGCGCATGGTGCCTGAGCACCAGAAGGGTCGCGCCATCGCCATTGCGATGGTCGGTACCCCCCTGGCCTTGTCGTTGGGCGTGCCGGCCGGGACGTTCCTGGGCAATCTGGTGGGTTGGCGAATGTGTTTCGGCATTATGAGCGTATTGGCATTGGTGCTGATGTTGTGGGTGCGCATTCGGGTGCCGGACTTCGCTGGGCAGGCTGCGGGCAAGCGCTTGTCGGTTGGGCGTGTGTTCATCATGCCAGGGATTCGACCGGTGCTTTTTGTGGTATTGGCTTTCGTGCTGGCGCACAACATCCTCTACACCTACATCACGCCTTTCCTGGCGACGGCGGGCATGGCCGAACGCGCGGATCTGGTGCTGCTGGTATTTGGCGTGACTTCTTTGTTGGGCATTTGGGTTATCGGTGTGTTGATTGACCGGTACCTGCGTGCGCTGACACTCGCCAGCACGGCGTTGTTCGGCCTGGCTGCGCTGGTGCTCGGCATCGCGGCAGATGCACCTGCCGCCGTATATTCCGCTGTGGCTGTCTGGGGGTTGGCGTTTGGTGGTGCGGCAACGCTGTTTCAGACGGCTATCGCCAAGACGGCCAGGGGGGCCGCCGACGTGGCGCAGTCGATGCTGGTCACGGCTTGGAATATGGCGATTGCAGGTGGGGGGATTGTTGGTGGCATCCTGTTGGACCGCCTTGGTGTCGCTGCATTCGCACCTGCACTGCTAGTGCTGCTGACCGCCACACTGGTGGTGTTATGGGCTGCAAAGCGGCACGGCTTTGCAGCGGCACAGAGGTAGTGCACGATGGAGTTCAGGCATCTTCGCTGTCGCCTGGAAGGCGCCGAGAACTCTCCAAGTTGCACAAAATGTTACAGCCTGCTTGAATAGCCTATTACGCAAGGATGCCGATTTGCCGGTATGCCGCGTATGACTTTTCTCTGCATTCATCCAATGGAAGGACCTGTATGGACACCAGGCATTACCGGGTACGCTATAGCGGCCAATTGGTCGAGGGGGTCTCGCCGGCGCAATTGAGCGCCAACCTGAAAGAACTGGGCTTCACTGACAGCCAGATCGATAGCTTGTTGAGCGGTCGCTCGGCAACGATCAAAAAAGGCCTGCCAAGAACCCAGGCGGAAATCTACCGGGCGCGTTTGAAAGTCGCAGGCCTGCTGGTTGAGCTTGAAGTTGAGGACGAGGCGCCTGCTGCAGACGTAGCGCCAGCAGGGGGCTCGGTACGCTTTGAGGCACGCGAGCCCAGTCGTGAACAATCCACCGAGCCAAGCCTGCCGCGGCGCCTGGAGCCGGTAAAGTTTACCGGGATCGGCAGTGAGTTTTTCGGCATCTGGATCGTCAATATCCTGCTTATTGTTCTGACTCTGGGGTTCTATGCGCCCTGGGCCAAGGTACGTACCAACCAGTACTTCTATGGCCATACCGAGGTTGCTGGCGCCAGTTTTCAGTATCTGGCTGATCCCTGGGTGATTTTTCGTGGCCGGCTGGTGGCTCTGGCGGCACTGATTCTCTGGATGGTGGTCTCCAACTTCTGGGCAATGGGGGCGCTGATTCTGCTGTTACTGTTCATACCGCTGGTGCCCTGGATCGTCATTCGGGCGCTGAAATTCAATGCGGTCAACAGCGCCTGGCGCAAT
This sequence comes from Halopseudomonas phragmitis, assembly GCF_002056295.1. NCBI lineage: Bacteria > Pseudomonadati > Pseudomonadota > Gammaproteobacteria > Pseudomonadales > Pseudomonadaceae > Halopseudomonas > Halopseudomonas phragmitis. The sequence goes on along the minus strand of NZ_CP020100.1, from coordinate 145,092 downwards.
GTCCGGTTCGACTTTCAGGGTGGCTACGGCCAGGCGTTCATGGCGATCTATATCTGGCCGCTTCTTGCTGTGCTGAGCTTGTTGCTGGCGCTGCCCTACAGTCTGTTCAAGTTGCACGGCTTTGTGGTCAACAACATGCGCTTCGGCACCATGCCGTTCCGCTTCAAGGCCAGCGGCACTGACTATTATGTATTCTTTTTCCGAGTGATCGGCGTGCTGGTTGGTTTTGTACTGCTGTCTCTGCTGGTCAGTTCTCTGCATGGCGCGTTGGCTATCATCACGGCCGCGATCGGCTATCTGGCGCTGTTTGGCTATTTCCTGGCTGGCCTGACCAATCTGATCATGAACTCCACGGTGCTGGGGCTGCATGGCTTCGAGTCAACTCTGGGCAAACGCCGGATGGTCTGGATCTATCTGACCAACAGCCTGTTCATCGTGCTGACGCTGGGGCTGTTCACGCCTTGGGCCAAAGTGCGGATGGCCGCCTATCGGGCCAGTTGTACTCAGGTGCAGGTGTATGGCGATCTGGACAGCTTCGTCGCTGCTGAAACCCAGCGCGCCAGCGCCATTGGTCAGGAGCTGGGCGAGGCCTTCGATGTCGGCATCCCGGTCATCTGAGCTGTGGGTCGAAGGGCAGTTTTTCGACGGCAAGCGCAGTCGTAGTCACAATGCCCGGCTGGGTTGGCGTGCAGAGCAGCTTTGGCTGATCAGCGATGCCGGTGAGCGGTTGCTGAACCGTGATGGCCTACGCCTGGGGACCCAGGTCAGTGGCGCGGCCGGGAGCCTGTATCTGGCCGACGGCGGCGTGTTCGAAAGTCGTGATCAGGCTGCTCTGCGGGCCGTGTGGCAGGCTGCCAGCGGACGTTCATCCGGCTGGTGGCTGAGCCGTCTGGAGACCAATTTCAAACTGATTGTGCTGGGCACGGTGTTGATGCTGGGGTTTCTGGTCGGCAGCTTCACCCATGGCATACCCTGGGTTTCGCGGCTAGTGGCCGAGGCGCTGCCGGTCGAGGTGGAGCGTTACCTGGGCCAGCAATCACTCGATAGTCTGGATCGCTGGCTGGAGCCCAGCCGTTTGAGCGAGGAGCGCCAGGCAGAGGTGCTGGCCAGTTTCCAGCCTTACCTGCAGCGGTGGGCCGAAGAGTACCCACAATACAGTCTGAAAGTGTTGTTTCGCCATGGTGACCGGGTGGGTGCCAACGCCATGGCATTGCCAGCGGGCATCATTGTGTTTACCGATGAGCTGGTCGAGCTGGCTCGCGATGACCACGAACTGGTCAGTATTCTGGCGCACGAGGTAGGGCATGTGGTCCATCGCCACAGCCTGCGGGGGATTGTCCAGAGTTCATTGGCGGTTTGGATGATGGTGGCGCTGACCGGGGATCTGTCGGCAGCGTCGGACATGGCCGCCAGCTTGCCGGCGGTTCTGGCCAGTCTCAGTTATTCGCGGGGGATGGAGCGTGAGGCGGATGCCTTTGCTTTGCAATTCATGCGTGAACAGCAACTGGAACTGCGCCATTTCGCCAATATCATGCGGCGTCTGGAGGGCTCGGGTTCGGCTGCGGAGCAGACGGGCGGGCTGACTGATTTCCTGTCAACCCACCCGCCGACCCGTGAACGGCTGGTGCTGTTCGAGACCGAGGCTCAGGACTGAGTCAGCCCCAGGGTGCTGAGGGTCCGCTGGCGGACGCTCTTGAGCAGCTCGGCATCCTTGATCAGTGACTGACCATAGGACGGTACCAGCTCGCGCATCTTGGCTTGCCATTCTGCCGAGGCCATGCGCTCCTTGAAGCAGCGTTCCAGCACGTTGATCATTGCCTGCACGGCGGTTGAGGCGCCGGGAGAGGCGCCCAGCAGTGCCGCCAGGCTACCGTCTTTGGCCGCAACGATCTCGGTGCCGAACTCCAGCTTACCGTGACCATTGGCGTCCTTCTTGATGATCTGCACGCGCATGCCGGCATTCTGCAGGGCCCAGTCTTCGGCCTTGGCATTCGGGAAGAAGTTGCGCAGCGAGGCCACCCGATCCTTGTGTGACTGGAAGGACTCGGCGATCAGGTAACGGGTCAGATCCATATTGTCGATCCCGACTGCCATCATCGGTTTTACGTTGTAGCGTTTGACCGATGAGAACAGGTCCAGCACCGAGCCCTTTTTCAGGAACTTGGTGGTGAAGCCGGCAAAGGGGCCGAACAGCAGCGCGGGCTGACCGTTGATGATGCGGGTATCCAGGTGTGGGACCGACATCGGCGGGGCGCCAACTGGAGCCTTTCCGTACACTTTGGAGTGGTGGCGCTGGACGATGTCCTGCTTCTTGCAGACCAGCCATTGGCCGCTGACCGGGAAGCCGCCGTAGCCCTGGCTTTCATCGATGTTGGATTTCTGCAGCAGGGGCAGCGAGCCGCCGCCGGCACCGAGGAAGACAAAGTTGGCGTTGATCTGTTTGTCTTCACCTGTCTTCTCGTCGCGCACCTCGACTCGCCAGTAGCCGCGTTTGCTCTTGCGCAGACTGCTGACCGAGTGACTGAGGTTCAACTCGAATTGCTCGTGGCGTTCGAGATTGGCAATCATGCTGCGGGTCAGTGAGCCGAAGTCGACGTCCGAGCCGAAGTCGACCCGGGTGGCGGCAACTTTTTCGCCAGGCTTGCGCTGTTCCATCACCAGCGGCATCCATTCGGCCAGCTGTTCGGCGGATTCGCTGAACTGCATCTCGGAGAACAGATGGTGGGCGCTGAGCAGTTCATGGCGCTTGCGCAGGAAAGCTACATCCTTGTCGCCCCAGACAAAGCTGAGGTGCGGGGTCGGATTGATGAAGCTTTTCGGCCCGGGCAGTATGTCCTGCTCTACCAGGTAGGACCAGAACTGCAAGGTCACTTCAAAGGACGCGTTGATCGACAGGGCCCGGTCAATACTGATAGTGCCATCGGGGCCTTCAGGAGTGTAATTCAGCTCACAGTAGCCGGCGTGACCTGTGCCGGCATTGTTCCAGCCATCGGTGCTCTCGTGAGCAACGTGATCCAAGCGTTCGACCAGGGTAATGGTCATGGCCGGATCCAGCTGTTTGAGCAACATTCCTAGGGTAGCGCTCATGACGCCACCGCCGACCAGCAATACATCAACGTTTTTTGCTGTCATTTACATGTCGCCTCTGGGGGTAAAACTGCGGCCAATGATACCGGTTTATCCGGTTCGGGGACACTGTTCATGACTAGGCCGATGGTCTAAGTCACGCTTACTACGCCATGCAACGCGGCGTTCAAAATTGTCCTGTGTCATGTTCGGCTGGCGCGCCATGGTTTAAGCTGCCAGCCCGGAAACAGTCAGTGGAGAGCGTGTGACGATGAGTGATGCCGTGGTGATCGGGGGAGGGGTGATGGGGTGCCTGTCGGCGCTCAATCTGCTGGAGGCCGGTGCCCGGGTGACGCTGGTCGAGCGCTCTGAGCTGGGCCGCGAAGCGTCCTGGGCCGGTGGCGGTATCGTCTCGCCGTTGTATCCCTGGCGTTATAGTCAACCGATTAGTGCTCTGGCTGACTGGTCGCAGGGATTCTATCCCGGGCTTGGGCGCGAGCTGGCTGAGCTCACCGGCATTGATCCTGAGGTCAGTAGTTGTGGCTTGATGTGGCTTGATCATGATGAGCAGGCCGATGCTCTGAGTTGGGCTCAGCGCGAAGGTAAGCCGCTGCTCAGCGTCGACGCCGATTTTATTTATCGCCAGGTTCCCGGTTTGGCCCCGGGTTATCGCAGTGCGCTGTGGCAGGCTGATCTGGCCAATGTGCGTAACCCTCGGCTGATGGCCGCGTTGCGGGCCCGGCTGCTGCAGTTTCCCGGTTTTACTTTATTGGAACACACGCCGGTGCAGTCCCTGCTGGTTGAGCAGGGCCGTGCCTGTGGTGTACGTCACACCAAGGGTGAGTTGCGGGCTGATGCGGTGGTTCTGGCGGCTGGCGCCTGGAGTGGCGAGTGGGCTGCGGCGTTGGGTCTGAGCTTGCCGGTCGAGCCGGTGAAGGGGCAGATGCTGCTGTACAAGTGCGAGCCAGGCTGGCTGCCGAGTATGGTTCTGTTCGGGGGACGTTATGCGATTCCCCGGCGTGACGGACATGTGCTGGTCGGCAGTACTCTGGAACATGCCGGGTTTGATAAAACCCCGACCGAGCAGGCGCTGGCCTCGTTACGTGAGTCGGCGCAGCGGCTTCTGCCGGCTCTGGAAAATCAGGCTCCTGTCGCTCAGTGGGCCGGCCTGCGTCCGGGTTCGCCTGATGGCGTGCCGTTCATTGGTGAGCTGCCGAGTCTGCCCGGGCTATGGCTGAATGTCGGGCATTACCGTAATGGCTTGGTGTTGGCACCGGCTTCCTGCCGGTTGCTGGCTGATCTGATGGAAGGGCGTGCGCCGCTGATCGATCCGCAGCCCTATGCGCCGACCGGGCGGCTGGAGTCTGTCCGGGTTCGTTAATCCTCCAGGCCGAGTTTTTTCAGTCGGTAGCGCAGTGAGCGGAAAGTCAGGCCCAGGCGCTTGGCTGCTGCGGTCTTGTTCCAGCGGGTTTCTTCCAGGGCCTGGGTAATAGCTTGGCGCTCGATCTGATCCAGATAGTCTTCCAGCGAGTCGATCTGGGTCAGGTCCGGCTGGTCGTCACCGCTGCTTGGGCCGCCACTCAAATGAATGTCATCGGCCTGCAGGGCGTTGCCCTCGCACAGGGTGAAGGCCCGTTCCAGAACATTTTCCAGCTCCCTGACGTTGCCGGGGAAGCGGTAGATGCATAGCCGCTCGAGGCAGGCTGAACTCAGGCGAGGCTGTGGGCGCTGGTTGCGTTCGGCCAGTCGGCTGAGGATGTGGTCACACAACAGTGGAATGTCCTCACGCCGCTGGCGCAGCGGCGGCACATGCAGCTCAATGACGTTTAACCGGTAGAACAGATCCTGACGAAAGCGCCCGGCGGCCACTTCGGCGGCCAGATCCTTGTGCGTGGCGCAGAGCAGACGCACATCGACCGACTCTTCCTGCTGGGTGCCGACCGGGCGCACGGCCTTTTCCTGAATGGCCCGCAACAGCTTGACCTGCATGGCCATGGGCAGGTCGGCAACTTCGTCGAGAAACAGGGTGCCGGCATGAGCGGCCTGGAACAGTCCGGGCTTGTCGGCCACGGCACCACTGAAGCTGCCTTTGCGATGGCCAAAGAATTCGCTTTCCATCAGTTCCGAAGGAATGGCGCCGCAGTTGACCGGCACGAACGGCTGCTCGGCTCGTGGGCCAAGGGCGTGAATGCGCCGGGCCACCAGTTCCTTGCCGGTGCCGGACTCGCCGCTGATATAGATCGGCGCTTGGCTGCGGGCCAGTTTGCCGATTTGCCGGCGCAGTTGCTGGATAGGTGGAGATATCCCCAGCAGTGGATCGTCGAGATCGGTTTGTTCGTCTTCGGCCGGCGGGTTACTCAGACGCAGTGCGCTGCCAACCAGTTCGCGCAGGCGCTGCAGGTCCACCGGCTTGGTCAGAAAGTCGAAGGCGCCGGCCTTGAGTGCACTGATGGCGGTATCCAGGCTGCCGTAAGCTGTGATCATGGCGACCGGGGTCTGCGGGCAATGGAGCTGGATATGGCGAACGATGCTCAGTCCATCGCCGTCGGGCAGGCGCATGTCGGTCAGACAGAGCTGGAACTGCTGCTGGTCGAGCAGTGTGAGTGCTTCGGCCTGAGTGGTCGCGCTGCGGGTCCTGACATTCATGCGCCCCAGCGTCATGTCGAGCAGTTCGAGAATGTCTGGCTCATCGTCAATAATCAGTACCAGCGGACTACTCATCGGTGACCTGCAAGTTCCTTGTTGGGTGGTTGTTCATACCAGGCGTTTGGGGTGGGCGAAGGTAATGCGCATACAACTTCCCCGGGGCTCCAGGCGCTGGTATTCAAGACGTGCCTGATTGCTTTCACACAGTTCGCGGGAAATATACAGGCCCAGGCCGGTGCCGGTACGTTCGGTAGTGTAGAAAGGCTCGAAAATGTGACTCAGGTGTTCTTCTGCGATGCCTGGGCCATGGTCGATCACTTCCAATACCGGCAATTCGGTCTCAGGGTGACAGTATAGTCTTAGCCAGATGGTCCGCGCAGTGCCGGGTGGGCCGCTGTAGCGCAGAGCGTTGTCAAGCAGGTTGCCGAGTACCTGGCTGAGCTGGCTGGGGTCCATGCGAGTCTGGATAACATCCTTCTGAATCTGGCATTCAAGCTGGTCGGTGCCTGGGTGGGCATCGCGAAAGTCGTCGGCGCACTGCCTGACCCAGTCTGCCAGGTTGATCAGTTGCGGCTCGCTGGGGCGTCGGCGTGACAGTTCCAGCACGGTTTCGATCACCCGGTTCATGCGCTGCGAATGCTGCTGAATGATTTCGGTCAGTCGCTGGTCCTGTTCGACGATCTGATCTGACTCGTGCAACAGTTGCGCGGCATGGCTGATCGCGCCCAGTGGGTTGCGGATTTCATGGGCGATGCTGGCGGTCAGGCGGCCGAGCGATGCCAGTTTGAGTTGCTGGGCCTGCTGCGCCACCTGGGTGTTGTCGTCAAGAAATACCAGGACGGCGTTGTCTTCTCCGCCGGTCAGGGGTTTGAAGTTGGCCATGATCTCGACGCCGCCGCTGTGGTTGCGAAAGCTCCCGGAGCGGCGTGATGGGTTGGCTTGCCAGTGTTGCAGGCGTTCGGCTAGTTGTGGCGCCAGGCTGTCCAACGCCATGCCGCGAATGATCGGTTTGCCGAGCATTTGCGCGGCGGCTTCGTTGGCCTGCAGAACCTGGCTGCTGGTGCCGACCACCACGATGCCGGTGCGCATGCGCTGAATGATTAGTTGGTTGAGCCGCTCCAGGCTGGCCAGGCTGGCGGCCTGCTGCTTGGCCAGGTTTTCCGAATGCGACAGGCGCCGGCTCAGGCGCTGAACGAACAGTGCGACGGCGAAGAAAATACAGCCCAGTACGCCGACCTGCAGGTAATTCTGGCCGATGCCGGGGTGCGACAGGCTGAGGAAAAAGGTCAGATAGATCAGCAACAGGCTGGCCAACGCCGCCAGCAATAGACCGATCCGGCCATGCAGCAGGGTGTTGCCGACGGCCACTGGAATGATCAGCAGGTTGCCGAGCCCGCTGCCGGCGCCGCCGGCGGCATAGAACAGAATGCCGAGCAGCAGAATGTCGAGCGCCGCCAGGGCGAACAGGTACAGGTTGCGATGGCCCTGGTGCAGGATCAGCGCGATCACCAGGTTGATGATCAGGTACAGCCAGCTGACGGTTTCGTAGAGCTCCGGGCTGTTCAGCTCCAGCAGTCCGTCACGTAGCGCATTGCTGGTCAGCAACGCCAGCCCCAGGCCCAGAATGACCCGGTAGAGATTGTAAAGCCGGAGAATGCGCGGTCGCTGCGAGTCGATTCGCTCAGTGCTGGTCAGCGGCATCACGGTGCTCTGGGCAGCAGTACCAATGGTCGCCGGCGCGAACCGCCTGGGACTGTGGCAGATGGAGCTGGCAATGGGCGCAGCGAACCATCAGTTGCGGGCGTTCAGGCTGGGCGTTGGTAGGGCGGTTGGCCGCCTGCCAGGCCTTGAGCCGGCGCCAGAAGGCCATGATGGCCAGAATCAGTACGACCAGAATGATGAGTTTGATCAAGCCCATGGGGTGCCTTGTTTGCTGATGAGTGTCCAGTTTAGCTGACTCGGCCCCGGCTGGGCATGGCTTTCGATGCCTCTGGTGATTGCGGCGGGGCCGAGCTATACCGGACAATAAGCGCCAGTCAGGATTCAGGAGAAGGCAGATGACCAATAGTCTGCGTGTAGTGATGGCCCAGCTCAATTTGCGGGTAGGTGATATTCACGGCAACCTGGAGCGGATCATCGAGGCCGCCAGTCATGCCCGGGATGAGCTGGGGGCCCGGGTTATCGTGTTCCCCGAGTTGTCGTTGTGCGGTTATCCGCCGGAAGACCTGCTGCTGCGTTCCAGTATGCAGGCCCGTATCGAGCGGGCTCTGCATGCCCTGTGCGAGCGGGTCCAGGGCATCTATCTGGTGGTTGGTTACCCGTGGTACGAAGGCGAGCAGTGCTTTAACCAGGCGGCGGTGATTGCCGACGGCAATCTGCTGGCCAGTTACGCCAAACAGCACCTGCCCAATTACCGGGTGTTCGATGAGAAGCGCTACTTCAGCGAAGGCTCGGGCTCCTGTGTGCTCGAGCTGGATGGCCTGCCGGTGGCCCTGAGTATCTGTGAAGACATCTGGCATCCACAGCCGATGGTCCAGGCTCGGGCGGCCGGGGCGCGGCTGATGCTCAATCTCAACGCCTCGCCATTTCACATGGACAAGCAGGGTGAGCGTGAGGCAACCCTGACCGAGCGCTGCGCCGAGGGCGAAATGCCGGTGCTCTACGTCAATCAGGTGGGGGCCCAGGACGAACTGATTTTCGATGGTGGCTCGGTGGCCATGGCTGCCGATGGCCAGATCGCTTTGCGCGCACCGGCCTTCGCCGAAGGGCTGTATCCGGTCGATGTACTGTATGACGATGAGCAGGTCAGCCTGCGTCAGGGCACTCTGGCGCCGATGCCCGAGCTTGAGGCCAGTGTCTATCAGGCACTGGTCTGTGGCGTGCGTGACTATGTCAACAAAAACGGCTTCAAGGGCGTGGTGCTGGGCCTGTCCGGAGGCATCGACTCGGCGCTGACCCTGGCGGTGGCTGCGGATGCGCTTGGCGCCGAGCGGGTCGAGGCGGTGATGATGCCCTATCACTATACCTCCAGCATGAGCCTGGAGGATGCCGAGGCTCAGGCCAAGGCCATGCATGTCACCTATCGGGTGCTGCCGATTGCGCCGATGGTCGAGGCTTTCATGCAGACCCTGGCACCGGTGTTCGAGGGGTTGCCGCGCGACACCACCGAGGAAAACCTTCAGGCGCGCTGTCGTGGCACCCTGCTGATGGCGCTGTCGAACAAGACCGGCGCGCTGGTGCTGACCACCGGCAACAAGAGCGAAATGGCGGTGGGTTATGCCACGCTCTATGGCGACATGGCCGGCGGCTACGATGTCCTCAAGGATGTACCTAAGACGCTGGTGTTTCGCTTGGCCGAATACCGCAATACCTTGGGGCGGGTGATTCCCCAGCGGGTCATCGATCGCCCGCCGTCGGCCGAACTGGCGCCGGACCAGAAGGACGAGGATTCACTGCCGGCCTACCCGGTGCTGGATGAAATCCTGCGCCTGTATATCGAGCACGACCTGTCGGCCAGCGCCATTATCGCCGCTGGGTTCGATGAGGATGTGGTCAAGCGGGTAGTGCGGCTGGTCGACCTGAATGAATACAAGCGTCGTCAGGCCGCGGTCGGGGCAAGGATTACTCAGCGTGGCTTTGGTCGTGACCGGCGCTATCCGATCACCTCTGGTTGGGCGATGGACGACTGATCGACTGGAGGGCAGTCAACTGGGCAATAAAAAACCGGCATCAGCCGGTTTTTTATTGGCTGCTGGTTCAGTCGTCGAAAAGACCGAAGGTCAGGCGGCTCCAGATTGAGCGTTTGGGCTGCTGTGGGGCACGGATCTCGCGGGGCAGCGAGGTTACCGCGTCCTGATACTGACGTTCCATTTCCCGTTCCATCTGGGTCTGGCCACTGCGACGGCTGGGTGGGGCGACCAGCTTGTTCAGTGAGCCCAGGGTCATGGTTTCGACCCAGCCTGCTTCGCGTTGTGCTGGCTGGACATGGTGGCGGAACTCGCCTGACTTAAGGCTGGGGTGATCCGGATAGTTGCTCTGCAGGGTCTGCAGGGCGGTATCGGCCAACTCGTCCATGGCCAGACGCCGGTAGCCTTCGACCATCAGTGCCAGGCCATCGGGTACCGAAGGCGTCTGTTGGAAGTTCTCGACGATATAGCGACCGCGGTTGGCGGCGGCGACATTGGCCCCGCGCTTGAGGTAGTAATGGCCAACGTGGGCATCGTAGGCGGCCAGCAGGTTGCGCAGATAGATCATGCGCAGGCGGGCATCCGGTGCGTAGCGGCTGTCGGGGTAGCGGCTGACCAGCTGGGCGAATTCGTTGAACGAGTCGCGGGCGGCACCCGGGTCGCGCCGGGTCATGTCCAGCGGCAGGAAGCGTTCGAAGATGCCGCGGTCACGGGTGAATGAAGCCAGGCCACGGATATAGTAGGCGTAGTCGACATCCGGGTGCTGCGGGTGCAGGCGGATGAAGCGGTCGGCCGAGGCGCGAGCGGCTTCCGGCTCCAGGTTCTGGTAGTAGGCGTAGATCAGCTCAAGCTGCGCCTGCTCGGCAAACCGGCCAAACGGATAGCGTGACTCCAGGGCCCGGAGTTTTTCGATTGCCGGGCCGTAGTTGTTGGCATTCAGATCCTGCTGGGCCATCACGTAGAGCTCTGATTCGCTCAGCGACTCGTCGAGCACGCCCCGTTTGGAGGAGCAGGCGACCAGCAGAGACAACATAGCGACCAGCAGAAGATGTTTCATCGACATAGCATGATTCCGGAGGGATGGCCCGAGCTGTGAAGCTAGGGAACGTCCTGTTATAGTTGGCGCTTCTTGGGAATCGCTGAAAAACTACCTGCGTTGGCAATACTGCGTTAAAAACAGCCTCAAAATGCTCATTTACACCGAGTAAACTGCGCTTTTTCGGCTGTTTTTGCCTTGTCTTGCCTGCCTCGTCTACGTTTTTCAGAGGTTCCCTTGCATATCCAGGTGGTCGATCTCGACCAGCCTGTGAACCGAGCCCGTATTTAACCACAGCGCGGTGGTGAAACCAAAAGGGAATACAAGCCCGTAAACCCCGTGTAGTAATGAGTCCCGCATGTCCGAACGCATTCGTCTATCCGCCCAGGTGGCACCCGAACAAGGTGGTCAACGCCTTGACCAGATTGCCGCCCAGTTGTTCCCCGATCATTCGCGTTCTCGCCTGCAAGGCTGGATCAAGGATGGCAGCCTGACCGTCGATGGCCGTTCGCTGCGCCCGCGTGACACTCTGTATGGTGGTGAGCAACTGGAACTGGATGCCGAACGTGAGGTGCAGGGCGACTGGCAGCCCGAGGCTATCGAGCTGGCTGTGGTCTACGAGGATGACAGCCTGTTGGTGATCAACAAGCCTGCCGGGCTGGTGGTGCATCCGGCTGCCGGGCACCAGGATGGCACGTTGCTCAATGCCCTGCTGCATCACGCACCACAGCTGGCCACGGTACCCCGGGCCGGGATTGTCCACCGGTTGGACAAGGACACCACCGGCCTGATGGTGGTGGCCAAGACACTGGAGGCGCAGACCGATCTGGTGGCCCAGCTCCAGGCCCGGACTGTAACCCGCGAATACGAATGTGTGGTGGTCGGGGTGATGACTGCCGGCGGTAAGGTCGATGCTCCTATTGCCCGGCATGGCGTCAACCGGCAGAAAATGGCGGTGGTCGCTGATGGCAAACCAGCTGTCAGTCATTATCGGGTGATCCGGCGGTTTCGTGCGCATACTCATGTGCGGGTTAAGCTGGAGACCGGTCGTACCCACCAGATTCGTGTGCACATGAGTCATATCCATTTTCCGCTGGTCGGCGATCAGACCTATGCCGGGCGGCTGCGGATTCCGCCGGGCGCCAGTCCTGAGCTGGTCAAACTGCTGCGTGAGTTTCCGCGTCAGGCATTGCATGCCCGGCGTCTGGAACTGGAGCACCCGCTCGATGGTCGATTGATGAGCTGGGAGGTTCCATTGCCCCGGGACATGATTGAATTGCTGACGCTGCTGCGTGAAGACGGTGAACTCGACGAATGACCAAGGATATCTTGACTGCCAAATGGCCGGCACCAAGGCAGGTGCGTACCTGTATCACCACCCGACTGGGGGGTGACAGCCTGGCCCCGTGGAATAGTTTCAATCTGGCTACCCATGTTGGGGATGACCCTGCGCATGTGGCTGCCAATCGCCAGCGCCTGCAGGCTGCGTTGGGCTGTCAGCCGGCGTGGCTGGAGCAGACCCACAGTACCCGGGTGGTCAGGGCCGATCCTGCGGTTGTTGCTGATGCCGATGCCAGCTGGACCGATCAGCCGGGCATTGCCTGTGCGGTGCTGACCGCCGACTGCCTGCCGGTATTATTGTGTGATCAGTCCGGCAACCGGGTTGCGGCGGCGCATGCCGGTTGGCGTGGGCTGGCCGATGGGGTGCTGGAAGCGACGGTGCAGGCCATGGGCTGTGCACCAGAATCGCTGATGGCCTGGTTGGGGCCGGCAATCGGACCACAGGTGTTCGAGGTGGGGGAAGAGGTTTTTGAAGCCTTTACGGCAACTGATGAGTCTGCCGTACAGGCGTTCGAGCCGACCGAGCGCGAAGACCACTACCTGGCGGATATCTATCAGCTTGCCCGCCTGCGGCTCAAGCGCCTGGGGGTGCAGCATCTGTATGGCGGCGGCCTGTGCACGGTCAGCGATGCGCAACGATTCTATTCCTATCGACGTGATGGTCAGACCGGGCGGATGGCTTCGCTGATTTGGCTCGAGCCGACAAACATTTGACTCCAGTCAACATTGTGTGGCTTGAAAGAGCAATAATCGTCCCTATCTAGTGATCATTGACATTGATCGGGCCCGACTCGGGGCCATGCAGATAGGACAAGTCCATGCGTATTGACCGTTTGACCAGCAAACTCCAGGTCGCCCTGTCCGACGCCCAGTCGTTGGCGGTCGGTCGCGACCATAATCAAATTGACCCGTTGCATCTGATGCTGGCGTTGATCGACCAGCAGGGCGGCTCGATCCGTCCGTTGCTGATGCAGACCGGCTTCGACATCAATCATCTCAAGCAGGAGTTGGGCAAGGCGCTCGACAAGCTGGCCACGGTGAGCAATCCGACTGGTGATGTGACTCTGTCGCAGGAGCTGGCACGGCTGCTGAACAAGGCCGATAGCCTGGCGCAAAAACGTGGCGACCAGTTTATTTCCAGTGAGCTGGTACTGCTGGCGGCGATGGATGACAGCACCACTCTGGGCAAGCTGCTGCTGGGTCAGGGGGTATCGAAAAAGGCCCTGGAAAACGCCATCAACAACCTGCGCGGTGGCGAAGCGGTCAACGACCCGAATGCCGAGGAGTCGCGCCAGGCGCTGGACAAGTACTGCGTCGACATGACCAAGCGGGCCGAGGACGGCAAGCTCGATCCGGTGATCGGTCGTGATGACGAAATCCGCCGCACCATTCAGGTCCTGCAGCGCCGGACCAAGAACAACCCGGTGCTGATCGGTGAGCCCGGCGTGGGCAAGACCGCGATTGTCGAGGGGCTGGCCCAGCGCATCATTAATGGCGAAGTGCCTGATGGCCTCAAGGACAAGCGTCTGCTGGCGCTGGACATGGGCGCGCTGATCGCCGGGGCCAAGTTCCGTGGCGAGTTCGAGGAACGTCTCAAGGCTGTGCTCAACGAGCTGTCCAAGCAGGAAGGTCGGATCATCCTGTTCATTGACGAGCTGCACACCATGGTTGGGGCCGGTAAGGCCGAGGGTGCCATGGATGCCGGCAACATGCTCAAACCAGCACTGGCCCGGGGTGAGTTGCACTGCGTGGGTGCCACCACCCTTGATGAGTACCGCCAGTACATCGAGAAGGATGCCGCGCTGGAGCGCCGGTTCCAGAAGGTGCTGGTCGATGAGCCGAGCGAGGAAGATACCATCGCCATCCTGCGTGGTCTCAAAGAGCGCTACGAAGTGCACCACGGCGTGACCATCACCGATGGCGCGATCATTGCCGCAGCCAAGCTCAGTCACCGCTATATCACCGATCGCCAACTGCCGGACAAGGCCATTGACCTGATCGACGAAGCAGCCAGTCGCATCCGCATGGAAATCGACTCCAAGCCGGAGGAGCTGGACCGCCTGGATCGGCGTCTGATTCAGCTCAAGATCGAGCGCGAAGCGCTGAAGAAGGAAGATGACGAGGCGACCAAAAAGCGTCTGGCCAAGTTGGAAGAAGACATCGCCAAGCTCGAGCGCGAGTACGCCGATCTGGAAGATATCTGGAAATCCGAGAAAGCCGAGGTGCAGGGGTCGGCGCAGATCCAGCAGAAGATTGAGCAGGCCCGGACCGAGCTGGAGCTGGCCCGGCGCAAGGGTGATCTCAACCGCATGGCTGAGTTGCAGTACGGGGTGATCCCGGACCTGGAGCGCAGCCTGCAGATGGTCGATGCCCATGGCAAGAGCGAGAACCAGTTGCTGCGCAGCAAGGTCACCGACGAGGAAATCGCCGAAGTGGTGTCCAAGTGGACCGGCATTCCGGTGAGCAAGATGCTCGAAGGCGAGCGCGACAAGCTGCTGCGTATGGAAGACGCTCTGCACAAGCGGGTGGTCGGTCAGCACGAGGCAGTGGTCGCGGTGGCCAATGCGGTGCGCCGCTCGCGTGCAGGCCTGAGCGACCCGAATCGCCCGAGCGGCTCATTCCTGTTCCTTGGTCCGACCGGGGTGGGCAAGACCGAGCTGTGTAAGGCGCTTGCCGAGTTCTTGTTCGATACCGAAGAGGCGATGGTGCGTATCGACATGTCCGAGTTCATGGAGAAGCACTCGGTGGCTCGTCTGATCGGTGCGCCTCCGGGTTACGTCGGCTATGAAGAGGGTGGCTATCTGACCGAGGCGGTGCGGCGTAAGCCCTACTCGGTGATTCTCATGGATGAGGTCGAGAAGGCCCATCCGGATGTGTTCAACGTGCTGCTGCAGGTACTGGAGGATGGTCGCCTGACCGATAGTCAGGGGCATACTGTCGACTTCAAAAACAGTGTGGTGGTCATGACCTCCAACCTGGGCTCGGCCCAGATTCAGGATCTGGCTGGCGATCCCGAGGCGCAAAAGGCAGCGGTGATGGATGCGGTCAGCAGTCACTTCCGTCCCGAATTCATCAACCGGATTGATGAGGTGGTAGTGTTCGATCCGCTCGGCAAGGAGCAGATCGGCGGCATTGCCGAGATCCAGTTGCAGCGCCTGCGCCAGCGTCTGGCCGAGCGCGAGCTGAATCTGGAGCTTTCAGGTGAGGCGCTGGATAAGCTGATTGCCGTCGGCTACGACCCGGTCTATGGCGCTCGGCCGCTCAAGCGGGCGATTCAGCGTTGGATCGAGAACCCGCTGGCACAGCGCATTCTGGCCGGTGATTTCGAGCCGGGTGCGCTGATCAAGGTCGGGGTTGAAGGCGAGCAGTTCGTGTTCGGCCAGTGAGTTTTGCCGGGCGTGCTAGGACGCACCGACTAAATCAGTTGCGGATCCTCTCGGCGGGTTGCACAGAGATTGGAGCCTGATCTGGGTAGCGTCCGCGCCTGAGCGATGCCGCGACAATTGGATCAACACCGACATTGGTGTAATCAGTGTCTCCCTAGACCACGCCGGCAGTGCGCAGTCGGGCCAGGGCTGCAGCGTCGTAGCCCAGGGTCTTGAGCAGTTCTTCGGTATGCTCGCCCAGCTCTGGTCCGCGCCATTCGCTTGAGCCCGGGGTCGCCGACAGTTTGGGTACGATGCCGGGCATCTTGAACGGCTTGCCATCCGGCAGTTGGGCGTCAATGAACATGTCACGGGCGAGAAACTGCGGGTCCTTGAACATGTCGGCTACCGAGTAAATCTGGCTGGCCGGTACTTCGGCTGCGTTCAAGAGATTGAGCGCCTGATCCTGCGGCAGGCTCGCGGCCCAGGCGTCAATCAGTGCATAGAGCTCGTCACGCCGGGCATCACGCCCGGCATTGTCGGCCAGGCTCGGGTCGTCGGCCAGGTCGTTGCGGCCGATGGCGCGCATGAAACGCTGGAAGATCGCATCGCCGTTGGCGCCAATCTGAATCGCCTTGCCGTCGGCGCAGGTATGGATCGAGGATGGGGTGATGCCGGGCATGATATTGCCACTGCGCTCGCGGATAAAACCCAGTACGTCGAACTCCGGGACCAGGCTCTCCATCATCGCGAACACCGCCTCATACAGGGCTACATCCACAACCTGACCCTGGCCACCGTTGACTTCACGGTGACGCAGCGCCATCAGCGCGCCAATCACGCCCCACAAGGCGGCAATCGAGTCGCCGATGGAGATGCCGGTGCGTACCGGCGGGCGATCCTCGAATCCGGTGATGTAGCGCAGTCCGCCCATCGATTCACCCACCGCACCAAAGCCCGGCTGATCTTTCAGCGGGCCGCTCTGGCCGAAGCCGGACAGCCGGACCATCACCAGTCCTGGATTCAGTGCATGCAGAACGTCCCAGCTCAGCCCGAGCTTTTCCAGGGTGCCGGGGCGAAAGTTCTCGATCAGGATGTCGGCGTCGGCCAGCAGTCGCTTGAGAATCTCGATGCCTTCGGCCTGTTTGAGGTTGAGGGTCAGTGAGCGCTTGTTGCGGGCCTGGACGAACCACCACAGCGAGGTGCCCTCGTACAGCTTGCGCCATTTGCGCAGCGGGTCGCCGCCATCGGGCGATTCGACCTTGATCACCTCGGCGCCGAACTCGGCGCAGATTCGGGCGGCGAAGGGGCCGGCGATCAGGGTGCCGAGTTCGACGACCTTGAGGCCTGAAAGGGGCTTGCTGGGCATGCGCTCTCCTGGTGATGTGAGCATGATGACGGTCAGACACTACTGAGCTGTGATGCTTCGCGCAACCGCAATGCATTCTGGTCTGGGTGATAGCACTGGGCCAGAGTGCGACCGGGTTGGCGGATTTGGGGCTTTGCCTTGTGGTTGCGCTGTTGTTTAATAGTTGGGCGGCACTGGATGCGCCCGTCAGCAGGAAATGGAATTCTTCTCCCTCCGAGTGATTCTCACCCTGTTCATGTCGATGCTCAGCCCTCTGCTTGTAGGAGCGTTGGCTCGTGCCCGTTTATTTTTTGATTTATTACATGTGATGTGTTGATTTGTTACATGTAATAAATTAGGGTGACTTCATGGAAAAGAAATCGTCCGCCCATTACCAACGTTTGTACCGCCAGCGCCTGCGTGAGCAGGGGTTGGTCAAGAAGGAAGTCTGGATTCTGCCGGAGCACACGGCACAGCTTTTGGCATTTGAAAGGAAATTGCGCCAGCCCGATTCGAAGCTGGTTCCGCAGGAGAAGGAGGAAGGAATGAGCATGCAGCAGATATGGACTGCCCAGGGGTTGTTCGAAGCCTTGTCCGCCACCGAGCTGTTCTCGGGCGGCCAGGCCAGCATTGAGCTGATCGATGGCAGTGATCCCAGCTTGCACCTGACCATGCATGAATACGGCGATTTGCCGTTGTTTCTGGCAGTGTTCGGTGAGCAGATCGTGGTGGAAGGGCTGCTTTGGCCGGCGTCGGATGTCGAGAATGCAGTGGCCTTCAACGAAGAGGTGCTGCGCACCCATAAACTGTTCCCGCTTTCGAGTATCGGTCTGGAAACTCTGGCTGACGGCAGCCTGTGCTACACCATGTTCGGTGCTCTGAGCTCGGCTTCGACGCTCTCGGATGTGGTGTTCGAGATTGAGTTGCTGGCCGATAACGTGATCAAGGCCACGGAAGCCTATGAAGGCTTTCTCAAGGCCGGTGTCTGAGGAGACAAGCGAATGAATGTCTGGAGCAAATTGCTGACAGCGGTACGTGGCGGCGTGCATGAGGCCGGTGAGGCGGTAGTCGATAGTCAGGCACTGCGGATCCTCGATCAGGAAATTCGCGATGCCGATCAGGAACTGCATCGCTCGCGTGAAGCCTTGGCCGGGATCATGGCCAAGCAGAAGCTGGCTGCCGAGCAGGTGGCCAAGCTGCAGGCCAAGGTGGCCGAATATGAACAGTATGCGCTCAAGGCCCTGGATGCCGGCAACGAGGCGCTGGCCCGTGAAGTGGCAGAAAAGATCGCCAACCTGGAAGTTTCTCTCAATAGCGAGCGTGAGCAGGCGGATGCCTTTACTGCCAGTGTGGCGCAGTTGCGCAAGGCGGTCAGCCAGGCCGAAAGCAATATCAAGCGACTGAAGCAGCAGGCCGATACCATCAAGGCGACTGAAAGCGTACACAAGGCGCAGTTGGCGGTCTCGCAGCGCTATGGTGGCTCGCAGGCCAAGATGCATACCGCGCTGGAGTCACTCGAGCGGATCAAGCGCAAGCAGGCCGAACGTGGTGCTCGCATGGAAGCCGCAGCTGAACTGGCTGCCGAGGCCGATGTTGATCAGGCGCTGGACCAGAAACTGCGTGAGGCCGGTATCGTTGCCGAGAGCGGCAGTGCCGACAGCGTATTGGCGCGTCTGAAGGGCAAGGCCGGTAACTGACCGGATAGAAACTGGCCAGCCAGGCCGACACTGACAGGGATGTAGTTGCTCATGGAGCTGTTTTTTCAGACCTCAATGACCTTTCCGGTGGTATTGCTCAGCTTTGTGCTGTGTCTGGCCATTCTTTACTGGCTGGTTGTAGCTCTGGGGCTGCTGGATATCGATCTGCTCGACAGCGCCAGTGACGGGGGGCTGCAGGCCGAAGGGTTGGGCGGGCTGCTGCTCAAGCTTGGGCTGGGTGGCGTGCCGGTCACATTGCTGATTACCCTGTTGGTGTTTTTCGCCTGGCTGTTCTGCTACTTCGCCGAACTGCTGGTTCTGCGTTTCCTGCCTTTGGGCATCCTGCGTTACCCCCTTGGGCTGGTGGTTCTGATTGCCGCCCTGATGCTGGCCGCACCGGTGGTGCGTGTCGTGATTTACCCCCTGCGTCCCTTGTTTCAGCGTCTGCTGGCCAATACCACGTCGTCGCTGTTGGGGCGGACCGTGGTCGTGCGCAGCCCGCGGGTCACCGCGATGCAGGGCGAAGCGCTGCTGGAAGATGGTGGGGCGGGGCTGATTTTGCGGATTCGGGCTGATGAGTCGCTGGGCTACAAGCGCGGCGACCGTCTGGTACTGCTGGAGTACCTGGAGCCCGAGCACGCCTATCGAGTCATTACCGAGGACGAGTTCAACGGTCACTGAGCACCCGGCGCAAGGGTGCGCCCAGGGCCTTTTATCAAAGGAGATTGATTGCAATGAATCTGGCAATGTTCATGCCTTTTCTGATTGGCGTAGGTATTTTCTTCCTGCTGATCGTGGGCTTTTTCGTACTGTTCCAGGCCTTCTATATCAAGGTGCCGCAGGGAACCGCGCTGATCGTCAACGATATGTCGTCGACGCCCAAGGTGCATTTCACCGGTGCTTTGGTCTATCCGGTGATCTACAAAAAGGAGTTCATGAAGATCTCGCTGCTGACGCTCGAGGTCGATCGGCGCGGCAAGGACGGCCTGATCTGTATGGACAACCTGCGCGCCGACATTACCGTGGCCTTCTATCTGCGAGTTAACGAAACCCAGCAAGATGTGCTCAAGGTGGCCAAGGCTATTGGTGTCGAACGTGCCTCTGATCGCGCCGCAGTGAACGAGCTGTTCAATGCCAAATTTTCCGAAGCGCTGAAAACTGTGGGCAAGAAGTTCGACTTCGTCAGCCTGTTCGAGGAGCGGCAGAACTTCCGTGATCGGATTATCGAGGTGATCGGTAACGACCTTAACGGTTATGTGCTCGAAGACGTGGCGATCGACTATCTTGAGCAGACCCCCAAGGCTTCGCTCGATCCGCACAACATTCTCGACGCCGAGGGTATTCGCAAGATTACCGAACTGACGGCAGCCCAGAATGTGATCACTAATGAACTGGAGCGCAACGAGGAACTGGCGATCCAGAAAAAGAACGTTGAGACCCGCGAAGCGGCACTGTCGCTTGAGCGTCAGCAGGCTGATGCCGAGGCGCGGCAGAAGCGTGAGATTGAAACCATTCGCGCCCGCGAAGAGGCAGAGACCTTCAAGGTCCGCGAGGAGGAGCGCCTCAAGGCCGAGCAGGCACGCATCCAGACTCAGCAGGAGCTGGATATTCGCAACGAAAACCACCAGCGCGAAGTCGAGGTTGCTCAGCAGAATCGCCAGCGTGCAGTCGTGATCGAGGTTGAAAAGGTTGAGCGTGCCCGGTCTCTGGAAGTAGTGGCACGTGAGCGTGAAGTCGAACTGCAGCGCATCGAGAAGGAAAAGGCCCTGGAGGAAGAGCGCAAGGCGATTGCCGCAGTGATCCGCGAGCGGGTAGCGGTCGAGAAGACCGTAGCCCAGGAAGAAGAGCGGATCAAGGAAGTGCGCGAAGTCTCCGAGGCCGAGCGCCTCAAGCAGGTGGTGGTGCTCAACGCCCAGGCCGAAGCCGAGCAGGAGCTGGTGCGTCAGGTCAAGCAGGCCGAAGCCGACGAGACTCGTTCGCGGCACAAGGCAGTGGAAATCAACAACATGGCCCAGGCCGAGCTGGAAGCGGCGGCCAAGCAGGCCGAAGCCAAGAAGAAACTGGCCGAAGGTATTCAGGCCGAGCAGGCTGCCACTGGCCTGGCTGCTGCCAAGGTGCGGGAAATCACCGCAGCGGCTATGGAGAAGGAAGGTCTGGCCGAGGCCAAGGTGCTGGCCGAACAGATGGCCGCCGAGGCTCGTGGCGAGGAAGAAAAAGGCCTGGCAGCGGCACGGGTGACCGAAGCTCAGGCGCAGGCTCGCGAGAAGGAAGGCCTGACCGAAGCCAAGGTGTTGGAAGAGAAGCTCACTGCGCAGGCTCGTGGCGAAGAGCAGCTCGGTGTAGCCAAGGCGCGCGCCACCAAGGATCAGGGTCTGGCCGAAGCCGAAGTGCTGCTTGAGCGCTTCAATGCCGAAGCCGAGGGTCTGGGCAAGAAATTCGGTGCCCTGGACGCGCTCAGCGACACTGCCCGTCAGCACGAAGAGTTCCGCATGCAACTGGAGAAGGGCTTCGAGGAATCGATGGCCGCCATTGCCGCGAACAAGGATATTGCCAAGGATCAGGCCGAGGTACTGGCTACCGCACTGGGTCAGGCAAAAATCGAGATCGTTGGCGGCGAAGGCGACTTCTTCAACTCGTTTGCCAAGTCTCTGTCGGTTGGCAAGGCGATCGAAGGTGTGGTTGGCAAGAGTCCGGTGGTACAGGACGTATTGCAGCGATTGCTGGCCGGCAAGGCCACAACTCAGGCCAACGGCACTCCCGTGGCCAACGGCAGCCACGCCGCTGCCGGCAACTCCGGCGATATCTGATCCCGGACGTGTCGCTCCTGGCCCCGGCATACGCCGGGGCCTTGTCACCCATACACTTCTGAGCCAGGAAAAACAGGATGTCGGACGCGCAGGCGATCAGCCAGACACAGGACGTATTGGACAAGGCGGTGGCCGAAGGCGGGGCCTACGAGGTACTGCAGCGACGTCTGCAGGAGCAGGGGCGCCAGCTACGGCAGATTGCCGACAGTCTCAATCAGCAGCGCCAGGAGGAGTTCGGCAGCAGTCGCATGGAGGTGATCGGGCGGGTCAGGATCCGTACCGAAAACAACTGCACTGCCCGCGATATCGTACAGGTCGGCGACTGCCTGCTGTTCGGTTACAACGTCTTTCTCGGCCTGAAAAAGGAAACCCGCGTCGAGGACGTTTTCTCGCTCTATCGGCTGAGTGCGCAGGATGAAGGTTATGAGGCCGAGCAGGTTGCTCTGGCTGGCAGCTTCCTGGCCGAGCCGGGGTTCGTCAACGATTTCAACGAACTTTATACCTATTACAAGAACACTCATCTGCTGCAATTGCTGGTGCGTGACGGCAAGTTGCTGGCGTGCTTCCAGATCGGTGACCGGGTCAGCGACGTGCGAGTGTTCCGCTGGTCGATATCGGTTGATGGCAAGCAGGTACGCTATATCGACAACCGTGGTGAGCGGGATATTTCTCTGCCCGGACGCTACGATTTCGAGTGGCAGAAGACCGACCGTGAGATGGTGGTCAGTGGCCGCCATCCGCACGTCAATATTCTCGATAGCGTGTTCATCGAAACTCTCGGCGGCAACCTGACCATCAAGGTTGAGAATAATACCGAAGATGGTCTGGGCATCTACCGCGAAGCGGTGCTCGACAAGACCCAGTCGCTGGATGACGCGGAGATCGAATACGCCAGGCTCGGCAGCCTGATTCTGCTCAAGGTGTTGCCCTACCGCGAAGAGCAGTGGCGCTATCTGGTCTTCAATACCCTGACCCGACAGGTCGAGCGCATCGACGCCATTGGTCTGGCCTGTGTGCAACTGCCGGAAGACCACGGGATTATCTTTCCCGGCGGCTACTATCTGCAGAACGGTGAACACAAGGCCTTCGACCAATCGATGCAGGGCATGCGCTTCAAGCGGGCGGTGCGTTCACCCAATGGTGAGGATGTGCAGTACATCTTCTACCATCCCGAGCAAGGGCGCTCGGCGCTGTTCACCTACAACATGATCAGTCGTGAGCTGCAGAACCCGATTTTTGGCCATGGCTATGCCCGGCTCGAGGATGGCCGCATGGTCATCTTCGCTGCCGAGGGCGATGAGCCGACCCGTATCCATCCGATGCAGATCTGGCAAACGCCGTTCTGCTCCGACGAGTTCGCCGCTCGCCAGCCGCAACGCAGTGGTTTCTTCGGCCGTATCGGCAACCCCGAGCTGGTTCGCGGAATTTCCGAACTGCTCAACCTGAGCCGCGAGATCGACAGTTCTGAGGTGTCGATTCAGCGCTATACGCAACTGTGTATCAATACCCGGCGGCTGTTCGATGCCTATCACTGGCTGGATGACCCACACTGTCAGGGTCTTGCATCGGTACTGCACGAGATTGCCGCCACCGGTGAACTGGTACTTGATGAGTTCGAGAAGGTTGAAAGCATTCGTCAGCAGTCGGCCCGGGCAATGGCTGAGGCCGAGACGCGTTTCCGGACCCTCAATGAGAGTCTGCGCAGCGATGACTGGAAGCAGGTGCAGGATTACGTCGCTGCGCTCAATGGCATCAATGCCTTGCGTGGTCAGTTGCTGACGATTCGTGACTACCGCTATATCGATGTCGCCCGCATCGATGAGATGGAACAGCAACTGCTCGAATCCCAGGAGCGGGTTGCCGCCGCCACTGCTGCGTTTCTTGCCAGTGATGCCGCCCTGCAGCCCTATGCCGAGGCGTTGCAGGAGCACGACCAGCAGGCCCGTGAGGCTGTCAGCGTGGCGCAATTGCGCGAGCATCTCGAGGCATTCGAGACGATGGCGACCGATCTCGACATGCTGTCGGGGCTGATGGCCTCTCTGCAGATCGATGATGCCACCCAGCGTACCGCGATCGTCGAGTCAATCTCTGAGGTCTATGCCCGGCTCAATCAGGCCCGGGCGCGGGCGGATCAACAGCGTCGCAGTCTGGGCTCAGCCGAGCAGGTGGCACAGTTCGGGGCCCAGTTCCGGCTGTTCAGTCAGGGCATTACCAGTGCGCTGGGGCAGGCTCGTGACCCGGAGCGCTGTGATGAGCAACTGTCGCGCTTGCTGGTGCAGCTAGAGGAACTGGAAAGCCGATTTGGTGATCACGAGGAGTTTCTCGGCGATATCCTGGCCAAGCGTGAAGAGTTGCTGGAAACCTTCGAGACCCATCGCCAGGCTCTGGTCGATGAGCGCCAGCGTCGGGCTCAGGGCTTGCTGGATGCGGCGTTGCGGATTATCGACAGCCTTGGCCGGCGTACCGCGCGTTTTACCCAGGCCGATGAGCTGAACGCATTCTTTGCCTCCGATCCACTGATTCTCAAGTTGCGTGAGCTGACCGAGCGCTTGCGCGAGCTGCAGGATAACGTCAAGGCTGATGATGTCGAAGCCCGGCTCAAGCAAGCCAGGGATCAGGCCGTGCGGGGGCTGCGCGACAAGAGTGAGCTGTTCGAGGACGGCGGCAATATCATTCGCCTGGGGCCGCGTCATCGCTTCAGCGTCAATACCCAGGAACTCGATCTGACGCTGATGCCGCGCGGCGATCACCTGCATTTGCATCTGACCGGCACTGACTTTCTGGAGCCGTTGGTCCACCCCGAACTCGAGCAGTTGCGTGAGTTCTGGCAGGTAGCGCTGGAGTCTGAATCGGCACAACTGTATCGCGCCGAATACCTGGCCGGTGAGCTGCTGGCGGCTGCCGAAGCGGGTGAGCACGGTCTGAGCCTGGAACTGTTGCATGGGCAATTGCTGGACCCCGAGCAACTGGTCCGGACCTTGCGCGATTTCGCCACCCCGCGCTACCGCGAAGGTTATGAGAAAGGTATCCACGATCATGATGCCGCACTGATTCTGGCGCAGTTGTTGCCGCTGCGAGATAGCGCTGGTTTGCTGCGCTTCTCGCCGCAGGCGCGGGGCCAGGCGGTGTTCTTCTGGAGCCAGTGCAGCCAGGATGAGGCCTCTGCCCACTGGCCGCAGCGTGCTCGCAGCGCGCTGCATATCCGTCAGTTGTTCGGCCCTGATGACGGTTTGCGGCAACTGCAGCAGGAAGTGCTCCAGAGCTTGCGTCAGTGGTGCGAGGAGCAGGGGCTGGAGACAGCCGAGCAAGGGCTCGGCGAGGCGGCCGAGTATCTGGTGTTGGTGCTGGCTGGCGAGTCGCACGAATGGCTGTTCAGCAAGTATGCCGAACATCTGCTCGAAGGCTTGCGCCAACGACTTGAGCAAGCCGCCATCTGGGATGACTATCAGCAGGCGCTGGCGCGTCTGGATGGCCGGCCGGGGGCGCGCTGGTGGCTGGTGGACAACTGGTTGCGCGGGCTCTGTCAGGCCCCCGAGTATGCGGGGCTGGCAGCCTACATTCCGGAGGCCGTCGCCCTGGCACTGCTCGCTGACGGGCTGACTACACGGATAACCGAGGTTGACCTGCAGTTTCGGGTTGAGCAACTGCTGGGCGAGCACCCGCGTATCAGTCAGGGCTGTATGGACCTGGCGGTGGACGACTTCTTTGCTCGGCTGCGCTATCACCGCGAGCGTTTCCTGCCTGGTTTGCGCCGCTACCAGAGCCTGCGTCAGGCGGTGATCCAGCAGCAGCGCGATGACTTGCGGCTGTCCGAGTTCAAGCCCAGACCGCTTAGTTCCTTTGTACGCAACAAGCTGATCAACGATGTCTATCTTGGGGTAATCGGTGACAACCTGGCCAAGCAGATGGGCACCGCCGGAGAGAACCGGCGTTCGGATCTGACTGGCTTGTTGATGCTGATTTCACCGCCCGGTTATGGCAAGACCACCTTGATGGAGTACGTGGCCCATCGCCTGGGCCTGGTATTCATGAAAATCAATGGACCGTCGCTGGGGCATGAAGTGCGTTCGCTGGACCCGGCCCAGGCCCCGGATGCGACCTCGGCGCAGGAACTGGTCAAACTCAACCTGGCGTTGGAAATGGGCAACAACGTCATGCTCTATGTCGACGACATCCAGCATACCCATCCGGAGTTTCTGCAGAAATTCATTTCCCTGTGTGATGGCACTCGGCGTATCGAAGGGGTATGGAAAGGACGCACGCGCACCTATGACATGCGTGGGCGCAAGTTCTGTGTGGTAATGGCCGGTAACCCCTATACCGAATCCGGTGAGGTATTCAAGATTCCCGACATGCTGGCCAACCGCGCCGACATCTACAACCTTGGTGACACCCTGGGCGGTATGCAGGAGGTGTTCGCACTCAGTTACATCGAGAACAGTTTGACCTCCAGCCCGGTGCTGGCACCGTTGGCAACTCGCGACATGCAGGATGTCTATCGGTTTGTTGCCAAGGCTGAAGGCAAGCCGTTCTCCAGCAATGAACTGAGTCACAGCTACAGCACCGCCGAGATCAACGAGATCGTGGCTACCCTGGAGCGGATGATGCAGGTGCGTGATGTGGTGTTCCGGGTCAATCAGCAGTACATCGCCAGTGCTGCCCAGGATGATCGCTACCGTACCGAGCCGGCATTCCGCCTGCAGGGCAGTTACCGCAACATGAACAAGCTGGCGGAGAAGATTTCGCCGGTGATGAATGAGCAGGAGCTGCTGCAACTGATTGCCGATCATTATCAGGGGGAGGCTCAGTTGCTGACCACTGGGGCGGAGGAGAACCTGCTCAAACTGGCTGAACTGCGAGGTAACCTGACTTCGGAGCAGGCTGAGCGCTGGGCCAGGATCAAGGCCGACTTCATGCGCAACAAGGCCATGGGCGGCAGCGACGAGGATGTCGGCAATCGGGTAGTGGCGCAGTTGGTCAGCATTGTCGAACAGTTGCGAGCCCTCGGCCAGCCTGTCGAGCGAGAGCGCGGCTGAGCGCGTTGCGTTAGTCATACCACCCTCACTGCGGGGGTGGTTTTGCGCTACACTGGCCGCCCACCCAGTTCTGGATATGCATCTCATGGCTCTGCAAGCCACGCCTTATAAGATCAATCTCAACCTCAGTGACACCGATCGCGGGGTCTACGAAAATCTGCGCATGACCGTGGCGCGCCATCCTTCCGAAACCGAGCAGCGGCTGACGGTGCGGATTCTGGCCTACGCCCTCTGGTACAACGAAGCGCTGAGTTTTGGTCGCGGGTTGTCGGATACCGATGAGCCGGCTCTGTGGGAAAAAAGTCTGGATGGTCGGGTTATGCACTGGATTGAAGTGGGTTTGCCGGATGCAGACCGTCTGACCTGGTGTTCGCGGCGGGCCGAAAGGGTGTCATTGTTAGCCTATGGCAACACCCGGGTGTGGGCCAGCAAAGTGGGTTCGGCGGCGGCGATGCTCAAGAATCTGAGCATCGCGGTGGTTGAGCAGGAGCCGCTGGAGGCGCTGGCCACTGACTTGCCACGCAGTATCGACTGGGGGGTGATGATCAGTGACGGCGTTATCTATGTCAGCGATGCCCAGGCCCAGCATGAACTGAGTCTGGAATGGTTGCAGGGTGAGCGCTGAGGTTCTGATGCGTATCGAGTCCCGCCCGCTGCCCGAGCAGTTGCCTGACCTGGGTGAGCTGCCGCCGCTGTTGACCCGTCTGTATGCCGCCCGTGGTGTCTGCTCCGCGGCCGAACTCGATCGGCGTTTGCAGGCCTTGTTGCCATATTCCCTGCTCAAGGGCATTGAGGCGGCGGTGGCGCTGTTGCAGCAGGCACTGGAGCAGCGTCAGTCGCTGCTGATTGTCGGCGACTTCGATGCCGATGGCGCCACCGCCAGCAGCGTAGCGGTACTGGCGCTACGGGCGTTGGGTGCGGCGCGGGTCGATTACCTGGTGCCCAACCGGTTCGAGTATGGCTATGGTCTGACCCCGGAAATCGTCGCCGTGGCCCGGCAATATCAGCCCGACGTGCTGGTGACCGTGGACAACGGCATCTCCAGTATCGACGGGGTAGCGGCAGCACGGGCCGCCGGAATGCGGGTGCTGGTCACTGATCATCACTTGCCGGCCGAACAACTGCCGGCAGCCGACGCCATCGTCAATCCCAATCAGCCAGGTTGTGAATTCCCCAGCAAGGGAATTGCCGGGGTCGGGGTGATCTTCTATGTGATGCTGGCATTGCGCGCGGCATTGCGCGAATCGGGTTGGTTCACTGAGCGGCCCGAGCCGAATCTGGGCGAGTTGCTTGATCTGGTGGCACTGGGCACAGTGGCTGATGTGGTGCCGCTGGATGCCAATAACCGGATTCTGGTACATCAGGGGCTGGCGCGGATCCGCGCCGGTCGCTGTCGGCCAGGTATCCGCGCGCTGCTGGAGGTGGCTGGGCGGCCGATGGGGCGGCTGAGCTCCAGCGATCTTGGTTTCATTCTCGGGCCACGGCTCAATGCCGCCGGACGTCTGGACGACATGAGCCTGGGCATTGAGTGCCTGTTGACCGAGTCCGAGGACCAGGCCCGGGAAATGGCCCGTGAACTGGATAGCCTCAACCGCGAACGCAAAAGCATCGAGCGTGAGATGCAGCAGCAGGCGCTGGCTACTCTGGAGGCGATGAGTCTGGATGCCGAGCAACTGCCATTTGGGCTGTGCCTGTTCGACCCGGACTGGCACCAGGGCGTGATCGGCATTCTTGCCTCACGGCTCAAGGACCGTTATCACCGTCCGGTGATTGCCTTTGCTGATGCCGGTAATGATGACATCAAGGGCTCGGCCCGTTCGGTAGCCGGGCTGCATATTCGTGATGCGCTGGATGCGGTGGCGGCGCACAACCCCGGTCTGATCAGCAAGTTCGGCGGCCATGCCATGGCGGCTGGGTTGTCCTTGCCCAGGGCCCACTTCGAGACGTTTCGGGCGGCCTTCGATGCCGAGGTCCGGCGTCAGCTCAGCGCCGAGGACCTGAGTGGCCGGCTGCTGTCTGACGGCGAACTGACGGTCAGCGAATTCCGGCTCGAACTGGCCGCGCAACTGCGCGAAGCCGGCCCCTGGGGGCAGCACTTTCCCGAGCCGGGCTTTCATGGTGAATTTCAATTGATCCAGCAGCGGCTGGTTGGCGAGCGCCACCTGAAAATGGTGCTGCAACCGCCAGGCAGCACCGAAGTGCTGGATGCGATTGCCTTCAATATTGATCCTCAAGTCTGGCCCAATCCGCGCATTCAGCGAGTACGTCTGGCCTATAGCCTGGATATCAACGAGTACCGTGGGCGTCAGAGTTTGCAGCTGGTAGTCAGGTTTCTGCAGCCACTTTAGGGAACCGCCGAAAAACTAGCTGCGTTGGCAATACGGCGTTAAAAACGGCCTCGATCGCGAGCCCGGTCAAAATGCTCATTTACACCACGTAAATTGCGCTTTTTCGGCCGTTTTTGCCTTGTCTTGCCTGCCTCGCTTACGTTTTTCAGCGGTCCCCCGGTCCAACCCCGCCAAGTCATTTGCGTCCCCGGGGATGTGTGCCACGCTTAAAGTAAAACAATACGCGTGGTGAACCATGAATCCTGGCGCGAGCAGTTACGATTACATCATTGTGGGGGCCGGTCCGGCGGGTTGCCTGCTGGCCAACCGTCTGTCTGCCCAGGCAGACAAGCGGGTGCTGCTGCTGGAAGCTGGCGGCCGCGATGACTATCCCTGGATTCATATCCCTGTTGGTTACCTGTACTGCATCGGCAACCCTCGCACCGATTGGTGCTATCAGACCGAGCCTGAGCCGGGGTTGGGCGGTCGTAGTCTGGGCTATCCGCGCGGTCGGGTGTTGGGTGGCTGCTCGTCGATCAATGGCATGATCTACATGCGTGGTCAGGCGCGTGACTATGACAGCTGGGCAGCGGCCGGGAACCCCGGCTGGAGCTGGCAGGAGGTGCTACCGCTATTCAAACGCAGTGAAAGTCATTTTGCTGGGGCCAGTGAGGTGCATGGCGGTGACGGCGAATGGCGGGTGGAAAATCAGCGGCTGCACTGGACCTTGCTCGATGACTTTCAACGGGCCGCCGCCCAGTGTGGCATCCCGCCGGTAGACGACTTCAACCGCGGCGATAACGAGGGTTGCGGCTATTTTCAGGTCAATCAGCGCAGTGGCGTGCGCTGGAATGCTGCCAAGGCCTTTCTGCAACCGGTCCGCAAACGCGCCAACCTGACCGTGCTGACCGCAGCCGAGGCGCTTTACCTGAACTTCAGCGGGCGGCGGGTCAAGGGCCTGAGTGTGCGCTGGCATGATCAGGTGCTTGATCTGGAGTGTCGGGGTGAAGTCATTCTCTGTGCCGGCGCCATAGGTTCGCCAGCGCTGTTGCAGCGCTCCGGGGTTGGCCCTCGGGGGCTGCTTGAGTCGCTCGGGGTGCCGGTGCATCATGTCCTGCCGGGCGTTGGTGAAAACCTGCAGGATCACCTGCAATTGCGCCTGATCTATCAGGTCAGCAATGCCCTGACCCTCAATCAATTGGCCGCCAGTTGGCATGGCAAGCTGAGTATGGCACTGCGTTATGCCTTCAAGCGTAGCGGCCCGTTGGCCATGGCGCCGAGTCAGTTAGGTGCCTTTGCCCGTTCTGATCCGCAGCAGCCGGCGGCCAATCTGGAGTTTCATGTGCAGCCGTTATCGCTGGAGCGTTTTGGTGAGCCGTTGCACCGGTTCCCGGCGTTCACTGCCTCGGTGTGTGATCTGCATCCACACAGCCGTGGGCATGTGCGGATCGCCAGTCACGACCCGGCCCAGGCACCGCTGATCCAGCCCAACTATCTGAGTCATCCGGAGGATCTGCGTACTGCGGTGGCGGCAATTCGCCTGGCCCGACGTATTGTGGCAGCTCCGGCGCTGCAGCCATACCAGCCACAGGAGTACAAGCCGGGGCCGGCCTATCAGACTGATGAGGAGCTGGCGGCGGCGGCCGCGCTGATCGGTACGACGATTTTTCATCCGGTCGGCACCTGTGCCATGGGCAGTGGTCCCGATGCGGTGGTCGATCATCAGCTTCGGGTACATGGCTTGAGCGGGCTGCGGGTGGCGGATGCGTCGATCATGCCGAGTATTACCTCGGGCAATACCTGCTCGCCAACCTTGATGATCGCTGAAAAGCTGGCGCAACTGATGATCGGATAATCGGGTGGAATCTTGACTTGGGCCAATGCGTCGACAAGGCTGTCGAGGTGCAATTGAGGCTAGCTTGCACTTATGGAGACTGATGATGGATCAACCGCAAAGCTCCCGGCCATGGCATGCCCAGCCGGTTGAGCAGGTCTATGACACGCTGAACTGCACATCGTCGGGTCTGAGTCCGCCAGAGGTGGCTGAACGGCTCGCTCGGTATGGTGAGAATCGCCTGCCTGGGGTCAAGCCACGGCCACTATGGCGGCGCTTGCTGGCCCAGTTCCAACATGTGCTGATTTACATTCTGCTGGTGGCGGCGACAGTCACTGCGGTGCTCGGGCACTGGCTGGATACCAGTGTGATTCTGGCTGTAGTGGTGTTGCAGGCGGTAGTCGGGTTTATCCAGGAAGGGCGGGCCGAGCAGGCATTGGCTGCCATTCGCCACATGCTGGCGCCCAAGGCCACGGTCTGGCGTAAGGGGGAACGTCAGCGAATCGATGCCGCCGAACTGGTGCCGGGTGACCTGTTGCTGCTTGAGGCCGGTGACCGGGTGGCGGCTGATGTACGCCTGGATCAGGTACATGGGCTCAAGGTTGATGAGGCGCTGCTGACCGGGGAGTCGGTGGCGGTGGACAAGTCGGTTGAAGCCCAGGCCGAAGATGCGCCCTTGGGGGATCGGCTGGGCATGGCCTATTCCGGCACTTTGGTGCGGGCCGGTACGGCCAGGGGGATTGTCGTGGCCACCGGTGAAACGACCGAAATCGGCCGCATTTCCGGGTTGCTGGATACCCTCACGGTGCTGCAGACACCGCTGCTTGAGCAGATGAACCGGTTTGCCAAGTACCTGTCGCTGGTCATTGTGCTGGCTGGTGCCATGGTGTTTATCGCTGGCTGGCTGTTCGGTAGCCGGCCGCCGGTCGAGCTGTTCATGGCGGTGGTGGCGCTGACCGTGGCAGCCATTCCCGAGGGGTTGCCGGCGATCCTGACCATTACCCTGGCGATTGGCGTACGACGCATGGCCACCCGCCAGGCGGTAGTGCGGCGCATGCCGGTGATTGAAACCCTGGGCGCGGTTTCGGTGATCTGCTCGGACAAGACCGGCACATTGACCCGCAATGAGATGATGGTCGCGGCGGTGGTGTTGGCTGGGCGTGAATATCCGGTCAGCGGTGACGGTTACATCGTTGATGGCCGGATTGGCGACGTTGCCGCTGAACCGCCGGCGCCATTGCTGGAGCCGTTGGCTCAGGCGGCGGTGCTGTGCAATGACGCGCAGCTGGAGCATAAGGGCGACCAGATTCAAGTGCTCGGGGATCCGATGGAAGGGGCCTTGCTGGTGCTGGCGGCCAAGGCCGGTCTGGATACCAAGGCCTGTTCCGGGCAGTGGCCGCGGGTCGATGAAATACCTTTCGATGCCGATCTGCGCTATATGGCCACCTTGCACCATGACCACCAGGGTCATGGCGTGATTCTGCTCAAGGGCGCTCCGGAGCGATTGCTGACGTTGTGCGATAGCCAACTGGACGAACAGGGCGGTGTCCAGCCGCTGCGGCCTGAACAATGGCTGCAGCAGGTTGAGATACTGGCGGAGCAGGGCCTGCGAGTGCTGGCTTTGGCACGCAAGCCGGTAGCGGCCAGCCAGGTGGTGCTGGCCAGTGACGATTTGGCCAGTGGTGTACAGTTGATCGGGATCGTTGGGTTGATGGATCCGCCGCGCCAGGAAGCCATGGAAGCCATAGCCGAGTGTCATCAGGCCGGGGTTCGGGTCAAGATGATTACTGGCGACCATGCCCTGACTGCCCGGGCGATTGCCGCGCGTCTGGGGTTGCGCAATACCGAACGGGTTGCCACCGGGCAGGAGCTGGATGGGTTGGACGATCAGCAATTGCTGGCTCTGGCTCAGGAGGTCGACGTGTTCGCCCGGACCAGCCCGGAGCACAAGCTGAGACTGGTTCAGGCCCTGCAGTCAGCCCACGGAGTGGTGGCGATGACTGGGGATGGGGTCAACGATGCACCAGCACTCAAGCGCGCCGATGTTGGTATCGCTATGGGCGTCAAGGGGTCGGAAGCGGCCCGTGAGGCATCCGATATTGTGCTGCTCGACGATAATTTTGCCAGCATTGCCGCGGCGGTGCGAGAAGGGCGGACGGTCTACGCCAACCTGAAAAAGGCCATCAGTTTCCTGTTGCCGATCAATGGCGGTGAGGCGGCCAGCCTGGTGGTGGCGTTGTTGATTGGCCTGACGTTGCCGATCACCGCCTTGCAGATTCTCTGGGTCAACCTGGTCAGTTCGGTGGTCCTGGCCATGGGCCTGGCCTTTGAGCCTGCCGAACCGGATGTGATGCGCAAGCCGCCGCGCTCGGCCAGGGCTGCATTCCTCGACAGTTTCCTGGTCTGGCGTATCGTGCTGGTCTCGCTGCTGTTTCTTGGCGGGATCTTCGCCACCTTCCAGTGGGCGTTGCATGCCGGTCTGGGTGAGGGTGCGGCGCGCACGCTGGCGGTCAACACCCTGGTGGCGATGGAGGTGTTCTATCTGTTTGCTGTGCGTTATCTGGACAGCCCGGCGTTGACACTGCGTGGAGTGCTCGGTACGCCGACGGTATGGATTGTGGTGCTGGCGGTCACGGCGTTGCAATTGGCCTTCACTTATAGTTCACCGATGCAGGCGCTGTTCGCAACCGAAAGCCTGGGCCTGTGGCCATTGATCCTGGCACCTCTGGCCGGGGTTGTGGTGTTGCTGGTGCTGGAATTGGAGAAGCGCGTTCGTCGACCAGACCCTAGAACGGGGGATTGACGGAGTCGATATGAATGGGGTGTGATAGCCCTTTGCCAAAGTCGAGACTGCAATACGTCAGTCGACAGCGTTAAGTGGAGCATGGGGGCATGCTCTTGGCGGGGGGAGCCTGGGTAGTGCCTGACCTGAAAAAACGCCTGGAGGAAATGCAGCGCAGCCTCGGGTTGAACGCGGCTGAGCTGCAGCGACGCATGCGTTTGCTGATGCTGGAGGAGGGTGATCAGGCCGAACTGACCCCTTATCTGGCCGAGCTCGATACCATGCATCAGCGTTGTGTTGAGGCCCTGCATGAGCACCTTCAGGGCTTTGATTCGCCAGCTGCGCAGTTTGCCAGGCCCGGACTACTGGTGCGCCTGAAAGAGCATCAACTGCGTTATTACGGACAGTTGTTGCGTGGCCCTTATGACTTGCAGTATGCCCGTTTGCGCATTCTGGTGGGGTTGACCCATGAGCGTGAACAGGTCGAATCCAAGTGGTATCTGGGCGCCTATCATTTTTATCTGAACTTTATGCATCGGGCATTGTTTGGCCAATGGCCGGATCAGCCTGAGCTGGCTGCGCGACTGTATCGTGGGCTGATGAAGGCGGTGTTCTTCGACATGACCCTGGCGGTCGATACCTATGCAGCCGCCAGCCGACTGGCGCTGGAAGACAGTGAAGCGCGTTATGCGCGAGCTGTGCGAGGGGCCAACGACGGGCTTTGGGAATGGCATGTAGATGATGATCGCCTGCAATTATCCGAGCGCTGGCTGCAGATGCTGGGGCTGGATGCCGTTACCGCACCGGCTACCCTGCATGCCTGGTCCGAGCGCATGCCGGAAAACCATCGACAGGCTTTTGCCGCGGCAGTGACCGAGCATCTGGAAGGGCGCCAACCGTTCCTGCATATTGAATGTCAGGTCCGTGATCGCTGGGACCGCCTAGTCTGGGTCCTGATCCGCGGGTTGCTGTCGGTGGATCAGCATGGCGAACGCCTGCTGGCCGGCTCGCAGTCGGATATAACCCTGCGTAAGAGCACTGAGCAGGAACTGGCCCATGCCACTTTGCATGACCCTTTGACTGGCTTGCCCAATCGGCAGCGCATGAATGAACTGCTGTTGCAGGCTTTGCAGCGCCAGGCCAAGCCCGGTGCCCGTTATGCCGCCGTACTGTTCATTGACCTGGACCGTTTCAAGCTGATCAATGACAGCCTGGGGCACCAGATAGGCGATCAGGTGCTGGTACAGGTGGCGAACCGGATCGAGCGCTGTATCCGCCCAGGTGATCACCTGTGCCGCTTTGGCGGAGACGAGTTTGTGGTGCTGCTGGATGACATGGCCCGGGCGGCGGATGCCGAGCACGTGGCCAAGCGGATCATGAGCAGCCTGCATTATCCGCTGATCGCTGGTGGTCGGCGGCTGAATATCAGCGCCAGTATCGGGGTGGCTCCGCTCAAAGGCCAGGATCAGCAGCAGGATGCCCTGCGCGAGGCTGACCTGGCATTGTATCGAGCCAAGGCGTTCGGCAAGTCGCAACTGGCGCTGTTCAACGAGACGCTGCAACAGGAAGTGCATCAACGCTTGAATCTGGAAACCGCGCTGAGCGAGGCGCTGGGACGGGGCCAGTTCGAACTGTTCTATCAGCCCATCGTCAAGGTTACCGCTGGACGTTCGCGGGTGATCGGGGTAGAAGCCTTGCTGCGCTGGTGGCAGGGCGAGGTGCTGGTGGCGCCGGATGAGTTCATTCCTGTGCTGGAAGAGACCGGTGACATCGTCAAGGTTGGCGAGTGGGTGCTGCGTCAGGCCTGCACCCAGGTGCAAACCTGGCAGACCCACGGATACCCTGGGCTGCGCTGCTCGGTCAACCTGTCCAGCCGCCAATTGCTCGAGCAAGGGTTCGCCGAACGGGTGGCTCTGATCCTGGCCGAGACCGGCCTGCCGGCCAGCAGTTTGGTGCTGGAAATTACCGAAAGCCTGTTGATGCAGGATGGTCCACAGACCCTGGCGACGCTGCGTGAACTGGAGAGCATGGGGGTACGTATTGCCCTTGATGATTTTGGCACCGGCTTTTCTTCGCTGGGCTATCTGCACCGTTATCCGTTACATATCATCAAGGTCGACAAGAGCTTCGTGTCCATGGAACCGGATAACGAACGGCTCAAGGCTATCAGTCGGGCAATCATCGGATTGGGGCGGGGTCTGGAGATGGATGTGATTGCCGAGGGGATCGAAACCGCCGAGCAGATGGCGTTTCTCGATCAGGAAGGGTGTCACTTCGTTCAAGGCTACTGGTTCAGCCGACCGCAGTCTGCCCGACAGCTTGAGCCGGTGCTGGCCAGTCTGGCCGGGTCCGTGGCAGGCGTCGACCGGCTGCGCCCGACCCTGATCAACTGATCAGGGTCGATCAGGTAGCGACGTTAACGCAGGATATGCGGGTTGCCCAAGCCCTGAACTGCCAGCAGCTCCTCTTCATCCAGCCAGTGCTGTACCGGGACCGCGCAGACTTCAGCACAGGCGGCGACTACGTGGGCCCAGGTTGAGCGGTTGGCGAACAGCATGCCGGCTTCGTCCAGAGTGCCGCCGCGATTGATATAGCCCAGCACCCTGCTACGTTCAAAGTGCGGCAACAGGTTGGCCAGGTGCCCGCGCATCACTTCCGGGCGCATATGGCAGAGCATAACCCGGCGGCTGATCTCGGCCGGGAACAGCTTTTCGCGCAGCTCCGGGCTGGCGCAGGCGCTGGCCTCGTGGGTGTCACGCGGGATGCGGAAATGGCCGGGGGCCTGCAGATAGATCAGTTGCCAGGACTGGCCATGTTCGCTCAGACGTTGTGCGGCGCGTTGCATCTCCGCCAGTTGATAAGCGCCGTTGGCGATCAGCAGCAGCGGTTCGCCGTTGGCCTGGTGCTCAGCCAGCAGCAAGGCGCCATCACGGGCCAGCTGGCGGGCCTGTGGCGGTGTCAGCAGGCTGGGGCGGTCACGCTTGGCTACCACCAGACAGCTCAGTCGGCCGCGCTGCAGATATAGCTGCGGCAATAGCGCCAGGGTGCTGTTGTAGTCGGCCGGGAACACGACCTGCATCACATCGTGCATTTCACCCAGCAGGGCTTCGCAGAAGGTGGTGTCCTGATGTGACTGCTCGTTCTTGCCGTTTTCCCAGGTATGCGAAGTGGCGATCAGTGGAAAACCAAGCCAGCCGGCCGGCCGGCCGACTTCCTTTTGGTGTCGGGCGAAGATCAGTTCCTGGCGGACCGCACCGAGCATCTTGACGCAGAAGGCTTCGTAGCTGGCCACCAGATTCAGGCCACCCTTGTTGGCCAGGCAGGCCGATACAATGGCTTCCTCATTAAGGGCAGTGATCACCTGACCGTGGATGTCCTCCAGAGCGCTTTCCGGCTCGCTGACTCGATGCTTGAGCGATTCAAGCACGCCGCCCAGACGGTTGCTGGCCAACTCGTCCGGGTTGCCGACCCGGGCTCGCAGCTCGGGGTTGGCCTGCACCAGCGCAACGAAGAAGCGATCGACTGCCTGCATCGCCGAGCGCTCATCGCTGCTCCATTCAATTTCCGGGATCAGCGGTTGGGCCGGGTGGCGTTGCGTCAGCGGGTGGTCGCGCTCCAGCGGGCGCTGTTGCTCGGTATGCCGGCTCAACTGCTGGCAAGCCTGGGCTAACTGTTCGGGCTCGACCCAAAGCTTGGCGGCATGCTGGTTGAACAGCTCGCGCGAAGCCTCGTCATGGCGCGGGTTGCCCGGCAATGGCAGGTTGTGAGCCGCATTCTCGCCCGCGCCATAAAAGCCGAAGCCCTTGGTGGTTTCGGCAATGCCGTAGGGGATCGGCAGCGGGTAATGCAGCAGGCCATGCTGATATTCATGCACCCGTCGGCCCAGGCGTTGCTCCATCTCGAACAGTACGCAGACAAAGGCCGCCGGGTCGCGCCCGTCAAACCGGATCGGATCGAAGCCGCAGCGAGTCAGGTGCTCGGCGAAGCCTTCCAGACCGGACAGCGTACCCAGCTCGGTGCGTTGTTCGATGCGCCGGCCATTGGCGATCATGATCGGCAAGGCCGTGCCGCAATCTTCGAAACGCCACCAGCGGGGTATCCAATCACTGCCACGTTGCTCTTCGGCAGCGCCGTCAGAGAGAAATGCCACCAAGGTTTCTCCGGGTAGTGGCATGTGCGCATACTGCAGTTCGGCAAAGCCCAGGTAGCCACCTTCGCTGATGCCTCCGGCGGTGTAAGGATTGACGTGACTGCCGAGAGGTGCGGCCGGGCGACCGTCGGGTAACTGGGTATAGCCATAGAAGTCGCGCAACAAGAGATGAAGACCCTGATCACCCTGGTAGCGTTCGGCCTGTTCCGGATGCAGGTTGCCGGTCAGTACGTTGAGTGCATCGATGGCCGCCACGCAGTGACCCTGACCCATCAGCCAACTGCGGGTCTGGCCGGTGAGGTTGTTCAGCGCCAGGTAGGCGGCGTAGCCCGGCACCATGTTCAGGGCCCCGCCGGTATGGCCTTCTGGCCGGGATTTGAAATCTTCGGCCGGCAGCGGGCTGCCGTCGGTATGGCAACGTTTGGCGTAGGTCATGTGGACCACCAGCCAAAGGCCGGCACTGGTCAACAGATCAAGGGCCCTGAGTTGCTGGTAGACCGCATCCAGATTGGGCTGACAGTGCAACTGGACCAGTTGATGGGCGAGCCGGAAGGCGGCGGCCTGGGTCGTCAGGCTGTGTTCTATTACCCCGTAACCGGCGCGCCATTGGGCAAAGCTGGGGTGGTCATTGGCATGCTGGTCAAGGGTGGCTTGATCGGGAAGCAGCTGGCTCACGGTATGGCTCCGTTGTTCATGGCAAACAGTGTGTACTAGGGAAACACTGATTAGTTCCACACAAGCTCAGTAGCCCGGTTGTCGCTGACCTGTTCTGGACCGTTAGATGCCAGGGATGGCATCTAAGAGCGTACAGGGATGTATTTACAGCGTGTCCAGAACAGGTCAGCGACAATTGGGCCAGTACCGAAATGATTTAATCAGTGTTTCCTTAGTGTAGGCGCTCTGGCTGGAACTTCTCTGATCTGGGTCAAGGCTGGTGGCGCTGCGGTCAACCGCCTTCGGTCGTGGAGAAACTGCACGGGGCGGCCGATTTCCGCTACAATGCCGGCTTTTTCCCAAGCGGGCTGCCTGACCTATGGAAATCAATCCGATTCTGAACAACATCAAAGATCTGCGTGGTCGTTCCGAGACCATCAGGGGGTATCTTTGACTACGATCACAAACGTGATCGTCTGACCGAAGTCGAGCGTGAGCTCGAAGATCCAAACGTCTGGAATGATCCGGAGCGGGCTCAGAACCTGGGCCGTGAACGGGCTCAACTGGCGCAGATCGTCGAAACGCTGGACGATATGCACGCTGGCCTGACGGATGCCTCCGAACTGCTGGAAATGGCCGCTGAAGAAAACGACGAGGCCGCCGTGGCCGACATCGTCAGCGAGCTGCAGCGCTTGCAGGACAGTCTGGAAAAACTCGAATTCCGGCGCATGTTCAGCGGCGAGATGGACGCCAACAACTGCTACCTGGATATCCAGGCCGGCTCTGGCGGTACCGAGGCCCAGGACTGGGCCAACATGCTGCTGCGCATGTATCTGCGCTGGGCCGACAAGCACGGCTTCGAGGCGGAAATTGTCGAATTGTCCGAAGGTGAAGTCGCCGGGATCAAGAGTGCCACCGTGCATGTGCGTGGTGAATATGCCTTTGGCTGGCTGCGTACCGAGATTGGTGTGCACCGGCTGGTGCGCAAGAGCCCGTTTGACTCCGGCAACCGTCGGCATACTTCGTTCTGCGCGGTATTCGCCTCGCCGGAAATCGATGACAACATCGAAATCGACATCAACCCGGCCGATCTGCGGGTAGACACCTACCGCTCCTCCGGTGCCGGTGGTCAGCATGTTAACACTACCGACTCGGCAATCCGGATCACCCACGTGCCGACCAATACCGTGGTCAGTTGCCAGAACCAGCGTTCGCAGCACGCCAACCGTGATACTGCAATGAAGATGCTGCGTGCCAAGCTCTATGAGCTTGAAATGCAGAAACGCAACGCCGCCGCCCAGGCGCTGGAAGACAGCAAGTCGGATATCGGCTGGGGCCATCAGATCCGCTCCTACGTGCTGGACCAGTCGCGGATCAAGGATCTGCGCACTGGTATCGAGCGCAGCGACTGCGACAAGGTGCTCGATGGCGATCTCGATGAATATATCGAGGCCAGCCTGAAGCAGGGGCTCTAAGCTCCCGCCAGGCCAACTCTATTACGTGTTTTACCCAGGAAGACCCGACATGACCGATCAGCAGCATGACCAGCAAGCCCATCACGAGGAAGAAAACCGCCTGATTGCCCTGCGCAAGGAAAAGCTTGCCGCCGAACGGGCCAAGGGCAACGCTTTCCCCAACCGCTTCCGCCGTGACAGCTACGCCGGTGATCTGCAGAAGGCCTATGCCGAGCACAGCAAGGAGCAATTGGA
Source organism: Halopseudomonas phragmitis (assembly GCF_002056295.1). Taxonomy (NCBI): domain Bacteria; kingdom Pseudomonadati; phylum Pseudomonadota; class Gammaproteobacteria; order Pseudomonadales; family Pseudomonadaceae; genus Halopseudomonas; species Halopseudomonas phragmitis. The sequence continues at coordinate 105,608 of NZ_CP020100.1, read as the reverse complement.
AGGCGCGGCGATTCCGGTCAAGGTGGCTGGGCGCATCATGCTCAACCGTGGCGCTTTCATGGTCATTCAGGACATGAGTGGGCGGATTCAGGTGTATGTTGACCGCAAGGGCCTGCCGGCCGAAACCCTGGAAGCGATCAAGACCTGGGACATGGGCGATATCATCGCTGCCGAAGGCACCCTGGCGCGTTCCGGCAAGGGCGACCTGTATGTGCATATGACCGCCGTACAACTGCTGACCAAGTCGCTGCGGCCACTACCGGACAAGTTCCACGGTCTGACCGACACCGAGCAGCGCTACCGGCAGCGTTATGTTGACCTGATCGTCAACGAGGACACCCGCCACACCTTCCAGGTACGTTCGCAGGTGATCGGCCACATCCGCAAGTTCCTCGCCGAGCGCAACTTCCTCGAAGTCGAAACGCCCATGCTGCAGACCATCCCCGGCGGTGCCGCAGCCAAACCGTTCGAAACCCATCACAATGCGCTGGATCTGCCGATGTTCCTGCGCATCGCCCCGGAGCTGTATCTGAAGCGGCTGGTGGTAGGTGGCTTCGAGCGGGTGTTCGAGATCAACCGCAATTTCCGTAACGAAGGCGTATCGACCCGGCACAACCCCGAGTTCACCATGCTCGAGTTCTACCAGGCCTACGCCGACTATGAGGACAACATGGACCTGACCGAGGAACTGTTCCGCGAGCTGGCCATGGCGGTGCTGGGTACTACCGAGGTGCCCTACCAGGGCAAGGTGTTCGATTTCGGCAAGCCGTTCGCGCGGATGTCGGTGTTCGACTCGATTCTGCACTTCAATCCCGAGATCAGCGCCGAGGACCTGCGTGACCTGGGGCAGTGCCGGGCGATAGCGAAAAAGGCCGGTGCCGACGTCAAGGGCTTTGAAGGACTGGGCAAGTTGCAGACCATGGTGTTCGAGGAACTGGTCGAGCACAAGCTGGAGCAGCCGACCTTTATTACCCGCTATCCGTTCGAGGTCTCGCCGCTGGCGCGCCGCAGCGATGACGATCCGAGCGTGACCGATCGCTTCGAGCTGTTCATCGGTGGCCGTGAAATCGCCAATGCCTATTCCGAGCTGAACGACGCCGAGGATCAGGCCGAGCGTTTCCATGCCCAGGTGGCCGACAAGGACGCCGGTGACGATGAGGCCATGCATTTTGATGCCGACTTCGTGCGTGCGCTGGAATACGGCATGCCGCCGACCGCCGGCGAGGGCATCGGTATCGACCGCCTGGTGATGCTGCTGACCGACTCGCCATCGATCCGCGACGTGATCCTGTTCCCGCATATGCGTCCGGAGCATCACTGATCGTTTTTCCGTTGGTCAGTGCAGGGAAACCTTGAGCCCTGGAGTGATGTGCTGCTGGCGCGCCTGGGGACGGCCTATGGCGGACACGCTACAAGCCATCCCTGGGGCTCGACGATGGCCATCCCTGGCCATCGACGGTCCGCCATAGGCCGTCCCCAGGCGCGCTTGGATACATTGATGGGGCTCAGGGTTTCCCCAGACGGCCAGACGGAGCCAACGCTCCTTGCGCTGTCGAAGGTCACTCATTGTGGACCGTCGATAGCCAGGGATGGCTATCGCCGAGCCTACAGGGATGTACTTGTGGCGTGTCCACAATGAGTGGCCTTCGGCAGGGCATTGCACCCAACAAACAAGCCCCGTAATGTCAACGCTCGTCATTCAGAGATTTCGGTCATGGCAGTCAAACAGAGCGAGCAATACCAACTGGTGATCCGCAGCCTGTCCGATCGGCTGGTGGAGGCGCAGGCGCCGATTCGGGTGCTGGATGCGATCAAGTGGGATGATAGTGTGCGCGAGGAGTTTTTTCGCAAACGCTGCAAGAGCCTGCCGCCAGTGGATGCCGATTACTATGCCCAGCGCCCGCTGAGCTTCGATCCGGCCGAGCGTCTGCAACTGTTCCAGGATATTGAGCGCGACATTACCCGCCAGCTAGGCACCTTCAGCCCGGTCGGCCAGATCATGCGCCGCATGTGCCGCGAATATCGCATGGTCATCCGCATGCTGGAAGGGCGCGGTACGCCGGAGTTCGGGCGAATCTCCCAAGAGCTCTATGGCTCGGCTTCGGACGCGTTCCACGCTGGCGACCCGACCATTACCGACCTGGGCATCATGCTTAGTGAGTCCTTGAGCAATATCGGTAACGACCTGGGCCGAGAGCCCAAGACCATTGCAGCGCCAGAAGCGGTGGCGATTCTGCAGGACAGGATGAATCAGGCGTTTCCCGATGATCAGGCGGTGCGGGTCTTCGAGTCCGACGGCATCGTTGCCGATGCGGCCGCTGGCGCCGATTACATCAAGATTCGCAGCGATGCCATGTTCAATCAGCGCGACCTGAAAATTCTGGCAGTGCATGAAGGCATGGTGCATGTGGCGACCAGTCTGAATGGTCAGCACCAGCCGATCTGTACCTTTCTGGCCAAGGGGCCGCCGTCCTCGACCGTGACCCAGGAAGGCCTGGCGATTTTGATGGAGGTGATTACCTTTGCCTCCTATCCAGCCCGGCTGCGCAAGCTGACCAACCGTACCCGGGCAATCCAATTGGCCGAGTCCGGGGCCAATTTCCTTGAAGTGTTCGAGTTCTATCGTGGCGAGGGTTACAGCCGCGAGGACAGTTATGCCAACGCCAGCCGTGTGTTCCGTGGCTCCAGCAGCGCTGGTTTGCCATTCACCAAGGATCTGGCCTACCTCAAGGGTTTTATCCTGACCTATAACTACATCCAGTTGGCGGTGCGCAAAGGCAAACTGCAGCAGATTCCGTTGCTGTTCTGTGGCAAGACCACGCTGGAGGATATGCGCACCCTGGGGCAACTGGTGGACGAAGGTCTGGTGGTGCCGCCGCGCTACTTGCCCGAGCCGTTTGCCGATCTCAATGCGCTGAGCGCCTGGATGTGCTTTTCCGGATTTCTTACCAACCTCAGCCTCGAGCGGATCGAGGCCGATTACGCCAATATTCTGTAACGGAGTTTCGCATGGCCTGGATTCAGGAAGCCAACAAGATACCCATGATTTTGACCGCGTTTGCCACGGTCATCGCCACTGTGACGGTGTTGCACCTGTATGGCTATCTGAACCTGACTCAGGATGATCAGGGGCGTGAGCTGGCCAGTTTCGATCTGGTTACCGTAGCCGATGCCCAGGGGCAGTTGCGTGGCACCCCGGCCGATTACTTGGCCGAGTGTGTGGATGGAGTGCTGGTGCTGCATTCGCGGCGGCACAATGCTCTGTCCGGGGTGCTGGTCGATGGTCGTCAGCGGGTGGTGCGCTGTGAAGCGCAGTCGGTGCCAGTGCTGGGAGGCGCGGATGACTGAGCGTACTGTGCAACTGGACGAGGGCTGGAAGCAGGTTCTGGCAGACCAGTTCGAACAGCCTTACATGCAGCAGTTGCGTAGTTTCCTGCAGGCCGAGAAAAGTGCTGGCAAGGTGATCTTTCCGCCTGGGCCGCTGATGTTCAATGCCCTTAACAGCACGCCGCTGGAGCAGGTCAAAGTGGTGATCATCGGTCAGGACCCCTATCACGGTCCGGGGCAGGCACACGGTTTGAGCTTTTCGGTGCCGCCGGGTGTGCCGGCACCGCCGTCGCTGCAGAATATCTTCAAGGAAATCCAGCGTGACCTTGGCTACCCCATTCCTGACCATGGTTGCCTGCAAAGCTGGGCTGATCAGGGCGTGCTATTGCTCAATGCGGTGTTGAGCGTGCAGCAGGCCAATGCCGGGTCGCATGCCAATCGGGGCTGGGAGCGTTTTACCTCGCGGATCATTGAAGTGCTGAACGAGCAACGTGAGCATCTGGTGTTCATGCTCTGGGGCAGCTACGCACAGAAAAAAGGTGCGCATATCGACTCTGACCGCCATTGCGTGCTGGCCTCGCCACACCCTTCGCCGCTGTCGGCCCATCGCGGTTTTCTCGGTAACGGACATTTCTCGGCCGCCAACCGTTATCTGCAAGAGCATGGCCTGACGCCGATCGATTGGCGTCTGCCCTGATCCCGAAGGTTGTGTGGCCCGGTGGGTTATGGCTTATCCTTGAGGCAGTTTGAACCTGCCTGGAGAACCACCATGGAACATGCTCTGCAACCCTATACCGCGCTGGTACCCAAGACCAAGATGCTGGTGGTCCAGAAGGTGGGCCATACCGCGCTGGTGACCATCGACAACCCGCCGGCCAATACCTGGGATGAAGATACCCTGCACGGCCTGTATGAACTGGTGAAGCATCTGGACAGCGATCCGGAGATCTATGCTTTGGTGATCACGGGACGTGGCGAACGGTTTTTCTCGGCCGGTGCCGACCTGAAGCTGTTTGCTGAGGGTGATCGGGCTCAGGCCCGGCAAATGGCACGCTGGTTTGGCCTGGCCTTTGAGGCGCTACGGGACTTTTCTGGAGTGTCGATTGCCGCGATCAATGGCTATGCCATGGGTGGTGGGTTGGAGTGCGCTCTGGCCTGCGATATCCGTATTGCCGAGCGTCAGGTGCAACTGGCTTTGCCGGAGGCCAGTGTCGGGCTGCTGCCGTGTGCCGGTGGGACCCAGGCACTGGCCTGGCTGGTGGGCGAGGGCTGGGCCAAGCGGATGATTCTGTGTGGTGAGCGGATCGATGGGGTCAAGGCCGAGCGCATTGGTCTGGTCGAGGAGGTGGTCGAGGAAGGGCAGGCCGTGCCGGCGGCGCTACATCTGGCCGCTCAGGTTGGGCGTCAGTCGCCGCGTGCGGTCAAGGCCTGCAAGCAATTGATCCAGGGTGCCCGAAGTCAGCCGTTGAACAGCCTGCTGGCCGACGAGCGCGAGCGCTTTGTTGATCTGTTCGAGCTGCAGGACACCCTTGAGGGTGTCAATGCGTTTCTGGAGAAGCGGCCGCCGCAATGGCGTAACCGCTAACTGCAGGCTGAAAATCGGCCATTGCGAGGAGCGTGGCGACGCAGCAGTCCTCGCAATGGGTAAGGGTCGTTCAGCCGAGCAGGTGCGTAGCTGCTTCCATCTCTGCTGACAGGTCTTCTTCCTCGCCGAGCGGGTTGATACCCAGCTTGGCGAAGGAGGGAATCTGATTCCAGTTCATCTGGGCGAATGGATGTTCGCTGCCGGCCAGTCCATGGAGCATGGCGACCTGGACGATATCTGCATAGTCGGCTGTGGCCGAGTTGCGGGTGAAGTCCAGGTGCTGGCTGGGTACCTTCAATAGCGGTGCGGGGAAGTCCCAGGCCTCGAGAATCTTGTCACCCAGGACCGGATGGATGCGTTCAATGACCAGATTCAGGCTGATCGAATCGCGCAGCAGTTGGCTGTTTTCCTCGGCATAACTGAGGACCGGCAAAACACCGATCTGGTGGACCAGGCCGGCCAAGGTCGCCTGGTCGGGCTTGAGCCGGGTGTAGTGGCGGCACAGCACGTGGCTGATGCCGGCGACTTCGGTGCTGCGTGCCCAGACTTCACGCATTTTGCGGTCGATCACGTCCGAGGTGGCCTGGAACATCTGCTGCATGGCCAGGCCGGTGGCCAGGTTGGCTGTATAGGTGATGCCTAGGCGGTTGACGGCCATCGACAGGTCGGTAATTTCGCTCCGACTGCGCAGTAGCGGGCTGTTGACTACCTTGATCAGGCGCGCACTGAGTGCAGCGTCGTTGCTGATTTCCTTGACCAGAAAGGGGATGCTGACATTCGGGTCTTCGGCGGCTTCGCGAACTCGCAGGGCGATTTCCGGCAAAGTGGGAAGCGTCAACTGGTCCTTGTTGATGGCGTCGATCAGTTCGTCTTGAACGCGTTGGGCCAGATCGGTCATGCAGTTTCCCTTATTCGGAGGCGTTGTCGGTTTCGGTGGCTGCCAGTTCATGGTCGTAGGGCAGGTCGGCCAGGGTCAGCAGCGGCCCGTCGGCATCGGCCAGACTCAAAGTGGCATATTGTGCCGCATCCTTTTGCAGCACGGCCAGCATTTCCACTCGCTGGGTGGTACGTGCGGCGATAACCAGTTCACCGATCGGCTTGCCGCTGTCGCGCTCGACGATCAGTGTACCTGGCGGTGGTATCGCGGTTCCGGCCAGTAGCAGGCGAAACATCCGGCGTTTGAGTTTGCCCAGATACTGCATGCGGGCGACGATTTCCTGGCCGGTGTAACAGCCTTTTCTGAAGCTGACGCCGCCCTGTAGTTGCAGGTTCAGCATCTGCGGAATGAAGCTCTCCTGGGTTGGCCCCATGACCTGGCCGATCCCGGCACGGATCTGGCGCAGCAGCCATTGGTTGAGGTGAGCGGCAGTGGCCTGTTGGCACAACTGCTCAAGTACGGCTGGGGCCTTGTCGGCCGGTAGCCATAGCTCGTAGGCGCCGTCACTGAGGCGAATTACCAGTCCTTGGGCGGTTTGGCTCGGGATGTCAGTGGTCTCGGGTACGGCCAGTCCTGCCTGCTCCAGAGCCCGGCCGGCCTGTTCACCCCAGAGTCCGAGTCGGCACCAGTGCTGGCTGGCGTCTTCCAGGCGGGCCTTGCGGAAAAAGACGGCGTATTTGTTCAGGTCGGCCAGTTGTGGTGTTAGCAGTGACTGTTCCAGCGCCAAGAGGTAATGCTCGGGTTCACTGCGCAGCAGCCGAAAGCTCGACTGCATCCGCCCTTTGGGGTTGCAGCGCGCGCCCGGCGTACTGCCGGGAACTGGCAGGCGACTGATGTCGCAGGTGATCTGACCCTGCAGGAAGCGCTCGGCATCGGGGCCGGAGATCGCCAGGATGGCCTCGTGACTGAGCAGGGTCAGAGCCGTGGCGGGCTCATGATCGGGTTCGCAGGTGGCGAAGCGGGAGTGCAGGGGCTCAATAATGGCGGTCATGTCAGTCATTGCTTGTGGTTGGTCCTAAGGAAACACTGATTAATTGCACGTAAGCTCAGTAGCCCGGTTGGCGCTGACCTGTTCTGGACCGTTAGATGCCAGGGATGGCATCTAAGAGCGTACAGGGATGTATTTACAGCGTGTCCAGAACAGGTCAGCGCCAATTGGGCCAGCTCCAAAACTGATTTAATCAGTGTTTCCCTAACATCATAAGGCAGGGTTGGTGGCTTGTCAGTGCGGCCCAGTTCCGGTGTTGAGGTTATAATGATGTTTAATGCATAGCTTTCAACCCGGTGTGGAGATGTTGATGTCGGCCGATATAGAAATGAAACGTTTGTACTGGCACAGCCGGCGCGGCATGCTGGAGCTGGATGTGCTGCTGGTTCCCTTTCTGCAGGAGGCCTACCCGGGGCTGGATGAGGCGGACAAGGCACGCTACCACAAATTGCTTGAGTGCGAGGATCAGGACATGTTCGGCTGGTTCATGCAACGTGGCGAACCGGAAGATCCGGAGCTCAAGCGCATCGTGAGGATTATTCTGGACCGTGTACAGCCCGACTGAATATCTACTGCTGCGACGCCAGCCTTCGCGTGTGCTGGGGGGGCTGGTATTGGTCGTGAGCCTGCTGGCCTGCCTGGCGCTGTATCGCAGCGCCTTGCCTGGGCTGGGTGTGCTGCTGGGCATCATCCTGGTGCTGGGTTACTGCCTGTGGCTGTGGCCCCGGCAGGTCAGCCTGCGGCATGCCCAGTCGGTAACCGGGCTGCGGTTCGACAGCCAGGGCTGGCATGTGTTGCGGCGCGATGGTTCCGAAGCTGATGTGAGTCTGCAGGCCGATACCTATGTCAGTGCCTTCCTGACCGTGGTGCGGCTGCGTGAGCCCGGGCGCTGGCGCCCGGTCTCTGTGATTTTGCCGGCCGACGCGGCGTCCGAGGATGCCTTGCGGCGTTTGCGTCTGCGCCTGCGTTTCAGTCGTCAGCGCTGGGCGGCTGCAGAATAGTGTCCTCGGCCTGCTCGAGCTGGGCCGGGTAGTCAAGGGTGTAATGCAAGCCGCGACTTTCCTTGCGCAGCATTGCCGAACGGATGATCAGGTCGGCTACTAATGCCAGGTTGCGCAGTTCCAGCAGGTCGCGGCTGACCCGATAGTTGCTGTAGAACTCGTGGATTTCGGCGCGCAGCATGTCGACCCGGTGCTTGGCGCGCTGTAACCGCTTGGTGGTACGCACGATCCCCACGTAATCCCACATGAACCGCCGCAACTCGTCCCAGTTGTGCGAAATGATCACGTCTTCGTCGGAGTCGGTGACCTGGCTTTCATCCCAGCGCGGCAGGTCGCTGGCTAGCTGGGTCTGGCCCAGGCGGCTGAGAATGTCCTGGCTGGCGGTGCGGCCGTAGACGATACATTCGAGCAGCGAATTGCTGGCCATACGGTTGGCGCCGTGCAGGCCGGTGAAGCTGGTCTCGCCGATCGCATACAGGCTGTCCAGATCGGTACGCCCGTTCTGGTCGACGACAATCCCGCCGCAGGTGTAATGCGCTGCCGGTACTACCGGGATCGGTTCGCGGGTGATGTCGATACCGAAAGTCAGGCAGCGTTCGTACACGGTCGGGAAGTGACTGCGGATGAACTCGGCCGGCTTGTGGCTGATGTCCAGGTACACGCAGTCAAGCCCCAGGCGTTTCATTTCATGGTCGATGGCGCGGGCGACAATGTCGCGCGGGGCCAGTTCGGCGCGGGCGTCGAAGCGCGGCATGAAGCGCTGGCCGTTGGGCAGTTTGAGTAGTGCGCCTTCGCCGCGCAGGGCTTCGGTGATCAGGAAGCTCTTGGCTTTGGGGTGGTACAGACAGGTTGGGTGGAACTGGTTGAATTCCATGTTGGCAACCCGGCAGCCGGCACGCCAGGCCATGGCGATGCCGTCGCCTGAGGCGCTGTCAGGGTTGCTGGTGTACAGGTATACCTTGCTGGCGCCGCCTGTGGCCAGCACCGTGAAGCGTGCGCTAAAGGTTTCCACGTGACCGTTCTGACGGTTGAGAATGTAGGCGCCAAGGCAGCGTTTGCCACTGCGGCCAAGCTTCTGGCTGGTGATCAGGTCGACCGCTACCCGATCTTCAAGCAGTTCGATGTTGCTATGGGCCTGGGCCTGTTGCAGTAATGTATTGAAAATCGCTGCACCGGTAGCGTCGGCGGCATGAATGATGCGTCTGTGGCTGTGGCCGCCCTCGCGGGTCAGGTGGAAGTCGTCACTTTCGCTTCCATCTTCACGTCGTTCACGGGTAAAGGGCACACCCTGTTCGATCAGCCAGCCGATAGCATCGCGGCTATGGCCGACGATGTGGCGTACCGCATCTTCATGACACAGGCCGCCGCCAGCGATCAGGGTATCCTGGACATGAGCGTCGACGGTGTCGTGGTCGTCAAGTACCGCGGCCACCCCGCCCTGGGCCCAGAAGGTTGAGCCTTCGGACAACTGGCCCTTGCTCAGGACAGCCACGCGAAGGTCTGCCGCCAGGTGCAGGGCCAGGGTCAGGCCAGCAGCACCGCTGCCGATTACCAGTACATCGTATTCATGCCTGAGGTTCATAGATTGAGGTGCGTCCGTTGAAATCGTGGCTGGAGACCGGCTGCCATGGGCGGTTTGGTGTAGGCCGACTCAGTAGTATATAGAAGGCGTGCGGGCTGCAATACCGTCTGGATGCATGTGTGGGCGCATCGTTGTTTCTGCTGCCGCGCCGGGCTTGCTATTATGCAGGCAGCGGCATGATGGCCGTATGGAACTTTTGCTGTGCTCCGGGCTCCTATGCCTGAACCTGAGTGAGGGGAGAACTTTTGGTTACATTGCGGGTCTACCACATCAAGGCGGGTCGAACGACTGACAGCCATGGGGCGTCAGCATGACCGAACCTAGCGACCAGCAGTTGGTCGAACGTGTACAGCGCGGTGATAAGCGAGCTTTCGATCTGCTGGTACTCAAGTATCAGCACAAGATTCTGGCGCTGGTGACGCGCTTTGTACATGACGCCCATGAGGCGCAGGATGTGGCCCAGGAGGCTTTTATCAAAGCCTATCGGGCGCTGGCGAACTTTCGCGGTGACAGTGCCTTTTATACCTGGCTCTATCGCATTGCGATCAATACCGCCAAGAACTACCTGGTCGCCCGTGGTCGGCGTCCGCCAGATTCTGATATCGCCGCCGACGAGGCGGAATATTATGAGGGGGATAGTGCCCTCAAGGATATTCATTCGCCGGAACGCGATCTGCTGCGTGACGAGATTGAGCAGGTGGTTAACAACACCTTGCGCCAGTTGCCGGACGATTTGCGAACCGCTCTGACCTTGCGTGAATTTGAAGGTTTGAGTTATGAAGACATTGCCGCTGTGATGGACTGCCCGGTTGGTACCGTAAGATCGCGTATTTTCCGGGCGCGCGAGGCAATAGATAAAGCCCTCAAGCCCTTGCTCGAAGCCTGAGCAGTGGATTGAATGGCATCATGCAGCGAGCCCTTCGGGGCCTATAGCAGAGGTACAGCAATGAGAAGCGAATCCTTGCAGGAGTCTCTCTCCGCGCTCATGGATGATCATGCCGATGAGGTGGAAGTGCGACGGGTGCTGCAGGCCTGTGAGCAGGATCAAGCCTTGCGTGACACGTGGGCGCGCTACCAGTTGGCTCGGGCGGTGATGCACAAGGAACCCTGGCAGGGGCAGGTTGACCTGTCTGCGGGGATTGCCGCTGCCTTGGCCGATGAGCCGACTCCGGTCGCCAGTCAGCCTGAGCCTCGGCGTGCCGCTTGGTGGCCGCGCATGGGGCAGGTGGCAGTGGCTGCCTCGGTAACCCTGGCGGTGCTGATCGGGGTGCGCATGGTCAATCAGGATGTAACCCCGGGTGAGCCGGTAATCGTCGCCGAACGCAATGCGCCGAACATGGCGCCGGCACCGTTGTCGGGTCGTCAGCCTGGTGGCGCGGTTCTGGCTGGCTTCTCCCGCTCCTCTGGCGTCAACGCCGACCCGCAGGCTCCGTCGGCTTGGCACGAGCAGCGTATTGGCAACTATCTGCGTGAACATGCCGAGCACAGCGCCCAGTTCACCACACCGCACCTGTTGCCTTATGCTCGCGCTGCGAGCCTGGAAGGTAATTAGTGGTAATACTGGGTCGCACGCTGCGAGGTGCTTGTCTGGCGGTGCTGCTGGCAGCGCCAGGTGTGCAGGCTGACGAGGCGCGAAACTGGTTGGCACGAATGGCCGAAGCGGCTAACCAGCAAAATTATCAGGGTGCGTTTGTCTATGAGCGCACCGGCAGTTTTTCCACTCACCAGATTTGGCGACAGGTCGACGGTGATACCACCACCGAGCGTTTGGTTCAGACCGATGGTCCTCCTAATGAATGGGTGCGGCGCAACGGCCAGTTGTTGTGTGCCAGCTCATTGACACCGGGCATCACCTGGAAAGATGCTGGCCAGGTCGCCGAGCAGCCAGCGTTGCTGCACAACTGGTATGTGCTTCAGGTGTTGGGCACTACGCGGGTCGCCTCGCGGCCGGTAACCGTTATTGCCGTACAGCCCCGGGATGCATTTCGCTACGCCTACGAGTTGTATCTGGATAATGACACCGGGCTGTTGCTCAAATCGTTGTTGATCAGTGATCGCAGCGCCTTGCTTGAGCGCTTCCAGTTCACGTCCATCAGTTTTGGTCGTACCGATGCGGCTGCGGTGCGTGCAGGCCCCAGCTGTCTGCCGCTCAAGCCGCAGGAATCGGTGCCGACCAGTGCCGGACCAAGCCTTCAGCCTGGTTGGTTGCCGCCGGGCTTTGCCTTGGGACACCGTGATGTACGGCTGGTCGATGATGGCGAACGCTTCCTGAGCGCTAATGTTTATACCGACGGTTTAGCGCGTTTTACTCTGTTTGTTGAGCCCCTTGGTGAAGATGGGCTGGCTGATGATCTGCGCGCCCAGTTGGGGCCAACAGTCGCGGTCAGTCGACGCTTGCTGCTGGCCGACGGCAGCTATCTGGCCACTGTGGTGGGTGAAATACCGCCGGCGGCGGCTGAGCGGATCGCTGCCTCGCTGGGTGATTCGGTGGAGCGGCACAGGCCATGATTGAGGAGCAGGGGCGGGTACTGAGTGTCGAGCATGGAGCAGTTTGGGTTGAAACTGTGCGGCGCAGTACCTGTGGGAGTTGTCAGGCGCGCGCCGGATGCGGTCAGGCTTTGTTGCAGAAGCTGGGGTCGGGAGCCCGGCATGGCTTTGTCCGGGCGTTGTGTGATGGTTCTCCCAGAGTGGGTGATCAGGTTCTGATCGGGGTGCCAGAGGATGCTCTGGTGAAAAGCTCGCTCTGGGTTTACGCCGTACCGCTGGCCGGGCTCTTTATCCTGGCGCTGCTGGCCCAGGCCTTGGGCTGGCAAGAACCGGCGATTATTGCGGCGGCGGTGACGGGGCTGGTTCTGGGTTTGCTGCTGGTGCGCTGGCATGATCGGCGCAGTCGCCATGATCCGGCTTTGCAGCCTCGGGTGCTGAGGGTGCTTGGGTCGCAGCCGTCAGGTGTGGTTCAGGGGCTTGGTGAGCAGGGCGCCTGAAACAAGGCTTGATGAACCTTGATGAACAAAGGAGATGAGGGTCTATGCTGTCTGTGCAACGCTGGGTAGTGGTTGCCTTTGGGATATTGGTGCTGGGTTGGCAGTCTGCTGCCATGGCTGCCCGAGGCCTGCCGGATTTTACTGAGCTGGTTGAAGATGCCGCGCCAGCGGTGGTCAATATCAGTACGCGTCAGAATATTCCTGACCGGGCTTCGCGCATGGTGCCCGGTATGCCTGACCTGGAAGGCCTGCCCCCACTGTTTCGCGAGTTTTTCGAGCGGGGTTTCCCGCAGACACCTCAGCAGGCACCCCGACAGCGCCAGCCGCAGTCGCTGGGTTCAGGCTTCATCATCTCTCGGGACGGTTATGTCCTCACCAATAATCATGTGATCGCCGACGCCGACGAGATCTTCGTGCGCTTGTCTGATCGTCGTGAGCTGCAGGCCGAACTGGTCGGGGCTGATCCGCGCTCTGATCTGGCGCTGTTGAAAATCGATGCCGGCGGCGACTTGCCAGTGGTCAAGATCGGCAAGTCGGCAGATCTGAAAGCTGGTGAGTGGGTATTGGCAATCGGTTCGCCGTTCGGCTTCGACTATTCGGTGACCGCCGGTATCGTCAGTGCCAAGGGCCGCAGTCTGCCGAACGAAAGCTATGTGCCTTTCATTCAGACCGATGTGGCGATCAATCCGGGTAACTCGGGTGGCCCACTGTTCAATCTCGATGGCGAGGTGATCGGCATCAATTCGCAGATTTTCACCCGTTCCGGTGGTTTCATGGGGCTATCCTTTGCGATTCCGATGGATGTCGCCATGGATGTGGTCGAGCAGCTCAAGCGTGACGGCAGCGTTCAGCGCGGCTGGTTGGGAGTAGTGATTCAGGAGGTCAATAAGGATCTGGCCGAGTCCTTTGGTCTGCCGCGTCCGGCTGGAGCACTGATTGCCCAGACCCAGCCCGATGGCCCGGCTGATCGGGGCGGTTTGCAGGCTGGTGATGTGATCCTGCAGTTCAACGGCCAGGATATCGTCATGTCCTCCGATCTGCCGCATGCGGTGGGCCGGGTCCGGCCGGGTACCGAGGCCAATGTGGTGGTGATGCGTGACAAGAAGCGCCGGACCATCAAGCTGACCGTTGGCGCGTTGCCGGACGATGATAGCATTGCCGCCTCGGGTGGGCCGGCTCCCGGCGCTCCGGCTGCAGCCGACAACCGTCTGGGCGTGACCGTGGTCGAGTTGAGTGATGAGCAAAAGCAGAGCCTGGATGTGCGTGCTGGCGTGGCGGTGCGTGAAGTGCGGCCAGGCCCGGGCGCCATGGTTGGGCTGCGTCCTGGCGATATCATTACCAATCTTGACAACAAGGTGATCGATTCGGTGAGCGCCTTTGAGCAGACGGCCAAGGAGCTGCCGAATAATCGCTCGATTTCCATGCGGGTAATCCGTCAAGGACGGGCCAGTTACATTACCTTCAGATTGGCCGAATAGGCCGTCATCCACAAGCCGACCAGTGGTGCTGTATCCGTCGCCGGATATGGCTCCGTGGTCGGGCTTGCGATAGCGCCTTACGGCGTAATCAGGTACACTCGCGGGCTGTTTTGGGGAGCCTGCCCCGCCCACTGCCATGCCTGGCAATCTAGTCTGGATGAACCGCGCCGTGAGTGACCTGAGTCTTATTCGTAACTTTTCGATCATTGCCCACATCGACCACGGCAAATCGACCCTGGCTGACCGTTTCATCCAGATCTGTGGTGGCCTGACCGAGCGGGAAATGGCCGAGCAGGTGCTCGACTCCATGGATCTTGAACGTGAGCGCGGGATTACCATCAAGGCTCACAGCGTGACCCTGTATTACACCGCGCGTGACGGCAAGACCTACCAACTCAACTTCATTGACACCCCCGGCCACGTTGACTTCCACTACGAAGTCAGCCGCTCGCTGGCGGCCTGTGAAGGCGCTCTGCTGGTGGTGGATGCCGCCCAGGGTGTGGAGGCGCAGTCGGTCGCCAACTGCTACACCGCCATCGAGCAGGGACTCGAGGTGATGCCGGTTCTGAACAAGATCGACCTGCCCCAGGCTGAGCCGGAGCGGGTCAAGGCGGAAATCGAAAGCGTGATCGGAATCGATGCAACCGACGCCGTGGCCTGTTCGGCCAAGAGCGGTCTGGGCGTCGAGGATGTGCTGGAGCGCCTGATTCAGGCTATTCCCAGCCCGGAAGGTGAGATTGAGGCGCCACTGCAGGCACTGATCATTGATTCCTGGTTCGACAACTACCTCGGGGTCGTGTCGCTGGTACGGGTTAAGCATGGCCGGATCAAGAAGGGCGACAAGGTTCTGGTCAAATCGACCGGCAAGGTGCATCAGGTCGACAGCGTTGGTGTATTCAACCCCAAACATACTGAAACCGCTGATCTCAAGGCTGGCGAGGTGGGTTTCATCATCGCCGGTATCAAGGATATTCACGGCGCTCCGGTGGGCGACACCCTGACTCTGTCGAATACCCCGGACGTCGATCCGCTGCCAGGTTTTCAGCGGGTCAAGCCGCAGGTCTATGCTGGTCTGTTCCCGGTCAGTTCGGATGACTTCGAGGATTTCCGCGAAGCACTGCAGAAGCTGACCCTGAACGATGCGGCGCTGCAGTTCGAGCCGGAAAGCTCCGATGCGCTGGGCTTTGGTTTCCGTATCGGTTTCCTTGGCATGCTGCACATGGAGATCATTCAGGAGCGTCTGGAGCGCGAGTACGACCTGGATCTGATCACCACGGCGCCAACCGTAGTCTTCGAGGTGGTGAAGAAAGGCGGTGAGGTGATCTACGTCGACAACCCGTCGCATCTGCCTGATCCGTCGATGATCGAGGAAATGCGTGAGCCGATCGTGCGAGCCAATATTCTGGTGCCACAGGATCACCTGGGCAGCGTGATTACCTTGTGTATCGAGAAGCGTGGCGTGCAGCATGACATGGTGTTCCTCGGCACTCAGGTGCAGGTCACCTATGACCTGCCGATGAACGAGGTGGTGCTGGACTTCTTCGATCGGTTGAAGTCGGTCAGCCGTGGCTATGCATCGCTCGATTACAGCTTCGAGCGCTTCCAGGCTGCCAAACTGGTGCGTCTGGATGTACTGATCAATGGTGAAAAGGTCGATGCTCTGGCGCTGATCGTGCACCGGGACAATGCTGCCTACAAAGGCCGGCAATTGGTCGAAAAGATGAAGGAACTGATTCCGCGGCAGATGTTCGATGTCGCCATTCAGGCTGCCATCGGTGGGCAGATTGTTGCCCGCTCGACAGTCAAGGCACTGCGCAAGAACGTTCTGGCCAAGTGTTACGGCGGTGACGCCAGCCGTAAGAAGAAGCTGCTGGAAAAGCAGAAGGCCGGTAAGAAACGTATGAAGCAGGTAGGTAGCGTGGAAATTCCCCAGGACGCGTTCCTGGCGGTGTTGAAAGTAGACAGCTAAGTCAATAACCAGGGACAGATATGCATTTCAATTTTCCGCTGATACTGGTCATTGCGGTTGCCGGCACGGGATTGCTGGCACTGCTGGACCGGCTCCTGCTGGCTCCCGGCCGGCGTCGTGCGCAGGAGCGCTATCAGAGAGAAGTGGACGTTGCCGATCCGCAAACCATAGAGCGGCTGGGCAAGGAGCCACTGCTGATCGAGTACTCCAAGTCGTTCTTTCCGGTCCTGGCGGTGGTATTGGTGCTGCGCTCTTTTCTGGTCGAGCCGTTCCAGATTCCATCCGGTTCGATGAAGCCGACTCTGGAGGTTGGTGATTTCATCCTGGTAAACAAATTTTCCTACGGTATTCGCCTGCCGGTACTCGATACCAAGGTGATTCCGATCGGGGACCCGCAGCGCGGGGATGTCATGGTGTTCCGCTACCCGAATGACCCCAGGGTCAACTACATCAAGCGGGTGGTCGGTTTGCCTGGCGATCACGTGGCTTACGCCGACAAGCAGTTGTTCGTCAACGGCGAGCCGGTCAGTCGCGAGTTGCTGCGAGTCGAGCCCGATGACGAAGTGCCGGCCGGACATCCGTTGCAGGCCATTGCCGAAGCCGATGTATTCCAGGAGCAGTTGGGCGAGACAACTCACCTGATTCGCCACAAACGTCTGTCGCAGGCGCCGCCCGCACGCGAGTGGGTAGTGCCTGAGGGGCATTATTTCATGGTGGGTGACAACCGTGACAATTCCAACGACAGTCGTTACTGGAGTGCTTCGGATATGCCTCGAGAGTTGTGGGGTATGGTTCCCGACAACTATATTGTAGGCAAGGCCTTCGCGGTCTGGATGCACTGGCCCGAGCCGAAGTTGCGCAACCTGCCGAGTTTTTCCAGCGTTGCCCTGATCAACTGAGCTTCGATCCGGTCAGCCTTGCAAGGAATGCCTGCCTGGCTTACATGGCCATGGCAGGCTGATAACAACATCAACATCGGACGTAACGAGGTCATCATGCGCCACTCGCAGAAAGGCATGTCATTCTTTGGTTGGCTGGCAGTCATTGCTCTGATCGTTTTCGGTCTGGTAATCGCGGCCAAACTGATCCCCATCTATATGGACCATTTCGCCCTGCGCAAGATAGTGACTTCGGTGAATGACGACCCTTCGTTGAGCATCAATTCGTTGCGTGACATGCATAGCCACATCAGTCGCGGCATGCAGATCAACAGTATTCGCGATATCCGCATGGATGATGCGGTCAATGTGACGGCCAGCGGGACCGACGCCTATACCGTCGTGATCAAGTACGAGGTACGTTCACCGCTGCTCAAGACCGTGGACCTGCTGGTCCATTTTGATGAAACCCATATTGTCAGACCCTTAAAGTGAGCAACAAGCTAGACCGACTTGAACGTAAGATAGGGTACAGTTTCAAGGACCAGGAACTGCTGGTTCTGGCCCTGACCCACCGTAGTCACGGTGGGCGCAACAACGAGCGCCTGGAGTTTCTTGGTGACTCGGTGCTCAATTTTGTCGCCGCCGAGGCGCTGTTCCAACGTTTCCCCCAAGCCCGTGAGGGTCAGTTGTCGAGGTTGCGGGCCCGGTTGGTCAAGGGTGTGACCCTGGCTGAGCTGGCCAAGGGCTTCGAGCTGGGTGAATACCTGCGCCTGGGCTCGGGCGAGCTCAAGAGTGGTGGTTTTCGCCGTGAATCGATACTGGCCGACGCTACCGAAGCGATCATCGGAGCCATCTATCTGGATAGCGGGATGGAGACCGCGCGCGAGCGTATTCTGCACTGGTTGCAGGAACACATTGCCGAGCTGACCCTGATCGACAACAACAAGGACCCGAAAACCCGCCTGCAGGAGTACCTGCAGTCGCGTCAGTGCGAACTGCCGCGTTACGAGGTAATCGAAAGTAGCGGTGAGGCGCACTGCCGGACCTTTAAGGTCGACTGCCAGATTGCCTTGCTATCAGAACGTACTTTCGGGGTTGGCAGCAGTCGCCGGCTGGCCGAACAGCAAGCCGCCCAGGAAGCTTTGCTAGCCCTGGGGGTGGAGAAAATCGATGACTGACGCAAACCGTTGTGGCTATGTGGCCATTGTTGGCCGGCCAAATGTAGGCAAGTCGACACTGCTCAATCACATCCTAGGGCAGAAGCTGGCGATCACCTCGCGCAAGCCGCAGACCACCCGACATACGCTGCTGGGGATCAAGACCGAAGGCCCGGTACAGGCGATCTATGTCGATACCCCCGGTCTGCACAAGGAAAACGAAAAGGCACTCAATCGCTACATGAACAAGAGTGCCAGCCAGGCACTGCGTGATGTTGATGTGGTGCTGTTCGTGGTTGATCGGCTGCGCTGGACCGATGAAGACCAGATGGTGTTGGAGCGGATTCAACAGGTGCGCTGCCCGGTGCTGATAGTGGTCAACAAGGTTGATCGGCTGGATGACAAAAATACGCTGCTGCCGCATCTGGAGTGGTTGACCGAGCAGTTGCCCGAGGCAGAGGTGGTACCGGTATCGGCGCTGCACGGGCGCAATATCGGGCATCTCGAGCAACTGATTGCCGAACGTTTGCCTGAGAGTGAACACTTCTACCCTGATGACCAGTTGACCGACCGCAGTTCGCGTTTTCTGGCGGCCGAACTGGTGCGCGAGAAAGTCATGCGTCAACTCGGTGCCGAGGTGCCCTACCAGGTTACGGTCGAGGTCGAACAGTTCAAGCAAGAAGGCAAGATCCTGCATATTCACGCGTTGATTCTGGTCGAGCGCGATGGTCAGAAGAAAATCATCATCGGCGATGGTGGGGAACGACTGAAGAAGATTGGCCAGGAAGCTCGGCTGGACATGCAAAAGCTGTTCGGCAGCAAGGTTATGCTCAATCTCTGGGTCAAGGTGCGCCGCGGCTGGTCTGATGATGAGCGGGCACTCAACTCGCTGGGTTACCGCTTCGACTGATCGGGTGCCCCATGCACCTTATGCTGACCCCCGCCTATGTCCTGCACAGCAGGCCCTATCGCGACAGCAGTGCGTTGGTCGATTTGCTGACCCTGCATCAGGGGGTGCAGCGAGTCGTCTGGCGTGGCGCGCGTAGTGCGCGCAAGGGCAATGCTGCTCAACCGTTCGTGCCGCTACTGGTCGGCCTGGGCGGGCGCGGTGAACTGAAAACCCTGCAGCAGGCCGAGATCGCCGGGCATTATCGCCTGCTTCAGGGCGATGCACTGTTCAGTGGTTTGTACCTGAACGAGTTGCTGGTACGGCTGCTGACTCCCGGTGATCCCCAGACTCTGTTGTTCGCCGCCTATCAGAACAGCCTGCAGGCGCTGGCCGAGGCCGAGCCGGTCGAGCCGTTGCTGCGCCGTTTCGAATGGCAACTGCTGGCGGTTCTGGGCTATGGTTTCAGTCTTGTCGAGGATGCCGAGGGCACTAGGGTTGACGCGCAGGGTTATTATCACTGGCAGTTCGAGCAAGGCCTGGTACGGCTCTCGGGTCCGGTCCCGCCATCGGCACTGCCGGGGGCGGCGCTGCTGGCCATGGCCGCCGATGACTGGCGTGACGCCGAGACTCTGCGCACCGCCAAGCGTTTGATGCGCCAGGCTCTGGGCGTTCATCTGGGTGAACGACCGCTGCTCAGCCGACAACTGTTTTCCGTTTCCAACAAGGAGTCTTCCCGTGACTGATCCACAACGTGTGCTGTTGGGGGTGAACATCGACCATATCGCCACTCTGCGTCAGGCGCGTGGTACCCGTTACCCCGACCCGGTCCAGGCGGCAATCGAGGCCGAGCAGGCTGGCGCCGATGGTATTACCGTGCACCTGCGCGAGGATCGCCGGCATATTCAGGAGCGCGATGTGCGTCTGCTCAAGGAAGTAATGCAGACCAGGATGAATCTGGAAATAGCGGTTACCGACGAGATGCTGGTGTTTGCCCGGGAGATTGCTCCTGAACACGTGTGTCTGGTGCCCGAGCGGCGCGAAGAACTGACCACCGAGGGTGGGTTGGATGTACTGGGCAATCAGGCCCGGGTGCAGGAAGCGGTCGAGCAACTGGCTGCCCAGGGCGCCGAAGTGTCGCTGTTCATCGATGCTGATCCACGCCAGATTGAGGCGGCCAAGCAGGCTGGGGCGCCTGTGATCGAGCTGCATACCGGCCACTATGCCGACACCCAGGGGGCTGAGCAGGCCGAGGCGCTGGCGCGCATCCGTGAAGGGGTGATCTATGCCCGCAAGCTGGGTCTGGTGGTCAATGCCGGGCATGGGCTGCACTATCACAATGTCGAGCCGATTGCGGCTATCCCCGGAATCAATGAGCTGAATATCGGGCATGCAATCATTGCCCGGGCGCTGTTCAGTGGTCTGGCTGAGGCGGTACGGGAAATGCGGGCGCTGATCCTGAGTGCTGCGGCTGGCCGATGATCATCGGGATTGGCACTGATCTGGTGCTGGTGGCGCGGATCGAGGCGGTGGTGGCGCGCCAGGGTGAGCGCTTTGCCCGGCGCATTCTGACCCCTGCCGAGTTCCAGCGCTACGCCACGCATCACCAGCCGCTGCGGTTTCTGGCCAAGCGCTTCGCTGCCAAGGAAGCGATCCTCAAGGCCTTGGGAACCGGGCTGGCCAAGGGCATGTCCTGGCAGCATATCCAGATCGACAGTGATGCCAACGGCGCGCCTCTGGTGGTGCTGAGCGGCACGGCGCTGGCCCGGCTACAGCAGGGCGGCGGCGGACGCATGCTGCTGTCGCTCAGTGATGAGCGCGAGCAGGCGCTGGCTTTTGCGCTGTGGTCCGCCGGCTAGGGAAACATTGATTAATTGCACGCAAGCCCAGCAGCCCGGTTGGCGCTGACCTGTTCTGGACTGTCGATGCCCTGGATGGGCATCGTCAAGCCCCCAGGGATGGGTTCACGGCGTGTCCAGAACAGGTCAGCGACAATTGGGCCAACACCGAAACTGATTTAATCAGTGTTTCCCTAGGGTCAGCGCTGCTCCAGGTCGGCCTGACAGGCCTGCAGTCGCTCGATGGCCTGTAGCAGTTGGTGGATCTCGGCCTGGCAGTTCTGCCCCTGTTTCAGTCGATTCTCAGCCGCCTGGCAACAATTACGCAATTGTGGCACGCCGCAATAGCGGGTAGCGCCATGCAGGCGGTGAACATGTTCGAGCAGGGCGTCTGGCTGTTCCTGCTGCAGTGCCTGTTCGATACGCCGGCGTTCATCCGCCAGGCTGCCGATCAGCATGTGCAACATGTCTTCGGCCAAATCTAGCTTGCCGGCGGCCAGGCGCAAGCCTTCGGCGTTGTCCAGCACTGGCAGCGCTTCATCCAGGGTGCTGGCCTCGGGTTGCGGCTCATCATCACGTGCTGGTGCTTCGGGTAGCGGGTCAAGAATGATGCCGGTCCAGCGGTGCACGCAGTAGCGCAGCTGTTCCGGGCTGATCGGCTTGCTCAGATAGTCGTTCATGCCACATTTGAGCAGTTGTCGCCGCTCCTCGGCCAGGGCATGGGCGGTCAGGGCAACTATCGGGACCGCATCGCAACCGGCAATCTCTTCGCGCAGACGCAGTTCGGCAGTGGTCTGGCGGCCGTCCATGCCAGGCATCTGAACGTCCATGAATATCAGATCAATACGCTGCTCACCGGTAATGCTCAGGGCTTCTTCGCCGCTGCTGGCGGTGATGACCTGGGCTCCCATTTCGCTGAGGAAGGTTTCGACCAGGCGCAGGTTTGCCGGGTTGTCGTCGACACACAAAACCTTGAGCAGGCTCTCCTGGCGTGGTTGGTTGACGGCGGGGTCGTTCTGGGGTTGCGGGCGTAGCAGCAGCAGGGCGGCGCGGAACAGTTTGCGTTGGCAGACCGGTTTGGAAAGGACCTGGCATTGCGAGCCGACCAATTGATCAAGTTCGGGCAGGTGCTCGCTGGTTTCGGTCAGCAGAATGTACTTGCTGTCATGCTGTTTGGCCCATTCACGGGCCAGATTTAGCGGCTCGCCGGGACCACAGTTGGGTTGCTGCGAGCTTAACAACACCAAAGCCGGTGGCTCGGCTCCGCTCTGAAGCTGCTGTTCCAGGGCTTGCGGGCTGTCATACAGGCAAACGTTCAGGCCCAGGTCCTCAAGGCCGTGCAGCAGCGCCTGACGGCTTAACAGTTGAGGCTCGATCAGTGCGGCACTGAGGCCCGCCAGCGGTGTATCGGGTAAGTCGTCGGCGGCCTGACTGGATTTGTTCAGGCGTAGCGTCAGCCAGAATTCCGAGCCTTCGCCGGGCTTGCTGTGCAGGCCGATTTCGCCGTGCATCTGCTCGACCAGGCGTTTGGCGATCACCAGCCCCAGACCGGTACCGCCGGATTGCCTGGTCAGGGTGTTGTCGGCCTGACTGAAGGCCTGGAACAGCGACTTCTGCTCGGCGCTGGTCAGGCCAACGCCGGTGTCGGTCACGCTGATTCTCAGCAGGGCGTGGGTCTCGTCTTCCTGCTCGAGCATGGTGCGCACGCAAACCGAGCCCTGATGGGTGAACTTGATTGCATTGCTGATCAGGTTGGCGAGGATCTGCTTGAGCCGCAGCGGGTCGCCGCTCAGCCCCAACGGCGTGTCGCGGTAGATGATGTTGACCAACTCCAGGCCCTTGATATGGGCGGCCGGGGCGAGCATGGTCAGGGTGTCCTGAATCAGGTCGCGCAGGTTGAATGGCAGGTTGTCGAGAATCAGCTTGCCGGCTTCGATCTTGGAGAAGTCGAGGATCTCGTTGATGATCGCCAACAGGTTGTCGGCCGACTTGCCAATGGTATCCAGGTATTCCTGTTGGCGTGGACTCAGTTCGGTACGCTGCAGCAGATTGCTGAAGCCGAGGATGCCGTTGAGTGGGGTGCGCAATTCATGGCTCATGTTGGCCAGGAATTCAGATTTGATCCGGCTGGCTTCTTGAGCAGTCTTGCGCGCCATGTCCAACTCGATGTTCTGGATTTCGATGGTTTCCAGGGTTTGCCTTAAGTCTTCGGTGGCTTGGTCGATGTTCTGCTGCAGTTCGCCTTGGGCGCTCTGCAGGGTGCGGGCCATGGTGTTGATGCCATTGGCCAGATCATCCAGTTCGCGGCTGCCGGTAGCGCCCAGGCGTACATCCAGTTGGCCTTCGCTGATCCGGTCAATGGTGTCGTTGATCTGGCCGACCGGATCGGTGATGCGTCGGCCCATGGTGCTGACTACCCCGCCGGTAATCAGCAGACCGATGATAATCAGGGCGCTGGCGCTCAGCAGCCCCTGGTAGCGGCGGATCTGGGTGCTGCTGTGGCTCAGTTCGACCTCCAGCCAGCCAAGCAACTGATCGGCTTCCAGCAGGGCATCGGGAAATTGTGCAATCAGTTCGGTGGTGGCCAGCAGCGGCAGGGTGAAACGGCTGCTGGCCCTGCTAGCACGGACTTGCAGGCCAGTGCCGGCGCCCAGCCCGTCGGTCGCCAGGGTGCGTGCGCCGGGGATCATCCGTGGGCCGGCATGGGTCAGCAATTGCTGGTCGGGGCTGAGCAGGCTGACGGCTCTGACATCGCTGTGATTGAGGGCGTTGTTCAGCAGAGTACTCAGTTCTTCGGGCTGTTGGTGGATCAGGGCCACGGTGCTGGGGCGTTGCAGGTACTCGACGGTCATCAGTCCGCGTTCGAGCAGCTGGCGTTCCAACTGGTTCGACTGTTGCCAGGCAAACCAGCCACCCAGAGTCACTGCCAGAAGCCCGGCCGGGACCAGGGTCATCAACAGGATGCGGGCCTTGATGCCAATCTCGCTCATGGGACCTCTCGTGCAGGT
The DNA here is from genome assembly GCF_002056295.1 of Halopseudomonas phragmitis. NCBI lineage: Bacteria > Pseudomonadati > Pseudomonadota > Gammaproteobacteria > Pseudomonadales > Pseudomonadaceae > Halopseudomonas > Halopseudomonas phragmitis. Next base: position 81,987 of record NZ_CP020100.1, on the reverse strand, counting down.
TGTTGGTGGGTCAGAATATTCAGGGAAACATGGTTCACCGGCCTACCAGGATTTTCTGTGTCCGATTTGTGTTTCACCTGGGTCCTGAGACCCGTTTGTCGGTATCATAGGCGTACTGACAAAAAAGCACAGCCTCAAGCCAGAGCCGAACCTCAGAGTAGCGTCCTGTCAATGGGCCTGGAGGGCGGCAAACTGACGTAATTGAGTATGTAGGTGAATGATGAATATCGAGTATCCCACCATTGCCGACTGCATTGGCAACACCCCTCTGGTTCGCCTGCAACGTTTGCCTGGCCAAACCAGCAATACCGTACTGGTCAAGCTCGAAGGCAACAATCCGGCGGGGTCGGTCAAGGATCGTCCGGCACTGTCAATGATTGAGCGCGCTGAGCTGAGCGGGGCGATCAAACCGGGCGACACACTGATCGAGGCGACCTCAGGCAATACCGGTATCGCGCTGGCCATGGTGGCGGCGATCAAAGGTTATCGGATGGTCCTGATCATGCCCGACAACATGAGTGCCGAGCGCAAGGCGGCGATGACCGCCTATGGTGCCGAACTGATTTTGGTCAGCCGCGAGGCAAGCATGGAAGGTGCCCGTGATCTGGCGTTGCAGATGCAAAGCGAAGGCAAGGGCAAGGTGCTCGACCAGTTTGGCAATCAGGACAATCCTGAGGCTCACTACACTGGTACCGGTCCGGAGATCTGGCGCGATACCCAAGGCAGCATTACCCATTTCGTCAGCTCGATGGGCACCACCGGCACCATCATGGGCACGTCCCGCTATCTCAAGGAACAGAACCCGGCGATCCGGATCGTCGGCCTGCAGCCGATGGAAGGCGCCTCGATTCCTGGTATCCGGCGCTGGCCAGAGGCCTATCTGCCGAGCATCTTCGATGCCAGCCGGGTCGATCAGGTGATTGACATGGGCCAGGAGGAGGCCGAGCGAACCATGCGTCGTCTGGCTCGTGAAGAGGGCATCTTCTGTGGTGTTTCCTCTGGCGGCGCGGTGGCCGGGGCCTTGCGTATCAGTGCTGAGGTCGAGAATGCGGTGATTGTGGCAATCATTTGCGACCGGGGTGACCGCTACTTGTCCACCGGGGTATACGACAACTGACCATGAACAGATTTCGAGGGCGGGCGCGGCGTACGCCGCAGGCGCAGGCGCCAGCGGCCATTGGCCAACGGCTGGAGCTTGGACTGGAGCGCCTGACCCATGATGGCCGTGGCATCGGTCAATGGCAGGGGCGCACGGTGTTCGTTGAGGGCGGTCTGCCTGGAGAAACCGTCCGCGCACGGGTTGTTCAGGCCCGCAGCAAGCTGATCGAGGCGCGCCTGGAACGGGTGCTCGGTGGGGATTCCGAACGCCAGGTTCCGGTCTGCGTGCATGCCGATCTGTGCGGTGGCTGCAATCTCCAACACATGCCACATGCGACTCAGCTCAGGATTAAACAGCAGGCCCTGGCCCAGCAATTGCAACATTTTGCCGGTATACAACCAGAGCACTGGGCAGCACCGCTGCTGGGGCCGGAATACGGCTACCGGCAGCGTACCCGTATCGCCGTTCGCTGGCAGCCGGAGCAGCAGCGTTTGCAGGTAGGTTATCGCCAGCGTGGCAGCAGCGAGCTGGTCGAAGTGAATCAATGCCCCATTCTGGTGCCTGCGCTTGAAGCCTTGCTCAAGGCACTGCCGGCAGTGCTGGGGCGTTTGCAGGCACCTCAGGCGTTGGGGCATGTCGAGCTGATCGGTGGTGAGCGGCCGGCATTGTTGGTGCGGCATGTCCGCGCGTTGCCGGCGGCTGATGTCGAGGCGCTTGGCGTGCTGGCCCGGGCGCACCAGGCACACTGCTGGCTACAGGGTGAAGAGGGGCAGGCGGCGCGGTGCGTGACGGCCGATGCCGAGCAGGCAATGCCGGCCTACCGTCTGGCCGATCAGCAGCTATGCTTTGAGTTCGCTCCGGGTGACTTCACTCAGGTCAATGCCGAGATCAACCAGCGGATGGTCAACCAGGCGCTGGACTGGCTGGCACCACAACCGGGTGAGCGGATCCTGGATCTGTTTTGCGGGGTAGGTAATTTTGCCCTGGCCCTGGCGCGCCAGGGTGCGCAGGTCAGCGCCATCGAAGGCAGTGAGGCGATGGTGGCCCGGGCTGCGGCCAACGCCGGCAAAAATGCGCTGCAGGGCCTGCACTTTTCCCAGGCGGACTTGTCGAAGCCGGTGACGGAGATATTGTCCGGACAGGTTTGGGACGCGGCTTTGCTGGATCCGCCGCGTGACGGGGCGCAACAGGTGGTCCGGGGGTTGGCGGCGCTGGGGGTTGGTCGGGTGTTGTATGTTTCCTGCAATCCGGCGACCCTGGCGCGTGATGCGGGACTGCTGGCCGAAGCGGGATATCGACTGGAGCGGATCGGGATCATGGATATGTTCCCGCATACTGCCCATGTGGAAGCCATGGCTCTGTTTCGACACCACAAGTGAGTGTCGCCAGAGCGGCGAGGAATCGAGGTAATGGTACAAGTCAGAGCGGAACACCCGATCAATCGTGACGGCAGCGTCAATCTGGATGCCTGGCTGGAGCGTATTCAGCACCGCGTGCCGTTGCAGTCACCGGCGGTGCTGCGTGAAGCCTGTGAGTGGGCGGAAGATCTCGAGCAGGCGGCGATCGCCGCAGAGAACATCTGGTCCGAAGGCACCAGCAGTTACCGGATCGGCCTGGAAATGGCCGAGATTCTGGCCGATCTCAAACTGGACCAGGATTCACTGGTGGCCGCCGTGGTCTACCGGGCGGTGCGTGAGCGCAAGACTGACCTGGCCGAGGTCGAGCACCGGTTTGGTGAGGTAGTCGCCCGGCTGGTGGATGGGGTGCAGCGGATGGCGGCCATCAGCGTCTCGCAAAACCCAGCCAAGACCAAGGCGTTCAGCCCTCAGGCGCAGATCGAGAATCTGCGCAAGATGCTGGTGACCATGGTCGATGACGTACGGGTGGCGCTGATCAAGCTGGCCGAGCGTACCTGTGCGATCCGGGCGGTCAAGGATGCGCCCGAGGAGAAACGCTATCGGGTCGCCCGCGAGGTGTTCGACATCTATGCCCCGCTGGCCCACCGGCTGGGCATCGGTCACATCAAGTGGGAGTTGGAAGATCTGTCGTTCCGCTACCTCGAGCCGGTGCAATACAAGCAGATCGCCAAGCTGCTGGACGAGCGCCGACTGGATCGTCAGGAGTACATCGACAGTGTCATGAACCAGCTGCGCAGCGAGCTGGAAGAGGCGGGTATCCACGCCGAGATCACCGGTCGGGCCAAACACATTTATTCGATCTGGCGCAAGATGCAGCGCAAGGGGATCGATTTCAGTCAGATCTATGACGTGCGGGCGGTTCGGGTTCTGGTGCCGCTGGTGCGTGACTGCTATACCGCGCTGGGTATCGTGCATAGCCTGTGGCGGCACATTCCCAACGAGTTCGACGACTATATCGCCAATCCCAAGGAAAATGGCTACCGCTCGCTGCATACTGCGGTGATCGGCCCGGAGGGCAAAGTGCTGGAAGTCCAAATCCGGACTCAGGCCATGCACGAGGAAGCCGAACTGGGGGTTTGCGCCCACTGGCGCTACAAGGGTACCGACGTCAACAGCGCCTCCAACGCCTACGAAGACAAGATCGCCTGGTTGCGCCAGGTGCTCGAATGGCACGAGGAAATGGGCGATATTGGTGGTCTGGCCGAACAGTTGAGGGTCGACTTCGAGCCCGATCGCATCTATCTGTTCACCCCCGATGGCCATGCGGTGGATGTGCCCAAGGGCGCGACCCCGCTGGATTTCGCCTATCGCATTCATACCGAGATTGGTCACCGCTGCCGGGGTGCCAAGGTCAATGGGCGGATTGTCCCGCTCAACTACATTCTGCAGACCGGCGAGCAGGTCGAAATCATCACCGGCAAGCACAACGGCCCAAGCCGGGACTGGCTCAACACCAACCTCGGTTACGTCAATACCTCGCGGGCACGGGCCAAGATTCAGCACTGGTTCAAGCAACAGGCGCGGGAGCAGAACGTTCAGGCCGGCAAGCTGATGCTCGAGCGTGAATTGACCCGGCTGGCGCTGAACGGGGCCGATTATGCGCAACTGATTGACCGGCTCGGGATCAAGAGTCAGGAGGATCTGTTCGCCGCCGTAGGCTCGGGCGATCAGCGTCTGGCTCATGTGGTCAATGTCGCCCAGCAACTGGTCGAGCCGGACCGGCACAGCGAACAGCTGGAGCTTATTCCCCGGCGACCGAGCCGCCCTGGCCGGCGTGGCGATGTCTATATTCAGGGCGTCGGCAACCTGATGACCCAACTGGCCGGGTGCTGCCAGCCGGTGCCGGGTGATCCGATCATCGGCTATATCACCCTGGGCCGTGGTGTAACCGTACACCGGGCTGACTGTGCCAACGCCGTGCAGTTGCAGGACCGCGATTCCGAGCGGCTGATCGAAGTCAGTTGGGGTGGTGAGCCGGTACAGACCTATCCGGTGGAAATCTATATTCGTGCTTATGATCGCTCGGGTCTGTTGCGTGACGTATCGCAGTTGCTAGCCAATGAAAAGGTCAATGTGCTTGAGGTCAACACCCGGACCAACAAGGACGACAACTACGCCGCCATGCTGCTGACCGTCGAAGTGCCGAACCTGAGCCTGCTGGGGCGTCTGCTGGCCCGGATCAGCCAATTGCCGAACGTGCTGGAGGCTCGCCGCAACCGTCAGGAGGCCCGCGGATGAGTTACCGGCTGGACGATCTGCTATACCTGATGGCGCGCTTGCGTGATCCGCAATATGGTTGCCCTTGGGATCTGGAGCAGTCGTTCGAGACCATCGTGCCGCATACTTTGGAAGAAGCCTATGAGGTGGCCGATGCCATCGCCGAAGGCGACTACCGGCAACTGGCCGGCGAGTTGGGCGATCTGTTGTTTCAGGTGGTCTACTATGCCCAGCTCGGTCGTGAGGCCGGCCACTTTGGCTGGGATGAGGTGGTGGATGGGATTACCCGCAAGCTGGTCCGTCGCCACCCGCATGTCTTCCCTGACGGTAATCTGCGCACGCCGCCGGGCACCCTGAGCCTGCCCCAGGAGCAGATCAAGCGCCGCTGGGAGGAGATCAAGGCCGAGGAGCGCGCTGATCGGGCCGACGCGCCGGAGCAATTGTCGCTGCTCGATGACATCCCTAAAGCCCTGCCGGCGCTGAGCCGGGCACAGAAACTGCAGGGGCGCGCCGCCCGGGCCGGGTTCGACTGGCCGGACACTTTGCCGGTGATCGACAAGCTGGCTGAGGAGCTGGACGAAATCCGTCAGGCCATCGCTCAGGGCGACCAGGTCGCGGTGGCCGAGGAAGTCGGCGATCTGTTGTTCTGCACGGTCAATCTGGCGCGCCATCTCAAGGTCGATGCCGAAACGGCGCTGCGGGCCGGCAATGACAAATTCGAGCGGCGGTTCCGCTTTATCGAGCAACAGCTGAGCGAAGGTGGGCGTGGCGTCGAGCAGTGCTCACTGCAGGAACTCGACGCCCTGTGGGATGAAGCCAAGCGCCAGGGGCTTTGACGCTCCTAGTGCTGCGGCTCTTTTTCCTGACTGACCAATTGCTGCAGATGCTTGCGGCTCAGGGCCAGGTAACGGGGGGTTGGGCCGACATCGTCATATAACGGATCGCCCAGCTCATCCAGCGCGATGACCTTGGTGCCCGGCTGGTAGGGCAGGCCGGCTTCCAGCTCTTCCAGAGCGGAGCCCAGCAGGTCAGTGATCAGATCCTCAATCCGGCGCTTGGGATACATCTCATGCAATGCGGCAAGCCGCGCGGCATCCTCCAACGGCAGATTGACCTGGTAAGTGTTGCTGGTGACGCGGCCTTTGGCGATGCGTTCCCAGTGCTGGGTGAGCTCACGGATCTTCATGTTTCCCCCTATCGCCCGGAGTGCCGGGCACAACCAGTGACAAGTCGCTTGTGGCGACACTTTCAGCATAGATCAGTTGTAGGCCGCTTGCCGCCCAAAGCAGGGCTTGTCAGCCTGGTTGCAAAACGACATGCTGACCGGACATGGTGAGGTCAGAGGAGGATGGCATGGCGGAAATCGATGTGCGGCTGCGCGAAGATGTGCATGATCTGGGCGAGCTGTTGGGGCAAACCATCAAGACGCATCTGGGGGATGATTTTCTGGCCCGGATCGAGCGTATCCGCCTGGGAGCCAAGCAGGGTCGCCAGACTGATCAGGCAGCTCATGAGGCCTTGCTCAGCGAATTGCATGACCTGCCGGACGATCTGCTGCTGCCGGTGTGCCGGGCTTTCAACCAATTTCTCAATCTGGCCAATATCGCCGAACAGTATCACCGGATTCGCCGGCGCCGCGAGGATGAGCCCGTTGGCTTCGAGGAGCGCTGCCTTACCGAGCTGTTCGAGCGCCTGCGTACCCAAGGCCTGTCAGGCGAACAGCTCAGTGCCGAAGTCGAACGGCTGGATATTGAGCTGGTACTGACCGCACACCCCACCGAAGTTGCCCGACGTACCCTGATCCAGAAATATGATGCCATTGCGCTGGCGCTGGCCCGCCGTGATCACGATGACCTGAGTGCCGGAGAACGGGCCGCCGTGCGTGAGGATCTGGCCCGTCTGATCAGCGAGGCCTGGCATACCGATGAAATCCGCCGCAACCGACCGACCCCGGTGGATGAAGCCAAATGGGGCTTTGCCGTGATCGAGCATTCGTTGTGGCAGGCACTGCCGCAGTTCTTGCGCCGACTCGATGACGAACTGGCTGCTGTTGCTGGGCCGGGGCTTGGGCTGCGTAGCGCACCTTTGCGCGTGGCCTCATGGATGGGCGGGGATCGTGACGGCAACCCCAATGTCACCGCACCGGTAACCCGCGAAGTGTTGCTGCTGGGCCGCTGGATGGCTGCTGATCTGTATCTGCGCGATATCGAGCTGCTCAGCAACCAGCTCTCGATGCAGGCTGCCAGCGCTGAGCTGCGCCAACGGGTAGGCGATGTCGATGAGCCCTATCGGGCGCTGATGAAACAATTGCGCAGCCGCCTGCAGTCGACCCGCTCCTGGGCAGAGGCGGCGCTAAGTACCGAGCTGGCCGAACCGGCCGACTGTCTGCACAGTATCGATGAGCTGCGAGAGCCACTGGAATGCTGTTATCAGTCGCTGCTGGAGCAGGGCATGGAGCTGATCGCCAACGGCCCCTTGCTGGATACCCTGCGTCGGGTCAATGCCTTCGGGCTTGGTCTGGTACGCCTGGATATCCGTCAGGACGCGGCGCGGCATGCCGATGTCCTCAGCGCCTTGACCGAATACCTGGAGCTGGGGCGTTATGCTGACTGGGATGAGTCGCAGCGCTGCCAGTTCCTGTTGACAGAACTGGCCAGCAAGCGGCCGCTGCTGCCGCCGCACTGGCAACCGAGCGCGGAGGTGGCCGAAGTGCTGGCAACCTGTCGGGTGGTTGCCACCCAACCGCGTGAACTGCTGGGCTCCTATGTGATCTCCATGGCGGGTAGTGCTTCCGATGTGCTGGCGGTTAAGTTGCTGCTCAAGGAGGCCGGCCTGAGCTGGCCGATGCGGGTGGTACCGTTGTTCGAGACGCTGGCCGATCTGGATCAGGGGGCGGCTGTAATCGATCAGTTGTTGGGCCTGCCGGGTTATCGAGCGCTGGTGGGTGACGAGCAGGAAGTCATGATCGGCTATTCCGACTCGGCCAAGGATGCCGGCACTCTGGCCGCTGGCTGGGCCCAGTACCGGGCTCAGGAGGCGCTGGTGCAAGTCGCCCGTCAGCATGGCGTACGTCTGCGCCTGTTCCATGGTCGTGGTGGTACCGTGGGTCGTGGTGGCGCGCCGGCGCACATGGCGATTCTTTCGCAGCCGCCAGGTTCGGTGAATGGGCAGTTCCGGGTTACCGAACAGGGGGAGATGATCCGCTTCAAGTTTGGTCTGCCGGGCATCGCGGTGCAGAGTCTGAGGCTGTACACCAGCGCCGTGCTGGAAGCGACCCTGCTGCCGCCACCCGCCCCGGAGCCGGCTTGGCGCGAGTTGATGCAGCAGTTGGCCGATCGTTCGGTGGCAATATATCGGGGAGTGGTCCGTGAGGAACCGCAATTCGTCGAATACTTCCGCCAGGCGACCCCGGAGCAGGAGCTGGCGCGACTGCCGCTGGGGAGTCGGCCAGCCAAGCGGCGGAGCCAGGGGGGGATCGAAACCCTGCGTGCGATTCCGTGGATTTTTGCCTGGACCCAGACCCGGTTGATGTTGCCGGCCTGGCTTGGCGCCGGTCAGGCATTGGCTGAAGCCCTGGCGGCAGGTCGTCAGCAACAACTGCGCGACATGATGTCGCACTGGCCGTTCTTTCTGGCCCGGGTGGAAATGCTGGAAATGGTCCTGTCCAAGGCTGATGCCGGCATCGCCCGCTTTTACGAAGAGCGTTTGGCCGAGCCGGCACTCTGGCCGCTTGGCGAGCGTTTGCGCAGGGCATTGGAGCAGGCTGTAACGGTAATTCTCAATCTGCGCGAAAGTGACCGGTTGCTGGCCCACAATCCCGTGCTTGGCGAGTCGGTGGCGGTGCGTAACCCGTATACCGATCCCTTGCACCTGCTTCAGGCTGAGTTGATGGCACGGACCCGGGCCCAAGGTCAAAACATCGATCCGGCGCTGGAGCGGGCGCTGCTGGTGACGGTTGCCGGTATCGCGGCAGGGATGCGCAATACCGGCTGACCGAGTGGTCACAAGCGGATAATCATTTCAGGGTTTTATCCGATTGCGACCATGGTCCAGCTTGTGCATGCCCGATTGTGCGTGTATGTTGAACGCCCTTTTGCGATAACCGAACAGTTCCCGCATCAGCCGGGGCCTCTGAACAGGTCACACGCCAGCGCCTGGTAAGCCACGGGCCGGGTGCCGTCGTTCCCAGAGCCCGCCCGCTGGTGCCGCCAGCCTCCGGCTCTGAGCCGCAGGCGGCCCCCAGATTTCAGTTAGACGAGGAGTTCAATATGCGCGTGATCCTTTTGGGCGCCCCCGGCGCGGGCAAGGGCACTCAGGCCCAGTTCATCTGCCAACGCTTCGATATCCCCCAGATCTCGACTGGCGACATGCTGCGTGCGGCGGTCAAGGCCGGCACCGAGCTGGGCAAGCAGGTCAAGGAAGTTATGGACAGCGGCGGGCTGGTGTCTGACGACCTGATCATTGGCTTGATCAAGGAACGTATCGCTCAGGATGATTGCGCCAAGGGTTTCCTGTTTGACGGTTTCCCGCGCACCATTCCCCAGGCCGAAGCTCTGGTTGAGGCCGGAATTGAAATCGACAACGTGCTGGAAATCGCCGTTGAAGACGAAGAAATCGTGGCTCGCATGTCTGGCCGTCGGGTGCACCCGGGTTCTGGTCGGGTCTACCATGTTCAGCACAACCCGCCGAAGGTCGCTGGCAAGGACGATGTCACCGGTGAAGACCTGATCCAGCGTGAAGACGATCAGGAAGCCACCGTGCGCAAGCGTCTGGAGGTCTACCACACCCAGACCAAACCGTTGGTCGACTTCTATCAGAAGCTGTCCGCTGCCCAGGGCAAGCCGAACTATTCCATGGTGGAAGGGGTTGGCAGCGTTGAGCAGATCACAGCCAAAGTGATTGCCGCACTGGGCTGATCGCCCGCACCGGCAGTTCATAAACCCGCGCCACCTCACGGTCGCGCGGGTTTTTCGTTTTGGCTACAATCGCGCCTGACTCGTCACACGGACTACCCATGACTACCTTGCTTGCCATCGATACCGCCACCGAAGCCTGCTCGGCTGCGCTGCTGCATAACGGCCAGCGCTACCACCGCTTCGAGATCATTCCCCGTTTGCATGCCCAGCGCCTGCTGCCGATGATCGAGGAGTTGCTGGCCGAGGCCGGGATAGGCATGTCCGCGGTCGACTGTCTGGTGTTCGGCCGCGGGCCGGGTGCCTTTACCGGGGTGAGGATTGCCACCGGCATGGTGCAGGGCCTGGCTTTCGCCATCGGCAAGCCGGTGATTGGTGTGTCCAATCTGGCCGCTTTGGCACAGCGGGCATACCGTGAGCACGGAGTTGAACAGGTCGCTGCCGCAATTGATGCGCGCATGGATGAGGTGTACTGGGGCTGCTATCGGCTTGAGCAGGGCGTTATGCGCTTGCAGGGGGAGGAGCGGGTTTGTGCGCCGGAGCAGGTCAGCCCACCCGCCGAATTGGTGCTGCAGGGTGGGGCTGGTACTGGCTGGCAGTATGCCGAGCGTCTGGCGGTCCAGGCCGAACGTCAGTGGCCGCAGATGTTGCCCGATGCGCAAGACCTGCTCGATCTGGCCATGCCTGACTGGCAGGCAGGTCATTGGCTGGATGCCGCCGATGCCCAGCCGGTGTATCTGCGTGATCAGGTAGCAACGCCCAAGCAGCGCTAGCGCTGCTCATGCCGCCGTCCGGGGCTCTTGCAGCGTGCGGTCAGGGCGGATACCCTAGTTTCAATATCAATTGGATTATTCTTCCATGCGCCTGGACGGTTTCTCGCCCTTCAATGCGCTCCCGGAGCGCATCAATCGCCCTGTGGCCCCCCAGGCCAACAGCGAGTCGGCGCGCGCCGGGCAAACGGCCCCGGCGGCACCGGTTGAGCCGGTCAAGGCGCTAGCCAGTCGTCCGGTCAATGCGTCCAGTGCCAATGCCGAATACATTCCGGCGCGTCGTGACAGCGCTGAGCCGGCGTTCGGCAAGGCCAATCAGGCCCTGGCCAGCTATCAGTTCACTGCCAGTCTGCCGGTCGACGCCGAGGAGTCGGGTATCTTCGGTATCGATACCTACGCCTGAGTCGTGAGTCTTTGTCCGCCACCACGTATTGTGCTGGGCTGCCCGCTATGGGCTGAGCCCGGCTGGCTGGGGAGTCTGTATCGCAGCGACGCTGATGCCGATCAGCGGTTGCAGCAATATGCCCAGGTGTTTGGTGCGGTCGAAGGCAATACTACCTTTTACGCCTTGCCGGGCGAGACTACGGTAGCGCGCTGGGCTGAACTACTGCCGGACGACTTCCGGTTTTGCGCCAAGCTGCCGCGCGAGATCAGTCACGGCGCCCGGCTGGACCCGAACGCCAGCGAACTGCAGCGTTTTTTTCAGCGTCTGGCGCCGTTGCAGCAGCGTCTGGGACCGATCTGGCTGCAGTTGCCGGCGCGCTTTGGGCCGGCGGCGCTGGCCGAGTTGCTGGTGTTTCTCGACGCCTTGCCCAGCGCCTGGCGTTACGCGGTGGAAGTGCGGCATGCCGACTTCTTTCGCAAGGACGAGACCGAACGTCAGCTCAACCGGCAGTTGCACAAGCGTGGCATCGAGCGGCTGATCTTCGACAGCCGGGCGGTCTTTGCCAGTACGGCTGACGATCCGGCCACCCGTGAAGCCAAGGAACGCAAGCCGCGCCTGCCGGTACATGCTCTGGCCTTGAGTGAGCAGCCAGCAGTACGTTTTATCGGTGGTATGGATAATGCCGCGAACCTGGCGTTTCTTGAGCCTTGGCTGGCCAAGTGCGTGCAATGGCTGGAGCAGGGCCGGGTACCGATGCTGTTTATGCACACCCCGGATAACCGGCTGGCGCCGCAACTGGCGCGCCAGTTCCATGCTCGTCTGGCTGAGCGAGTCCCCGATCTGCTGCCAATGCCGGCCTGGCCGGGCGAGCTTGAGCTGGCCGAGAAGCCTGTGCAGGATGCGCTTTTTTAGGAACACCATGACTGAAACAACTGAATACCGTATTGCTGTTGGCTGGCAATTGGCAGCCCAGCGTCCAGCCGCCGAAGCCTTGGCCCAGCGCCTGGGGCTGGAGTGTCGGGCGGCAGCGGATGTTGCCCAAGGGCTGCTGCTGTGCCTGGGTGAGGATGGTCTGAGCCTGCGTGATACTGCGCCGGGTGCGCCGGGGGCGGTCCGGGTGGACTTTGTCGAGGGCGCTCTGGCCCATCGTCGTCAGTTTGGCGGCGGAACCGGGCAGATGGTGGCCAAGGCGGCTGGGCTCAAGGGTTCGATTCGCCCCACGATTGTCGATGCCACTGCCGGACTCGGGCGCGATGCCTTTGTCCTGGCTGCGCTGGGGTGTCAGGTGATGCTGATCGAGCGGCAGCCGATTATCGCCGCGCTGTTGGCTGATGGCCTGGAGCGAGCCCGGCAAGCCGGTGGCGAGGTGGCGCAGATCGTTGCCCGGATGCGGCTGATCGAAGGGGATGCCATTGCCTTGATGACGGCATGGGTTGATGAGGTGCCGCAGGTGGTTCACCTGGATCCGATGTTTCCGCACCGCGACAAGTCGGCGCTGGTGAAGAAGGAGATGCGCCTGTTCCGGCCGTTGGCGGGCGATGATGTGGATGCCCCGGCACTGCTGAGCGCGGCCCTGGCGCTGGCCAGTCACCGGGTAGCAGTCAAGCGTCCGCGCAAGGCCCCGGCGATTGAAGGGCCGCCCCCCAGTGCACAACTGAGCGGGCAGTCCAGTCGTTACGATATCTACGGCAAGCAGCGTCTGGTCTGACCCTAGATAAGGCCTCAAGCCGGCTTGGAGCTGCGCGCTACCTGCCGAATGGATAGACGAATCTCGGCGCTCAATACCCGTTTGGCGGTGTTCTCGGCAATATCCTCCAGTTCTGGCAGGTAACGCAGCTTGCCGGTTTCGTCGCTGTACAGCACATCCAGCTCAGTCAGGCGTTGGATGAATTGGCGGAACAGGGTCTTGTCGAAGAACTCCGGCGCGTTGAGCCCGTGCAGAATCGACAGGCGTTGGGCCATGACCGAACAGAGGCTTTCCAGTTGCTCTGCGTCCAGGCTGCCGTTGGGATGGTCAAGCAGCAGGGCGGCAACCATGTAGAAGCGCTCCAGGGTCTGCAGCAGGCTGCGGGCCAGCAGGGTGAGCATCACGAATTCGCCTGAACTGGGGTCGGGGCGCACGATCTGACCATCTTCCTCGCGCAGCAGGCCGTGGCTGATCAGGCCATCAATCCAGTGCTGAATCACCTGCGGCAGCTCGGCTTCATCCCAATGGATGAAAAACTCGGCCTGCAGGTACGGGTAGATGGCGCTGACCAGCCGGGTGATCTGTTCGCGTCCTAGCCGGGCGTTGTTGAGGAATAGCCCGGCGATCAGCGCCGGCAGGGCGACCAGGTGCAGCACATTATTGCGGTAGTAGGTCATCAATACCGCCTGAGGTTCGTCCAAATAGAGGATCTCACCCAGGGCGTCGGATTGTCGACCGATCAGTTGCATGGCCTCGACATGACGTATCAGTGTCTGGCCGTCGAGTTCCGGCAGGCTCACGCTGGTGCTGTAAGGGACCTGGCGCAGTAACGTCAGATAGGCATCCAGGGCGCGCACCAGCGAGGTTTCATCCAGTGCCAGCTTGCGGGTGGCGAGCATCACCAGGGCCACCAGATTGACTGGGTTGACGTCGGCGGCGGCATTGATCGCGCGGGTCAGGGTCAGTGCCAGTTGCTGGGTGGTCGGGTTCAGCCAATCTGGGCGGTAGTCCGGGCCATGGGTCTGCTCGCGCCAGCCGGGTTGCTGCTGGTCGAGAAACCTGGCCAGCGGCACGGGCTCGCCGAAATTGACCGCGACCTGGCCGAATGGCAGTTTGAGCGCCGACAGCACCCGGAAAATGTCGAAAAACGACTCTTTCTTCTTGGCCTGGCCACGCAACTCGCCCAGATAGGTACGGCCTTCGAGTACCCGTTCATAGCCGATGTAGACCGGTACGAACATGATTGGTCGGCGCGAGGAACGCAGGAAGCTGCGCAGCGTGATTGCCAGCATCCCGGTTTTCGGGTTCAACGTCCGGCCGGTCCGTGAACGCCCGCCTTCGATGAAGTACTCGGTCGGGAAGCCGCGGCTGAACAGGGTGTGCAGGTATTCGTTGAATACCGCCGTGTAGAGCTGGTTGCCGCGGAAGCTGCGGCGCATGAAAAAGGCTCCACCGCGGCGCAGAATGCCGCCGATGATTGGCATGTCGAGGTTGATGCCGGCGGCGATATGCGGTGGCGTCAGGCTGTTGCGAAACAGGATATAGGACAACAACAGGTAGTCGATATGGCTGCGGTGGCAGGGCACATAAATGATCTCGTTGCCCTGGGCTATCTCCTGGACCCGCTCGATATGGTTGATGCGGATGCCATCGTAGAGCTTGTTCCAGAACCAGCTCAACACCACCTCCAGAAAGCGGATGATGGTGTAGGTGAAGTCCGAGGCGATTTCGTTGGCGTAGCGGGCAGCCTGCTGCTGAGCCTTGGCTTCATCAATGCCCTTTTCCTCGGCCTCGCGGGTAATCGCTTCGCGGACCAGCGGTGCGTGTAGGAGGCCCTTGAGCAGGGTCCGGCGGTGCGACAGGTCGGGTCCGACCACGGCCCGGCGTTGTTGCTGGAAGTGAACCCGCAGCAGGCGATTGACCTTGCGCACGTTGCGGGCATGGCCGAGGTTCTCAGCCACCAGCTGGCGCAGTGACAGCGGCGGGCCGAACCGCACGCGAATCTTGCGCCCGTGTAACAGGATGGCCAAAAACTTGCGCAAGCGCCCACCGACCGCCCAGTTGTAGGCGAACAGCAACTTGATGGCCGAGGATTCGACATCCGGGGACTGGCCCCAGAACACGCTGACCGGCACCAGTTGCACGTCTTCTACGCGCTGCTGTTCGACTGCATCCAGCACTCTGAGCAGGCGTGGTGACTGGCCGCGCGGATCGGGGCGGCCGAGCCACACCTGTTCGCGGCTGAGAAACAGGTGGGCTTCCTTTTCGTCCAGGCTGGCATCGGGCGCTCGCACAGGCCGGGGCAGGCCCGCACGGCTGCACTCGCGATCCAGTACCAGCAGGTCGGACAGCGCGCGGTAGGGCAGGACATAGATGATCGGGCGCCCGGAATCCAATCCGGGATTGGTCGCAGAATTGCCGATAACCTCGGAGCGGGCCCAGAGATACAGCAAACGACGGAGCAGGCCGAAGCGCAAACGGCCGAACAGGGATGAATAGACGGCGGACATCATGTTCTCAGTGTGCAGGACAGCGCAGCTGTCGTTCATGGGTGCAGGGCGAATTTTAGCGGTTTTAATCTCTTGTTACAGCTTGGCTGGCGTATTGCTGGCGCGACAGCGCTTGAAATGACCGGCACTGGGCCCATATAGTCACCACCTTGGGCGTCGCCGCGCGTATCTCCGGGTAGTGTGCTGCGTAGCCCGCGTTGACTGGCCGTGTGCACGATACGGGACAGACTTCAGGGACGCCTGCGGCGTCGCTTCTACGATTCGGAGCCACAAGCTGCCTGCGAACTGTGGCCGTGCGACGAACCTGCAGGCCCTGTTGCGGTCTATTCCCTCCAGTATCCGCACCCAGTCGGCGCACCAAGCGACCGCGGGGGTGGTCGCACAAATATTGGGGGAACAGAGGCCATGATAAGCATAAACAGCCTGACCAAACGCTTCGGCGAGCACGTTGTAGTGGACAACCTGTCCTTCGACGTCAAGCCGGGAGAAGTGCTCGGATTTCTCGGCCCGAACGGTGCAGGAAAATCCACCACTATGAAAATGCTCACCGGATTTCTCACTCCGGACGGCGGCAGCGCCACGGTATGTGGGTACGATATCCAGACCCAGACCCTGCAGGCTCAGCGTGAGATGGGCTATTTGCCTGAAGGCGCGCCCTGTTACGGCGACATGCGGGTCAAACGCTTTCTTGAATTCATTGCCGAGGTCCGCGGCTTCAAGGGTGCTGAGAAACAGCAGCGCGTGGCACATGCGGTAGAGCAGGTAGAGCTTGCTGGTGTGCTCAACCAGAGCATCGAAACCCTGTCCAAGGGCTTCAAGCGCCGGGTTGGTCTGGCCCAGGCGATTCTTCATGATCCCAAGGTGTTGATTCTTGACGAGCCTACTGATGGTCTGGATCCAAATCAGAAACATCAGGTACGCCGACTGATTCAGCAACTGGCCGAGGGCAGCAACAAGATCGTGGTGATTTCCACCCATATCCTCGAAGAGGTCAGTGCGGTATGTTCCCGGGCGGTGATCATTGGTCGTGGCAAGTTGCTGGCCAACGGCACGCCGGATGAACTCGAAGCCCGTTCACGTTATCACCAGGCGGTGACCCTGGAGCTACAGCAACCGGTGGATACCCAGCCATTGCTGAGTCTGCCCGGGGTGGTCGAGATCGAGCAGCAGCGTGAAGGGCAACTACTGACCGTGCTGGCCAAGCCTGGTGAGGTTATTTTCCCGGCTGTAGGTGAATTGGCGCGAAGCCACAACTGGCCGGTCAAGGAACTGTCGGTCGAGCGGGGCCGTCTGGATGAAGTGTTCCGCCGTCTGACCGCGGGGGAGGCCGCATGAATAACCTGAGCGTGATCTTCAAGCGCGAGCTGGGCAGCTACTTCGCCACCCCGCTGGCGTTCATCTTTATTGTCATCTTCCTGGTACTGTCGGCGGTATTCACATTTTATCTCGGCGGCTTTTATGAAAGCGGTCAGGCCGATCTGGTGCCGTTCTTCAACTTCCATCCCTGGCTGTATCTGTTTCTGGTACCGGCCGTGGCCATGCGCCTGTGGGCCGAGGAGCGCAAGTCAGGCACCATCGAGCTACTGATGACCCTGCCGGTGTCACGCGCCGACATGGTGCTGGGCAAGTTCCTCGCGGCCTGGGTATTCATCGGCATCGCTCTGCTGCTGACGTTCCCGATCATCATTACCGTCAACTATCTGGGCTCGCCGGATAATGGTGCGATCTTTACCGGTTATCTGGGTAGCTGGTTGTTGGCGGGAGGCTATCTGGCGATTGGTTCGTGCATCTCGGCGCTGACCAAGAACCAGGTGATCGCCTTCATCGTCAGCGTAGTGGTGTGCTTTATCTTTATCGTCAGTGGCTTTCCGCTACTGCTTGATCTGTTCAGCGGCTGGGCTCCCCAGTGGCTGCTGGACGCCATTGCCTCACTCAGCTTCCTGATTCGCTTCGATGCCATCAGCAAGGGCGTTCTGGATCTGCGTGACCTGCTGTATTTCATCTCGTTGATGGCCGTCTGGCTGCTGGCCACGGCAATCGTCATCGACCTGAAAAAGGCCGACTGAGGCAAAGGAGATCGACATGAAACGACTGATGTATTCCGGTACCGGCCTGCTGGTACTGCTGCTGGCCTTCCTTGCCTTCAATATGGCCTCCAGCGTGTTGCTGACCGGTGCCCGGCTCGACTTGACCGAGCAGAAGCTCTACACCATCTCCGATGGAACCCGGCAGATCCTGCGTGATATTGACGAGCCGATCACCCTGTACTTCTTCTTCTCCGACCGTGCCAGTAAGGACATGGTGATGCTGCGCAACTACGCACGCCGGGTTGAGGAGATGCTCAAGGAATATGAGCGGGTAGCCGGCGGCAAGCTGCGCTTGCAGATCATTGATCCGCAACCGTTCTCGGAGGCTGAGGACCGCGCGGCCGAATTCGGTTTGCAGGCGATTCCGCTGAGTCAGACTGGTGACAAGCTGTACTTCGGTCTGGCCGGTACCAACAGCCTGGCCCAGCGTGAAATCATTCCGTTCTTCACCCTGGAACAGGAAGGCCTGCTCGAGTACGAGCTGAGCCGTCTGGTTAACAGTCTGTCGCAGCCAGAGAAACCGCAAATCGGCCTGATCAGCGGTCTGCCGATTGGTGGTGGGATGAACCCAATGAGCGGCCAGCCCATGCCACCGTGGACCGTGCTGGAGCAGATTCGCCAGTTGTTCACCATTCAGAGCCTGGAACCTGATCTGGATGAGATACCCGAGGACATTGAGGTGCTGCTGCTGATTCACCCCAAGTCGCTGACCGAGTCGGCACTGTTTGCGGTGGACCAGTTCGTGCTGCGTGGTGGCCGTTTGCTGAGCTTTATCGATCCCTATGCGGAAATGGACATCAGCACTGATGCCATGATCGAAGGTATGGCCGACGGCCGTGCTTCTGACCTGGGCCCGCTGCTGGCGGCCTGGGGGGTGGACTACGATCTGGAGAAGGTGGTGGTCGACACCCGCCTGGGCATGTCGGTCAGCCGCGGCCAGGGCCAATTGCCGGCTCGGCATATTGGCTGGCTGGAGCTGGAACAGGCCCAGCGTGATAGCGAAGACACCGTGACCGCTCCACTGCAGTTGCTGACCATTGCCACCGGTGGTGCGCTGAAGCCGATCGAGGGTGCCAGTACCCGGTTCATGCCGCTGCTCTCAAGTACCGCGAGCAGTGCGTTGGTCGACAGTAGCCGCTTTGCCACCCTGCAGGACCCGGAAGCGCTGCTCAATGGTTTCCAGGCCGATGAGCAAATCTATCACTTTGCCGCTCGCCTGCAAGGGCCGGCCAGCACTGCCTACCCGCAAGGGCTGGAAGGGCGTGAACCGGTGCTGACTGAGGCTGACAACATCAATGTGTTGCTGGTGGCCGATACTGATCTGCTCAGCGATCGGATGTGGGTGCAGGTGCAGGACTTCTTTGGTCAGCGTATTCCACAGCCCTGGGCCGACAATGGTGGCTTCCTGATCAACGCGCTGGACAACCTGTCCGGTTCCGAGGCGCTGATCAGCGTGCGCTCACGCGGCGACTTCAGCCGTCCGTTCACTGTGGTACAGGATCTGCAGCGCAAGGCTGAGCGGCGGTTCCGCGCCAGCGAGCAGCGCTTGCAGCAGCAACTGGCCGAGACCGAGCGGCGTCTGGCCGAGCTGCAGCAGAATCAGGATCCCACTCAGTTGACTGAGCTGAGCAGTGAGCAGCAGGAGGCTATCCAGCGTTTTCTCGACGACAAACTGGAAATCCGTAAGCAACTGCGTGATGTCCGTTTCCAGCTCAACGCCGACATCGAGCGCCTGGGCAATTGGCTGAAGGTCATCAACATCGGTCTGGTGCCGCTGTTGCTCAGCCTCGGCATGCTGGGCTGGTGGCTGATCGGTCGCTGGCGGCGCAAGGCCTGAGGGGAGGGCGGATATGCGTAACAAGCTGATAATCGTCACCGCCATCGTCAGTCTGGTGCTGGTGGCGTTGACCCTGCAAATGCGTAGCAGTGACCGGGTGGCCGATCTGGAAAGCCGGCCCATGCTCGATGAGGCGCAATTGGCGTTGTTGGGGCAGGCTGAATGGATCAGCCTGGCACGAGCTGATCAGGTGGTTGAGCTGCGTCGCGACCAGAACGGCTGGGGCGTGCCGGTCCATGATCAGTTTCCGGTGCTGCGCGAGCGCTTGGCGGCACTGCTGACCGCTTTGCGTGGTGCGCGGATTCTTGAAGCCAAGACCGCCAACCCGGAGCACCATGCCCGGCTCGGGTTGGATGATCAGGCCAGTGGTGATAACAGCCTGAAAGTCGTGCTGGGCGCTGGTGACAACCAGTTGGGGCTGATCTTTGGTGAAGCCGCCGGCAGTGGTCAGTTGATGCGTTTTGCCGGGCAGGATCAGGTCTGGTTGCTCAGCCGGCCGCTGGGCATGTCGCTGAGCAGCCATGATTGGCTTGATCTGAAGGTGGTCGAGTTGCCGATGGAGCTTGCGGCCAGTGCCCGCTGGGCCCATGCCGATGGTGATGTGCTGGCGCTCGAAAAGGCCGGCGAGGGCGATTACAACTTCCGCATCGCTGGCCTGGCTCCAGAGCAGCAGCAGGGTAATGAGCGCTGGATCAACAGCATGGTTCTGGCCCTGCTCGATCTGCGCGCTCAGAGTGTGGCTCTGCGTGATAGCCTGGAGCTGGATCAGCCAAAACTGCGCATGACCGTCACCACCTGGGCTGGTACCGAGCTGCAAGCAGCGCTGTATGAGCTCGCCGGCCGCTACTGGGTGGTGATCGAGAGCTTTGCACAGGAGCCGTCTGAGTCCGAACAGATCCGGGTCAATGCCGATTCGCGCTGGGCGTTTCAGATCGGTATCGGGCAGATGGAAAACCTCAACAAGCGCCAAGCCGATATCATTCGCACTGCTGTTGACGAGTAATGGAGGGGCTTGTGCCGGTCAGTGATCTGGCCGGCAGGGCCTTTGTCTCGGCATAAAAACCACTTGCACCGGCATTGGGTTTGGCTAGAATCGGGGTACGGCCTCTAATAACACCCTTCTATGTGAGGCGCGGCCAGGCTGTATGGCTGCCCCTCGCCCAGTTGAGCACGACCGCATCTGCGCCAGGCACACGGGTTTGAAGTACAGGTTGATATGGAGCGTCGACAGTGCTGCTCCTTCTTCGGACAGCGTGTACCTATCAGGCAGTTGTGGAGATTGTGGTAATGGCAGAACGCGAGCTCGGGACCGTCAAGTGGTTCAACGATGCCAAAGGTTTTGGTTTTATTCAGCGTGAATCCGGCCCGGATGTTTTCGTGCATTTCCGTGCCATCCGTGGTGATGGTCACCGCACCCTGACTGAAGGTCAAAAGGTGGAATTTACCGTGACCCAGGGGCAAAAAGGCCTTCAGGCCGAAGACGTGGCCAAGCTCTGAAGAAAAAGGCTGTCCGAGCACGCGGACAGCCTTTTCTCTTTCCGGCTCTGTGATCTGGCGCTAGGGCGTCAGAGGTTGGTTGCGGCCACTGATTCTTCAAGGTTGGCTTAGCGCTGCATCGCCCAGATAAACTCGTTTTCACCCTCGGCATTGACCTTGAGCCAGCGATCGGCATCGTCTTCGCCATCGTCTTCGGACCAGCCGCCCACCGAGCAACGCACTTCCTGACCAATCGCGGCGAACACGGCACGGGCGCAATCGGCGTCGGTGGCCCAAGGGGTGCGGTCGCTGTCGAACCAGATGCTGGCCCATTTGCCAGCGGCCTTGCGCACGATCAATACCGGGATGCGCACACCGTCCAGTTCCAGGCTGGCTCGTCCGCTGGTGCTGGTCTGTTGCAGTTGGCCGAGACTGGCCAGCCAGTCGAGCAGAGCGGGCAGATGGTCTTCACGCAGGTAGATCTCGATGTCCGGTTGGCGCACGTGTGGTCCTCTTAGCGGCGTTGCAGCATGACCAGACGCATGGCCACCTCCAGTCCTTCGATGCCGGCCTCGATCAGCGCCTGCTGGCGCTCGGGCTGACTGCGAAAGCCGTGAGGGGTCATGCCGATCAGATTGGCCAGGTCGGCCGGGTTCAGGTTCAAAGCATAGCGCAGGGTCTGGTCACTGACGATCTTCAGTCCGGAGGGACAGTCGCGGATCAGATCCGGAGTCGGGTGAATCTGGTCGTACAGGGATTCGCGCAGGCTCAGTAGATGCTCGGCCTGGGGGCCGACCAGCAATGCGCGGCCACCTGGTTTGAGTGTGCGCAGACATTCATCCCAAGACCAGGGGCTGAACACGCACAATAGTGCGTCCAGGCTGGCATCAGCGACCGGCAGGCGCGCGCTGGAGCCGACCAGCCACTGGACTGACCTGCTGCGGCGACAGGCCTTGATGATCGCGTCCTTGCTGATGTCCAGCCCGGCTATGGCGGTATCTGGCAGTGCCTGCTGTAACCGGGTCGTGTAGTAGCCTTCACCACAGCCCATGTCCAGTAGACTGGCCGGTGTCTGCGCGGCCAGGCTCTGATTGATCTGCTCGCTGACCGGCTGATAGTGGCCGGCATCGAGAAAGGCCTGGCGGCAGCCCAGCATCTGCGGTGTGTCACCAGGCTGCTTGCTGCGCTTGTGCTGGACCAGCAACAGATTCAGATAACCCTGACGCGCTTGGTCATAACTGTGCTGGTTGGAGCAGCGCCACTGGCGCTCCTGCTGAGTCAGCGCGGTGTGGCACAGTGGACAGATCAGATTCAGCATCAGCCCAGCAGCCGTTCCAGGGTGGCCTGATAGATGTCGGTCAGGGTCTCCAGGTCGGCGGCACTGATCTGTTCGTCAACCTGATGGATGGTCGCATTGACCGGCCCCAGCTCGACCACCTGGGTTCCCATGGTGGCGATGAAGCGCCCATCGGAGGTGCCGCCGGAGGTGGAAGCCTGGGTGGTGCGCCCGGTCACCTGTTCAATGGCGGCGGCGACGCCATCAAGCAGCGCGCCTGGCTCGGTCAGGAACGGCAGACCGGACAGGTTCCAGTCCAGTTCATACTCCAGGTCGTGTTGGTCGAGGATTGCCCGTACCCGTGCTTGCAGGCCTTCGACCGTGGATTCGGTGGAGAAGCGGAAGTTGATCAGGGCGACCAGCTCGCCGGGTACCACGTTGGTGGCGCCGGTGCCGCTGTTGAGGTTGGAGATCTGGAAACTGGTTGGCGGGAAAAAGTCGTTGCCCTGGTCCCAGGTTTCAGCCGCCAGAGCAGCCAGAGCCGGGGCGGCCAGGTGAATCGGGTTGCGCGCCAGGTGTGGGTAGGCTACGTGGCCCTGTTTGCCCTTGACCAGCAGCCGGGCATTGAGCGAGCCGCGTCGGCCGTTCTTGACCACATCACCTACCAGTTCAGTGCTCGATGGCTCACCAACGATGCACCAGTCGACCTGCTCGTTGCGGGCCTTGAGGGTTTCCACCACCTTGACCGTACCGTCGGTGGCGGGGCCTTCCTCGTCGCTGGTGATCAGAAAGGCGATCGAGCCCCGATGGTTCGGGTGTGCGGCCACAAACCGCTCGACTGCCACCACCATTGCTGCCAGGCTGCCCTTCATGTCGGCTGCACCGCGCCCATGCAGCATGCCGTCAATGATCCGGGGCTGGAACGGCGGGTTGCTCCAGCGCTCCAGCGGACCGGTCGGTACGACGTCGGTGTGCCCGGCAAAGCACAATACCGGACCTTGACTGCCGCGCCGGGCCCAGAGGTTATCGACCTCGCCAAAGCGCATGGGCTCAAGCTGGAAGCCGATGGCCGCCAGGCGCTCGCCCATCAACTGCTGGCAGCCAGCATCGTCAGGTGTGGTGGAGTCGCGGCTGATCAGTTCGCAGGCCAGGGACAGGGTGGGGGACAGGTCGGTCATCGGTACGGTCACTTGCGGCGTTGGACAGGCCGCAATGATAACAGACCCGGCCGCCGTCGTGACTTATTCACCGGGCTGTGGCCAGCGCTCGCGGCGCCAGCGGCGGCGCTGTTTCTTGTCCAGGAAGGTCCAGGCTAGCAGGCGACTGTGCTTATGGCCCTGGTGCATTGGCACAATCCGGACGTCGCGGGCACCGAGCTGCTGTAGCTGCGCCTGTAATGCCGGCAGGCTGGTAGCTTTGGACACCAACGCGGTAAACCAGAACACCTGCTGGGCGAAGGCCGCACTTTCCTCGGTCAGGCGCCCGAGAAACCCGGCTTCGCCCCCTGGACAGTGCAACTCGTTGGCCTGACCGCCAAAGTTGAGCAGCGGCTCGCGCTGTGCCCGGCCGGGCTGGCCGAGGTTGCGCCATTTGCGCCGGCTGCCGTCCCGGGCCTGGGCGGCGCTGGGGTGAAATGGCGGGTTACAGAGGCTGAAGTCGAACTGTTCTTCGGCGCCGATGATGCCGTGCAGGATATTCTGGGGGTCTGACTGCTGGCGCAGCTCGACAGCTGTTGGCAAGGCGTTGGCGGTGACAAGTCGCCGGGCATTGGCGAGCGCCGTCGGGTCGATGTCGCTACCGACGAAACGCCAGCCGTATTCATGCGTGCCGATCAATGGGTAGATCAGGTTGGCACCGGTGCCAATATCCAGACCGACCAGGCCAGGGCCGGTTGGAATCGTGCCGTTGTGGCTTTCGCCCAGCAGGTCGGCCAGGCAGTGGATAAGATCGGCGCGCCCAGGTACCGGTGGGCACAGGTAGCCATGGGGGATATCCCAGTCGCGCAGCGCGTACCAGTGCGTCAGTAGGGCGCGGTTGAGCGCCTTGACCGCCTCGGGTTCGGCGAAGTCAAGGCTCGGTTCGCCGTTTGGGTTGGTGCGCAGCCAGCGGCCCAGATCTGGGCTGGTCTGGGCCAGCCGGGGCAGGTCGTAGTGTCCCTGATGGCGGTTGCGCGGGTGAAAGCGCGCAGGCGGTGTGGAGGCTTTGGACATGGCTTGGATTATTCGCTGGATAAACTTTAGGGAAACACTGATTAAATCAGTTTCGGTGTTGGCCCAATTGTCGCTGACCGGGCTACTGAGTTTGCGTGCAATTAATCAGTATTTTAGTGTCCCATGCCGGGCGAGCTGGCGACAGTCCCGTGCCTGCGGTTATGCACACGATCTGTGGATGGTGCTGTGGATAAGTTCGGGACAGTCCGGGCCAGTGCCGATGAATCTTGGGCTGGTAGCGGTCGTGCGTTTAATGATCAGTACGTGGTGCGCTGGTATACTGCCGGCCCTGGAATTTCGAGGTGCACATGACTGTTGATGATCCCCGCTTTGGTGGCATAGCCC
Organism: Halopseudomonas phragmitis; assembly: GCF_002056295.1. Lineage (NCBI taxonomy): Bacteria > Pseudomonadati > Pseudomonadota > Gammaproteobacteria > Pseudomonadales > Pseudomonadaceae > Halopseudomonas > Halopseudomonas phragmitis. The sequence goes on along the minus strand of NZ_CP020100.1, from coordinate 57,757 downwards.
GACTTTATGGCCGTGAAGCCCTGGCGCGCCTGCAGACCAGCCATGTGGCGGTGGTCGGCATTGGCGGGGTGGGCTCGTGGGTGGTCGAGGCGCTGGGGCGCACCGGCATAGGCAGGATCACGCTGATCGATCTGGACGAGTTGTGCCTGACCAACACCAACCGCCAGTTGCCGGCGCTGGCCGGGCAGATTGGTCGACCCAAGGTCGAGGTCATGGCTGAGCGTCTGCGGGCGATCAATCCGGCCTGCGAGGTGCATCCGGTGATGGACTTCGTGACCCCGGCGACACTGGCCGATTACATCACTGATGATCTTGATGGGGTAGTTGACTGCATCGACAGTGTCGCCTCCAAGGTGGCGCTGATCGCCTGGTGCCGGCGGCGCAAGATTCCGATCATCACCACCGGCGGCGCTGGTGGGCAGATTGATCCGACCAAAGTCAGCGTCGCTGACCTGTCAAAAACCGTCAACGATCCGCTGGCGGCCAAGGCGCGCTCGTTGTTGCGTCGTGACCACAACTTCCCGCGGGCCGAGAGCAAGCGCAGTTTTGGCGTGCCCTGCGTGTATTCCACCGAGCAGCTGCGCTATCCGAAACCCGACGGCACGGTGTGCCAGCAGAAATCCTTTGTCGGTGAGGGCGTGCGGCTGGACTGTGCCGGTGGTTTTGGTGCGGTGACCATGGTGACCGCGACGTTTGGGATGGTTGCGGCGGCGCAGATAGTGCAGCGGCTGTTACGTTAACAGCACGCAGCAAAAAGGCCCGCACCGGAAGGTGCGGGTCTTTGTATGTCACAGCTGTAAACGTGCAGCCGGCGCCTCAGTTGTGGGCGTGGAGCATCTCGTTGAGCTGAATGGCGCTCTTGTTGGTCTTGCACTCAATGGCGCCGGTTTGCGAGTTGCGGCGGAACAGCAGGTCGTTCTGGTTGGCCAGCTCACGGGCCTTAACTACCTTGACCAGATTGTCGGCGTCATCCAGCAGGGCGATCTTGATCCCGGCGGTGATATACAGGCCGGCCTCGACAGTGCAGCGGTCGCCCAGCGGGATGCCGATACCGGCGTTGGCGCCGATCAGGCAGCCTTCGCCGACCGAGATGACGATGTTGCCACCGCCGGACAGGGTGCCCATGGTCGAGCAGCCGCCACCCAGGTCCGAGCCCTTGCCGACGAAAACCCCGGCGGAGATGCGACCTTCGACCATGCTGGTGCCGTCGGTACCAGCGTTGAAGTTGATAAAGCCTTCATGCATCACGGTGGTGCCTTCGCCGACGTAGGCACCCAGGCGTACGCGGGCGCTGTCGGCGATACGCACGCCGGTCGGGACCACGTAGTCGGTCATGCACGGGAACTTGTCGACGCTGTGCACGTTCAGGGTTTCACCCTTAAGACGGGCGGCCAGTTGGCGCTGCGGCAGTTCGTTGATGTCGATAGCGCCCTGATTGGTCCAGGCTACGTTCGGCAGCAGCGGGAAGATGCCGGCCAGCACTACCCCGTGCGGCTTGACCAGCCGGTGCGAGAGCAGGTGCAGTTTGAGGTAGGCCTCGGGGGTGGAGCTGGGCGCTTCGTCGCTGGCCAGGATGGTGACTACCAGCGGGCGGTTGCTGGTTTCCAGTTGGGCGATCAGGGCGCCGCTTTCTGCGTAGCCGGCAGCGGCCATGGCCTTGCCCAAAGCGCCACATTGGCTGGGTTGCAGGCTGATGGCCTGGTTGCCGCCAGTGTAACCGACCTGCTCGGAGACGGCCTTGACCAGGGCCGATTCGGGGTTGAGCAGGGGCTGCGGATAGTAGACTTCAAGCCATTCGCCGGCGCTGTTCTGGGTACCGATGCCAAAGGCCAGGCTGAAACATTCGCTCATGGGTGATTCCTTGGATGCTGGTGCATGGAGTGTCAGTCGAAGGCGGTGGCATACCACTCGGGTTTGAAGCCGACCAGCCGCTGGTCGCCGGTATCCAGTACCGGTCTTTTGATCATCGAAGGGTGGGCCTGCATCAGGGCTACGGCCTTGTCGGTGTCGATGTTCTGTTTGTCCGCATCATCCAGTTTGCGGAAAGTGGTGCCCTGACGGTTGAGGATTTTCTCCCAGCCGTGCTCATCGCACCAGGCTCGCAGCCGTTCGGCGTCGATCCCTACTTTCTTGTAATCATGGAACTGGTAGTTCACGCCGTGCTCATCGAGCCAGGTGCGGGCTTTTTTCATGGTGTCGCAGGCCTTGATGCCGTACAGAGTGATCATGGGGTCAGGCTCCCGAGAAACTGACGAATGCGCTGGGCCGCCTCGATGCAATCATCCAGCGGCGCAACCAGGGCCATGCGCACCCGGCCGGCGCCAGGATTATACCCGTCAACATCGCGTGAGAGGTAACGTCCAGGCACAACAGCGACATTTTGTTCGGCCAGCAGGCGCTTGCAGAAGCTTTCGTCATCGATCGGGGTGCGTGGCCACAGGTAGAAACCGGCGTCCGGACGCCGCACGTCCATGACGTCGCCAAGGATATCCAGTACGGCATCGAACTTGGCCTGGTACTGGCGGCGGTTTTCCTCGACGTGGGCTTCGTCCTGCCAGGCGGCCAGGCTGGCCAGTTGCGTCTGCACCGGCATGGCACAGCCGTGGTAGGTGCGGTATTGCAGGTAGGGGCCGAGCAGGCTGGCGTCGCCGGCCACGAACCCGGAGCGCAGGCCGGGCAGATTGGAACGTTTGGACAGACTGTGGAATACCACGCACCGGGCAAAGTCGTCCCGACCCATGGCGGCGCAGGCCTGCAATAGACCTACCGGGCCACTCCGGTCGGGGGCATGGATCTCGCTGTAGCACTCGTCCGAGGCGATCACGAAGTCGTACTGATCAGCTAACTGAATCAGTCTTTGTAGAGTCGCTAGCGGAATCACCGCGCCTGTCGGGTTGCCCGGTGTGCAAATGAACAGCAGCTGGCAGCGCTGCCAGATCTGTACCGGCACCTGATCAAAGTCTGGAATGAAGCCGTTGCTGGCGTCACAGGCCAGGTAGTGCGGCTCGACCCCGGCGAGAAAGGCTGCGCCTTCGTAGATCTGATAGAACGGGTTGGGGCTGACCACCAGACCTTGCGGGTCGCGCTGAACCAGAGCCTGGGTGAAGGAAAACAGCGCCTCGCGTGTGCCGTTGACCGGGATCACCTGGGTTGCAGGGTTGAGGCTGTCGGACTTGAGTTGAAAGCGTCGGGTCAGCCAGTCGGCGATACCTTGACGCAGTTGCGGCAGTCCGGCGGTAGTTGGGTACACCGCGGCCTGGTCCAGATTGTTGGCCAGTGCTTCGAGTACAAAGGGTGGTGAGGGATGCTTGGGTTCGCCAATCGACAGCGAGATCGGCCGCAGTGCCGGATTCGGGGTGATATCGGCAATCAACGCCCGCAGTTTCTCGAACGGGTAGGGCTGCAGGCGTTGCAAGTCGTGATTCATCCGCGGGGTCCTCAAATGGTTATCTGGCGCGGGGTGGCGCTGCCGTTGCTGTCACTCAGGGTGGCGACGATGGTTTGCTGCAGGCGCTGGCACAGTTGCGGGTCGGACAGCGCCTGGTTGTCGGCGCCGGTAAGTACAAAGACATCATCGACCCGCTCGCCCAGAGTGACGATCTTGGCGTTCTGCACACTGATGTCGAAGTCGAGGAAAATCCGTCCCATGCGTGCCAGCAGGCCAGGGCGGTCTGGAGCGCTGAGCTCGAGAATGGTGTGCTGGCCAGCCGGGTCGTTGAAGATGGTGACTTCCGGCGGGAAGGCAAAATGCTTGAGCTGGCGTGGTACCCGGCGCTGGATGATCGCGGGGTAGTCGTCGGGGTTGGATAGTGCTTCGATCAGTCCTTGCTTGATCTGGCGAATGCGTTCGGGGTTGTCGCCGATCGAGCCGCCGTCGGCGTCCAGTACGATATAGGTATCGAGGCTGAAGCGGCTGGTCGAGGTGATGATCCGGGCGTCCTGAATGCTCAGGTTGAGCTGGTCCATCGCGGCGACCGTGGCGGCGAACAGGTCATTCTGGTCCGGGGTATAGATGAATACCTGGGTAGCCCCCTCGAATTCGCGCTGGGCGGTCTCCTTGATCAGCACCAGGGGCCCGAGACTGGCCGGGTGCTGGATGATCGCCTCGGCATGCCAGGCTACGTCGCTGGCGGTGTGGCGCAGGAAGTAGTCATCACCGAGCTGGGTCCACAGGGCCTGGACGTCCTCTTCGTCGATGCCATTGCGTACCAGAATGTCGAGTGCCGCCTGTTGGGTCTGATGGATCTGCTCTTCGCGATCCGGTGGGTTGTCCAGGCCACGGCGCAGCGCGCGCTTGGTCTCGGTGTAGAGTTGGCGCAGTAGTGAGGCGCGCCAGGAATTCCACAGCGTCGGGTTGGTGGCGTTGATGTCGGCGATGGTCAGCACGTAGAGGTAGTCCAGGCGTACCTGGTTGCCCATCTGCACGGCGAAGTCGTGGATCACCTGGGGGTCGGAAATGTCCTTGCGCTGGGCGGTGGTCGACATCACCAGATGATTCTCCACCAGCCAGCTGACCAGATGGGTATCCCAGGCTGGCAGATGGTGGCGCTGGCAGAAGGCTTCGGCGTCCACGGCGCCGAGTTCGGAGTGGTCGCCGCCCCGGCCCTTGGCGATATCGTGATACAGCCCGGCCATGTACAATAGGTCGGGCTTGGGCAGGCGGCAGAAGATCTTCCAGGCCAGTGGGTATTTTTCCTGATAGTCCGGGCGTCCGAGCTTGCGCAGGTGCTTGATCAGGTTCAGGGTGTGGGCGTCGACGGTATAGATGTGGAACAGGTCGTGCTGCATCTGGCCGACGATCTTGCCGAACTCCGGCAGATAGCGGCCAAGGATGCCGTAACGGTTCATCCGTCGCAGGTTGCGGTGAATACCTTCCTTGCAGCGGAACAATTCGATGAACAGGCTGGTATTGCGGATGTCGGCGCGAAAAGCGTCGTCGATCAGATGCCGGTGGTCACGCAGCAGACGAATAGTGTCGGCTCGTACCCCGCGAATCTGTGGGTTCTGGGCCATCAGCAGGAAAATTTCCAGCAAGGCCGAGGGGGTGCGGCGAAACACCTGCGGCTGGGTAACCTCGATGTAGTGATCGCGGATCTGGAACCGGCTATTGAGCGGTTGAATGTCGGCATGCTCGGCATCACGCAGGAGAATCTCCTCGAAATGCTGCATCAGCAGGTCGTTGAGCTCCGACAGTGACATCACTACCCGGAAGTACTTCTGCATGAAGCGTTCGACCGCCAGCTTGCTGTCGCTGTCTTCATAGCCCATCTGCCTGGCCAGGGTGCGCTGGTGGTCGAACAGCAGACGATCTTCGGCGCGTCCGGCGAGAATGTGCAAGGCGAAGCGGACCTGCCAGAGAAAGGCCCGTCCGGATGCTAGAATGGTGTACTCGGCTTCGTTGAGAAAGCCGCGCTCGACCAGTTCACGCAGATCGTTGGTGCCAAAGTGACGCAGTGCTACCCAGCCGATGGTCTGGATATCGCGCAGCCCGCCCGGGGAGCTTTTGACGTTGGGTTCGAGGTTGTACTCGGTGTCGTTGAACTTGGCGTGGCGGGCCTGTTGTTCGGCGCGCTTGGCGCGGAAGAATTCGGCGTCACTCCACATGTGCCCGGCGCTGATGGTGGCGATCATCGCCTGGCGCAGTTGCTCATCGCCATGCAGGGTGCGCGACTCCATCAGGTTGGTGATCACGGTGATGTCGGCCCGGGCCTGTTCGGCGCATTCGGTCACGTTACGCACGCTCTGACCAACTTCCAGGCCGATGTCCCAGAGCAGCATCAGAAACTGCTCAATGCTGTCGCGGAAGGGCTCGTCGCTATCCTTGAGCAGGATCAGCAGGTCAATGTCCGAATGCGGATGCAGTTCGCCGCGACCATAGCCGCCGACGGCCAGCAGGGCGATGCCCGGGTCGTTGGCGCAGGGCAGGCGTTGCCAGGCCTGCTGGAGAATCTGGTCGGTGACCCAGGCGCGCTCGTGAATCAGTTTGTGGATGTCGCGCCCGCCTTCAAAGCGTGATTGCAGGACGCTGTCAGCCTGACGTATGGCTTTCTTAAAGGCAGCGACGGGGCTGCTTTTCAGGGCCAGTTCCGCCTGAAACTGGCCGGGGTCGAAAAGTTCGTTGTCCACAGGCACGCCCTGAGCAGGTATTACTGGAAAGTCTCTTCCTGGCGACGGGTCAGAACCTCGTAGCCGTCGGCGGTGACCAGAATGGTGTGTTCCCATTGGGCCGACAGCTTGCGGTCTTTGGTGATGGCGGTCCAGCCGTCACCGAGCAGGCGGGTTTCCGGGCGTCCCTGGTTGATCATCGGTTCGATGGTAAAGGTCATGCCTTCCTTGAGTTCAAGGCCGGTACCGGCGCGGCCGTAATGCAGTACCTGGGGGTCTTCGTGGAAGACCTTGCCGATGCCGTGGCCACAATATTCGCGCACCACACTGTAGTGGTTGGCGTGGGCGTGCTCCTGGATGATCGCGCCGATATCGCCAAGCCTGGCACCTGGGCGGACCACCGATATGCCTTTATAGAGGCATTCCTGGGTGACCCGCGACAGGCGCTCGGCCCACTCCGGCACGCCGCCGACAGAGAACATCTTGCTGGTATCGCCGTGGTAGCCGTCCTTGATGACGGTCACGTCGATGTTCAGCACGTCGCCGCTCTTGAGTGGCTTGTCGTTGGGAATGCCGTGACAGACCACGTGATTGAGCGAGGTGCAGATCGACTTGGGAAAGCCTGGCCGCCCTGGTGCTGCACCATAGTTGAGTGGGGCTGGGATAGCTTTTTGCACATTGACGATATAGTCATGGCAAATGCGGTCCAGTTCGTTGGTGGTGACCCCGGGCTTGACGTGCTCACCGATCATTTCCAGCACCTCGGCAGCCAGGCGGCCGGCGATACGCATGCCGGCAATGTCTTCCGGGGTCTTGATGGTTACAGTCATGGCTGAGCTCTCGTGTGCAGTAACGCCCGCAGGCGCATCGATCAGGGGATTAAGCACGAAAGTGTACCAGATTGGGCAGCCCGACCGCGACCCGTCGGTATTCCGACGGACAGCTTCGCCTTTCCTTGTGTGCGGTTCTATGCTATAAAGCGCCCCGCCTGAATAGAGTCAGCATGCTGGCGGCAGGCGAAAACTGAAACCGCACACGTATCGACACGGTGTCCTGGGTGCCCTTCGGGGTTGGACGCTGGGATGCGTGGAGGCCCAACCCGACTATATGGAGTTATCATGACCCAAGTCTCTATGCGTGACATGCTGAAGGCCGGTGCGCACTTCGGCCACCAGACCCGTTACTGGAACCCGAAAATGGGCAAGTACATTTTCGGCGCTCGCAACAAGATTCACATCATCAACCTGGAAAAAACCATGCCGATGTTCCATGAAGCCGTCAGCTTCGTGGAAAAACTGGCTTCCGGCAAGAACAAGCTGCTGTTCGTCGGCACCAAGCGCGCCGCCAGCAAGATCATCGCTGAAGAAGCTACCCGCGCCGGCATGCCCTATGTTGATCACCGTTGGCTGGGCGGCATGCTCACCAACTACAAGACCATCCGTCAGTCGATCAAGCGTCTGCGTGACCTGGAAGCTCAGGCTCAGGACGGCACCTTCGCCAAGCTGACCAAGAAAGAAGCGCTGATGCGTTCGCGCGATCTGGAAAAGCTGAATCGCAGCCTGGGTGGTATCAAGGATATGGGCGGTCTGCCGGACGCCATCTTCGTTATCGATGTTGAGCATGAGCGCATCGCCATTACCGAAGCCAACAAGCTGGGTATTCCGGTTATCGGCATCGTCGATACCAACAGCAGCCCTGAGGGTGTTGATTTCGTAATTCCGGGCAACGACGACGCCATTCGCGCCATCAAGCTGTATGCCGCCGCCATGGCTGACGCCGTTCTGCATGGCAAGAGCAATGCTGGTGCTGGCGACGAGTTCGTCGAAGAAGAAGCTCCGGCTGCCGAGGCCTCTGAAGGCTGAGGAGCTGACGGCTTGTAGTCTTGCCGTATCGAAAAGGGGGCTATGCCCCCTTTTTGCAATATCCTGAACGCACCATGAGATGTCTGCCCCGCTTGAACTGGGCAGTACAGAATCAAGCCATCTTAGAGGAATCATTCATGACACAGATCACCGCAGCCCTGGTCAAAGAACTTCGCGAGCGTACCGGCCAAGGCATGATGGAGTGCAAGAAGGCCCTGGTTGCCGCCAACGGCGACATCGAGAAGGCCATCGACGATATGCGCGCTTCCGGCGCCATCAAGGCCGCCAAGAAGGCTGGCAACATTGCTGCCGAAGGCTCCATCGCTGTCAAAGTTGCCGCAGACAACAAGGCCGCTGTTATCGTTGAAGTCAACTCGCAGACCGACTTCCTGGCCCTGCAGGACGATTTCAAGGCGTTCGTTGCCGCCAGTCTGGACAAGGCTTTCGAGGCTGGTTATACCGATGCTGCACCGCTGATCGCTGACCAGGAATCTGCCCGTGAAGCTCTGGTTGCCAAGACCGGCGAGAACGTCAACATCCGTCGCCTGACCCGCGTTGAGGGTGATGTGGTTGGTGCCTATCTGCACGGTCACCGCATCGGTGTGCTGGTTGTGCTCGAGGGTGGCAATGAAGAGCTGGCGCGTGATGTCGCCATGCACGTCGCCGCTAGCAACCCGCAATTCCTTGACCCGACCCAGGTATCTGAAGAAGCCGTGGCCAAGGAAAAGGAAATCTTCCTGGCGCTGAATGCCGACAAGATCGCCGGCAAGCCGGAAAATATTGTTGAGAACATGGTCAAGGGCCGTATCAACAAGTTCCTGGCCGAAGCCAGTCTGGTTGAGCAGCCGTTCATCAAGGATCCGGAAGTCAAGGTTGGCGATCTGGCCAAGAAAGCAGGCGCCAAGATCGTTTCCTTCGTTCGCTTTGAGGTGGGTGAGGGTATCGAGAAGGCCGAGTCTGACTTCGCTGCCGAGGTGGCCGCTCAGGTTGCCGCTGCCAAGCAGTAAGTGTGCGAGCTGACCGCCGCAGAACGCGTCTTCGGAGCGGAGGCGCGTTTCAAGGTTGAACGGAGGCTCCCCGTGTAGACGGGGGGCCTCTTTTTTAAGGAAATATTGAACAAGTGCTCTCCAATTGTTGTCTGGGTGACTTGTTGAGTGTTTCCTCCAATGTTGCGAGAGAGAGTCGAACATGGCACAAGTTCCCAGTAGTCGTCAGCCCAAGTACAAGCGCATTCTTCTCAAGCTCAGCGGTGAGGCTCTGATGGGTACCGAGGATTTCGGTATTGATCCCAAGGTGCTCGATCGCATGGCCCTGGAAATTGGCCAACTGATTGGTATTGGTGTCCAGGTGGGGTTGGTGATAGGTGGTGGCAACCTGTTCCGTGGAGCAGCGTTGAGTGCTGCTGGGATGGATCGGGTGACCGGTGATCACATGGGCATGCTTGCCACGGTGATGAATGCACTGGCCATGCGCGATTCGCTGGAACGTTCGAATATCCAGACCCGGGTGATGTCGGCTATCACCATGGAGGGCGTGACCGAGCATTACGACCGGCGCAAGGCAATGCGCTACCTTGGTAGCGGTGACGTGGTAATATTCTCCGCCGGTACCGGCAACCCCTTCTTTACTACGGACACGGCAGCCTGTTTGCGCGCCATCGAGGTCGATGCTGACCTTGTGCTCAAGGCTACCAAGGTAGACGGGGTGTACAATGCCGACCCGATGAAAGACCCGAATGCCGAGCGTTTCGATAGCCTGAGCTATGACCAGGTGCTCGACCTCAAGCTGGGAGTGATGGATCTGACAGCGATCTGCCTGATCCGCGACCATCACATGCCGCTGCGGGTATTCAATATGAACAAACCTGGCGCGCTGCTCAATGCGGTTGTCGGTAGCGCCGAAGGAACACTGATCGAGGGCTGAGAATGATCAACGAAATCAAGCAGGATGCGCAGGAGCGCATGAAAAAATCGGTCGAATCGCTGGGCCATGCGTTTGCCAAGATCCGTACTGGTCGTGCGCACCCGAGTATCCTCGATAGCGTCATGGTGTCTTACTATGGTTCCGACACTCCGTTGCGTCAGGTCGCCAACGTGATCGTCGAGGACTCGCGTACTTTGGCACTGACGGTTTTCGACAAGGGAATGATTCAGGCGGTTGAAAAGGCCATCATGACCTCTGATCTGGGTCTCAACCCCGCTACCGCTGGAACTACCATCCGGGTGCCGATGCCAGCGCTGACCGAGGAAACCCGCAAGGGCTTTACCAAGCAGGCCAAGGCTGAAGCCGAGAATGCCCGGGTCGCGGTGCGCAATATCCGTCGTGACGCCCTGAGCCAGCTCAAGGATCTGCAGAAGGAAAAGGAAATCAGCGAAGACGAGGAGCGTCGTGCCGCTGATGATGTGCAAAAGCTGACTGACAAGTTCATCGCTGAAATTGACAAGGCCCTGGAAGTCAAGGAAGCGGACCTGATGGCCGTTTAAGGCTGTCGGCTCAAGTCAGCATGAATATGCCTGTCGAGGGGCGCAAGGCGTCCACGCCGCGCCATGTGGCGATCATCATGGACGGCAACAACCGGTGGGCGCGTCGGCGCCTGATGCCGGGCGTGGCTGGCCACAAGGCTGGAGTTGAGGCGGTCAAAGCAGTCATCGAGGTGTGCGCCGAAGCCGAGGTTGAGGTGCTCACGCTGTTTGCCTTCTCCAGCGAGAACTGGCAGCGCCCGGCCGATGAGGTCGGGGCGTTGATGGAGCTGTTTCTGGGTGCCTTGCGCCGTGAAGTTCGCAAGCTGCATGAGAACGGTATTCGTCTACGGATCATTGGTGATCGTAGCCGCTTTGCCCCCGAGTTGCAGTTGGCCATGCGTGATGCCGAGGCGTTGACCGCTGGCGGGCAACGCATGACGTTAGTGGTGGCGGCCAACTACGGCGGGCAGTGGGATATTGCCCAGGCCGCCAGGCAGTTGGCCCGCCGGGTAGCCGCCGGCGAGCTCAATCCCGAAATGATTGATGAGCGAGCAGTGGAGCAAGGGTTGAGCACTGCCGATTGGCCACTGCCTGACCTGTGCATCCGCACCGGTGGTGAGCGGCGGATCAGCAACTTTCTACTGTGGCAGTTGGCCTACGCTGAACTGTACTTTTCCGATCTGTACTGGCCCGACTTCAAGCATGAGGCTATGCGTGAGGCGCTGGCCGATTTCGCTTGCCGTCAGCGGCGCTTTGGTAAAACCAGCGAACAGATAGCTGCGGAGGGCTGATGCTCAAGCAACGGGTAATAACCGGGGTAATCCTGGCGCCGATCGCAATTGCCGGCTTCATTTTCCTGCAGGGTGGTCTGTTTGCCCTGTTCATCGGTGCGGTGGTCACCCTTGGTGCCTGGGAGTGGGCTCGTCTGGCTGGTGAAACCGCACAGACCCATCGGGTGGTCTATGCCGCGGTTGTGGCGGTGATTCTCTGGGCCTTGTATCAGTTTGGCTGGACACCTGGCCCGGTGCTGGTGCCGGCGCTGTTGTGGTGGCTGCTGGCCTGTGTCCTGATCGTACGTTATCCCGAAGCCAAGGGGTTGCGCAGTGGTATGCCGCTGGCCTGGTTGTTCGGGCTGCTGATTTTGGTTCCGGCTTGGTATGGCCTGGTCTGGCTCAGAGGTCAGGCGCATGGCCTGTGGCTGATTCTGGCCTTGGTAGTGCTGGTCTGGGCGGCGGATATTGGCGCCTATTTCGCCGGCAAGACCTGGGGCAAACGCAAGCTGTTGCCCAATGTCAGTCCTGGCAAGACCCTGGAAGGTTTGCTGGGTGGTGTGCTGCTGACCCAGGCGCTGGCACTGGCAGCGCTGCTTTATCTGAACTGGACCTTGCCGGCGCTGCTGCTGGGGCTGCTGGGTGCCTTGCTGGTGGTGTTGTTTTCGGTGGTCGGCGATCTGACTGAAAGTCTGTTCAAGCGCGAACAAGGCCTCAAGGACAGTAGCAAGCTGTTGCCTGGACATGGCGGGGTGCTTGATCGGATTGATAGCCTGACGGCGGCCATTCCGGTGTTTTCGCTGTGCTGGTGGTTGATTGGGAGTCAGCTCGGGTGAGGCGCCAGCAACTTTGTGTGCTGGGCGCCACCGGCTCGATTGGGGTCAGCACCCTGGATGTGGCCGGGCGGCATCCGGAGCGTTATCAGGTTTGGGCGCTGACGGGCTTCAGTCGCGTTGATGTTCTGCTTGAGCAGTGCCTGGCTCACCGCCCGCAGGTGGCGGTTGTCGCTCATGCCGAGCAGGCGGTGGTGCTGCAGCAGCAATTACGTGAGGCGGGTCTGGCAACCGAGGTGCTGCACGGTCCCGAGGCGTTGTGTCAGGTTGCTTCCAGCGGTCAGGTCGATGTGGTGATGGCGGCGATTGTTGGTGCTGCTGGTCTGGAACCGACCCTGGCAGCAGTGCGCGCCGGCAAGCGGGTACTGCTGGCCAACAAGGAAGCGCTGGTGATGTCCGGGGCGCTGTTCATGCAGGCCGTGGCTGAGTCCGGCGCTCAGTTGCTGCCCATCGATAGTGAGCACAATGCGATTTTTCAGTGTATGCCAGCCGATTACACCCGTGGTCTGGCACCGGTCGGGGTGCGTCGGATTCTATTGACGGCCTCCGGTGGTCCGTTCCGGGAGTGGCCGCTGGAGGCGCTGGCAAGCGCGACTCCTGAGCAGGCCTGTGCTCATCCCAACTGGTCAATGGGGCAGAAAATTTCAGTCGACTCGGCCAGCATGATGAACAAGGGGTTGGAGTTGATCGAAGCCTGCTGGCTGTTCGACGCCCGGCCGCAGCAGGTTGAGGTAGTGATTCATCCGCAAAGTGTGGTGCATTCGCTGGTTGATTATGTCGATGGCTCGGTACTGGCTCAGATGGGTAATCCCGATATGCGCACCCCGATTGCCCATGCGCTGGCCTGGCCGGAGCGTATCGATTCGGGCGTCAGTGCGCTGGATTTGCTGTTGACTGCCCGGCTGGACTTCCAGGCTCCTGATCCGCAGCGGTTCCCTTGCCTGGGGCTTGCGCGTCAGGCTGCTGAAGCCGGTGGGACTGCCTGCGCCATGCTCAATGCTGCCAATGAGGTCGCCGTGGCCGCCTTTCTTGAGCGGCGGATTGGTTTTACCGATATCCCTGTTATCATCGAAGACACACTGAACCGTATCACGGTGGAGTCGGTCAAAGATTTGCAGCACATAATGTGGGCCGATCAGGTTGCGCGTGAGCAGGCCGCGCACTGGGTTGCCCAGCGCAGTTGAGGCTGCCGGCTTGAGTTGAAGCCTTCACCAACGAGGCGTTGAATGGATCTGCTGTTTACAATTGTGGCGACCATTGTGGCTTTGGGCCTACTGGTCACCATCCACGAATACGGGCACTTCTGGGTCGCACGCCGCTGTGGGGTCAAGGTTCTGCGTTTTTCGGTCGGCTTCGGCTCGCCGCTGTATCGCTGGTATGACCGTCAGGGCACCGAATTCGTGATTGCCGCCATTCCCCTGGGTGGCTACGTCAAGATGCTGGATGAGCGTGAGGCACCGGTCGATGAGGCGGAGCTGGAGCGCGCGTTCAATCGCAAGGACGTCAAACAGCGCATCGCTATCGTTGCCGCAGGGCCTTTGGCCAACTTTCTGCTGGCCATTGTCGCTTTCTGGATTATCGCCGTAGTTGGTATTACCACGTTGGCGCCCGTGCTTGGTCCAGTACAGCCGGGCAGTGTGGCGGCGCGTGCAGGTTTGAGCGAAGGGCTGGAAATTCTTGAGGTCGATGGCCGGACAACCCGCAGTTGGCATGAGGTTAATCTGCAATTGATCCGCCGGCTTGGCGAAACCGGACAGATGCAGGTCACGGCCCGGAGCCTGGAAGGCGGCGAGCCGCAAACCTACACCCTGGAGTTGCGCGACTGGTTGCGCGGCGCCGATCAGCCTGATCCGATTGCCGCGTTGGGGTTGACCAGTTGGCAGCCGGTGGTGGCGCCACGGATCGGTCAGCTCAATGCCGACGGTGCGGCGGCAGCGGCGGGATTGCAAGAGGGTGATCTGATTGTCGAGGTCAATGGCGAGCCGGTTGATGACTGGGTACGCCAGGTGGTACCGGCGATTCAGAACAGTGCGGGACAGACGCTGAACCTGGGGGTTGAACGCAATGGTCGGTTCCTGAGTGTGGAACTGGTGCCGGCGGTCCGGGAGCAGGGCGAGCGTCAGGTCGGCTTCATCGGTGCAGGGGTCGAAGCATTCGACTGGCCCGAGCACATGATCCGCTCAATTGACTACAACCCGTTGGTGGCGATCCCGGTGGCGGTCGGCAAAACCTGGGACATGACCGTACTAACCCTGGAATCGCTGAAGAAAATGCTGACCGGGCTGGTCTCGGCAAAAAACTTGAGTGGCCCGATAACCATTGCTAAAGTGGCGGGCGCTTCGGCCAAGTCGGGGCTGGAGAGTTTTCTCACATTTATTGCTTATCTGAGCATAAGTCTGGGGGTACTCAACCTGCTGCCGATTCCGGTGCTTGATGGGGGGCATCTGGTCTATTACACCGCTGAATGGATCCGCGGCAAGCCGCTGTCCGAGCGGATTCAGGCCTGGGGGTTGCAAATTGGCCTGACGCTGATTGTCGGGATCATGCTGTTCGCCATCTATAACGATATCAGCCGGTTGGGTGGCTAATTACTAATTACCAATAAGTGGCTGTCATGCAGATGGCCAAAAATCAACCAGTCAGTCAGAACGGATTTCATGAAACGTTACCTATTGCCTGCGCTATTGCTGACACTCCTGGCGCCTGGGATTGCTCTTGCCGACGCCTTCCGGATCACCGACATTCGCGTCAATGGGTTGCAGCGTGTATCCGCTGGCAGCGTATTCAGCGCGCTGCCACTCAATATTGGTGAGCAGGTCGACAATCAGCAACTGGTTGAGGCTTCTCGGGCGCTGTTTCGCACCGGGTTCTTCCAGGATATTCAACTCGGCCGCGAAGGCGATGTACTGGTGATCACTGTGGTCGAGCGGCCATCGATTGCCTCGATTGAGCTGGAAGGCAACAAGGCGATCAAGAGTGAAGATCTGCTTAATGGTCTGCGTATGGCCGGCCTGGCGGAGGGTGAGATTTTCCAGCAGGCGACCCTTGAAGGGGTGCGCAACGAACTACTACGCCAGTACGTGTCCCAGGGGCGCTACTCGGCCGATATCGAAACCCAGGTAATTGCTGAGCCGCGCAACCGGGTTTCGCTGAAAATCGTCATCGATGAGGGCTCGGTGGCATCGATCAGTCATGTCAATGTGGTCGGCAATACGGTTTTTTCCAACGAAGACCTGACCGACCTGTTCGAGCTCAAGACCAGCCGCTGGTACCGCTTCTTCAGCAGTGCCGACAAGTATTCGCGGGAGAAACTCTCCGGTGACCTGGAGCGTCTGCGTTCCTACTATCTGGACCGTGGCTATATCAATATGGATATTGTCTCGACCCAGGTATCCATTACGCCGGACAAGAAACACGTCTACATCACGGTCAATATCGACGAGGGCGAGCAGTACAGCGTACGTGATGTGCGTTTGTCCGGTGACCTGGTCGTGGCTGAGGACGAAGTACGCAAGTTGCTGTTGATTGAGCCGGGCCAGGTTTTTTCCCGTCAGGTGCTGACGGCGACCTCTGACCTGATCAGCCGGCGCCTGGGCAACGAGGGGTATACCTTCGCTAACGTCAACGGTATTCCCGAGATCCATGAGGAAGATCGCAGCGTCACCGTGACCTTCGTGGTTGACCCGGGGCAGCGGGCCTATGTCAACCGGATCAATTTCCGTGGCAATACCAAGACTGATGACGAAGTACTGCGCCGGGAAATGCGCCAGATGGAAGGCGGCTGGGCTTCGACCCACCTGATCGACCAGTCCAAGGTCCGACTTGAACGGCTGGGCTTCTTCAAGGAAGTCAATGTCGAAACCGTGCCGGTGCCCGGTGCTGACGACCTGATCGATGTCAACTACACGGTGGAAGAGCAGCCGTCCGGCTCTATCACGGCCAGCCTGGGCTTTGCTCAGGGTACCGGTCTGATTCTTGGTGGTTCGATCAGTCAGAACAACTTCTTCGGCACCGGTAACCGGGTCAGTTTCAGTGCTACCCGTTCCGAGTACCAGACGGCGTTGTCGTTTGGCTTTCTCAACCCGTATTTCACGGTTGACGGCGTGAGCATGGGCTACAACGCCTTCTATCGCACCACCGACTATGACCGTTTGAACGTCGATATCTCCAGCTACGCGGTTGACTCCTACGGTGCCGGCTTCAACTTCGGTTACCCGATCAGCGACAACTCGCGATTGAATTTCGGTCTGTCGGTGCAGAATGACGAGGTCAAGACCGGGCGTTATACCGTACTGGAAATCCACGAGTTCCTGCGCCAGGAAGGTGATAAGTTCACCAACTTCAAGTTCAACGCCGGCTGGTCGCAGTCGACCCTCAACCGCGGGGTCTTCCCTGACCGCGGGCACTCGCAGTCGCTAGGCGCTGAGGTTACGGTGCCGGGCAGTGACCTAAGCTTCTATTCGCTCGATTATCGGGCACAGAAGTTTTTCCCGATGACTGAAGATCTGACTCTGCGTCTGCATACTGACCTGGGCTATGTGGATCGCTTCGGCAGTACCAAGTCGGTGCCGTTCTATGAGCACTACTTTGCCGGCGGTATCGGCTCGGTACGAGGTTTTCGTGACAGTACCCTGGGGCCGCGTAGTACGCCGAGTATGAGTAACGAGGATGATCCGCGGTTCCCCGAGGGATCGTTGACCGATCCGGATCAGGATCCGTTGCCCTTCGGTGGTAACGTCAAGGTCACCGGCGGTGCTGAAGTGCTGTTCCCGCTGCCTTTCATCAAGGACCAGCGCTCGCTGCGCACGGTGCTGTTCGTTGATGTCGGCAACGTGTTCGACACCAATTGTCTGAACGAGAACCGCAACTGCGGGGATGTCGATCTTGGGGATTTGCGTTACAGTGCCGGTGTCGGTCTGAACTGGCTGACGGCGCTGGGGCCGTTGGGCTTCAGCCTGGCTGTACCGCTGAACAAGCAGTCGGGCGACAAGACCCAGGTCTTCCAGTTCACTCTGGGTCAGACCTTCTAATTTCGGCTAATAACGAAACGTTATCAGGAGTCCTTTAAGTGGGTAAGTTTATTCGCGTTGCTTTGATGTCGGTGCTGGTCATGGCCAGTTTCCCGGCTGCCGCCCAGATGAAAATTGCTGTGCTGGACTACCAGATGGCGCTGCTTGAGTCGGATGCGGCCAAACGCTACTCCGTAGATGCCGAGAAGAAATTTGGCAGCCAGTTGCAGCGGCTGCGCAACCTCGAGTCAGAAGCCAAACGACTGCAGGAGCGTATGCAGCGCGACGGCGACAAGCTGGCCCAGGCCGAGCTGGAACGCCTGGAGCTGGAGTTCCGTCAGAAAGCCCGCGAGTTTCAGAGCGAGTCGCGCGAACTGAACGAAGCCAAGGCCGCTTCGGATCGGGAGATGCTGGAGCAGCTCAAGCCCAAGCTGGATCAGGCGGTCGAAGCCGTTCTGCAAGCCGGCTCCTATGATCTGGTGATCGATCGCAGCGCGGTGGTGGATGTCAAGCCGGAGTTCGATATCACCCGTCAGGTGATTGAACGCCTGAACAGCATGCGCTGAGCATCATGAGTACTACTGTCTCTCTGACCCTGTCCGAGCTGGCCCAGCTTTTGGATGCGCGGCTACTTGGTGAGGGGGGCGGGCGCATTACCGGTCTGGCTACCCTGCAGGAAGCCGGACCGGGTCAACTGAGTTTTCTTGCCAATCCGCAGTATCGTAAGTATCTGGCAACTAGCCAGGCCGAGGCGGTGTTGCTGACCGAGGCCGATGCCGAAGGTTTTACCGGCAATGCGCTGATCGTCGCCAACCCTTATCTGGCTTATGCCCGTCTGTCCCATCAGTTTGATCCGAAACCACGTCCAGCGCCCGGGATTCATCCAACGGCGGTGGTGGCCGAGGATGCCGAGGTCGACGCCAGTGCGGCAATCGGTCCGCACGTGGTCATCGAGTCCGGCGCGGTCATCGGTCCGGGTGTTACGCTGGGCGCGGGCTGCTTTGTCGGAGCTCGAAGCCGGATCGGAGAAGGTGGTTGGTTGTCTGCCCGGGTAACCCTGTATCACGACGTGATTATCGGGGCCCGGGTCGTGATTCAATCCGGTGCGGTCATCGGCGCTGAAGGGTTCGGCTTTGCCAACAACAAGGGACGCTGGGAGAAGATTGCCCAGATTGGTGGTGTGCGTATTGGTGATGATGTCGAAATTGGCTCCAATACCTGTATCGACCGTGGCGCTCTGGCCGATACCCTGATTGGTGATGGGGTCAAACTCGACAACCAAATTCAGATTGCCCACAACGTGCAGATTGGCGATCACACTGCCATGGCCGCCTGTGTCGGTATCTCCGGCAGCACCCGTATCGGTCGGCACTGTACCATTGCCGGCGGGGTCGGCATGGTTGGGCATATCGAAGTCTGCGACAACGTCTTTGTCAGCGGTATGACCATGGTCACCCGCTCGATCACCGAACCAGGTGCCTATTCTTCGGGAACGGCCATGCAACCTGCGGCGGAATGGAAAAAGAGCGCGGCGCGGATCAGGCAACTGGACTCGCTGGTCAAGCGGGTGCAACAACTGGAAAAACAGTTGTTGGCGGTGACTCCAGGGACGCAGGGTTCATCTGAATCCTGAGCTTGCGCCACGCTGGCGCATCACAATTTTCACTGCAAGGCCTTGCCATACATGGATATCAACGAAATCAAAGAGTATCTGCCACACCGCTATCCTTTCCTGCTGGTAGATCGGGTGTTGGAGCTGGATCTGGAAGGCCGCAAGATTCGCGCCTACAAGAATGTGTCGGTCAACGAACCGTTTTTCAACGGCCACTTCCCTGGCCATCCGATCATGCCGGGTGTGCTGATCATCGAGGCCATGGCTCAAGCCGCTGGTCTGCTGGGCTTCAAGATGATGAACACCAAGGCCGAAGATGGCACTCTGTATTACTTCGTCGGCTCCGACAAGCTGCGTTTTCGTCAGCCGGTGGTGCCGGGTGATCAGTTGCAGTTGGAAGCCGAGTACCTGAGCAACAAGCGGGGCATCTGGAAGTTTGCCTGTCGGGCGCTGGTGGATGGCAAGGAGGCTTGTTCCGGCGAAATCATCTGTGCGGAACATAAGGTATGAGTCGGATTCACCCTCAGGCGATCGTCGATCCATCCGCCCGTCTGGCGGATGATGTCGAGGTGGGCCCCTGGACTCTGATTGGGCCAGAGGTCGAGATCGGTGCCGGTAGTGTCATCGGTTCGCATGTGGTGATCAAAGGGCCGACCCGAATCGGTCGCAACAACCGTATCTTTCAGTTTGCCTCGGTCGGTGAGGACTGTCAGGACAAGAAGTACAACGGTGAACCAACCCGGCTGGAAATCGGTGACAACAACGTCATCCGTGAGGGGTGTACTATTCATCGTGGCACCGTGCAGGATCAGGGCGTGACTCGGATCGGAAGCAACAACCTGCTGATGGCCTATGTGCATGTGGCTCACGACTGCGTGGTTGGCGACAACATCATCATGGCCAACAACGCCACCATCGCTGGTCATGTGCAAATCGGCAATGGCGCGATTCTGGGTGGTTACACCACGGTGCACCAGTTCTGTCATATCGGCGCTTTTGCCATGAGCGCGGCCAATAGCGCGGTATTCAAGGACATTCCGGCCTTTGTCATGGTCGGTGGCAATCCGGCTGGTGCACACGGCATGAACTTTGAGGGCATGCGCCGGCGCGGCTACAGTGCAGAACTGGTCAGCGCCCTGCGCCGTGCCTACAAGGTTGTCTATCGTCAGGGCTTGACCCTGCAGGAGGCGCTGGCCCAGCTTGAAGGCAGTGCCGAGCAATATCCCGAAGTTGCGCTCTACCGCGACTCCATTCTGGCCTCGACCCGCGGTATTACCCGGTAGTGGCAACTCAGCAACCTCTATGTATTGCGCTGGTCGCCGGAGAAGCCTCCGGCGATACCTTGGGTGCCGGCCTGATCCGGGAGCTTAGGCAGCGTTTCCCTGATGCGCGTTTTATCGGTATCGGGGGCCCGAAAATGCTTGCCGAGGGCATGCAGACCCGGGTCCCGATGGAGCGTCTGTCGGTAATGGGGTTGGTCGAAGTACTCGGGCGGCTGCGCGAATTGCTGCGGATTCGTCGTGAGCTGGTCGATTATCTCAAGGCCGAGCGGCCCGATGTGTTCATCGGCATCGATGCCCCGGATTTCACCCTGGGGGTCGAGCGGCGGTTGCGCGAGGCCGGTATTGCCACTGTGCATTATGTCAGCCCTTCAGTCTGGGCCTGGCGTGAGAAGCGGGTGCTGGGCATTCGCGAATCCACTGACTTGATGCTGACCCTGTTCCCGTTCGAGGAGGAAGTTTATCAGCGTCATGGGGTGCGCGTGCGTTGCGTCGGCCACACTCTGGCCGATCGTATTGCCCTGGAGCCTGATCGTCTGGCGGCGCGTGAGACGCTGGATCTGGCCGCTGGAGCCCGGGTGGTGGCGCTGATGCCTGGCAGCCGCAATGGCGAACTGCGCAAACTCGGGCGCCTGTTCCTGGATACTGCCAGTTGGTGCCTGGAGCGCGACCCTTCTTTGCAGTTCATCCTGCCGTGCGCCAACCCACAGCGTCGTGAGCAGATGGAAGCAATCATTGCCGAATCCGGGATGGTTTTGCCGCTGACCCTGCTCGATGGTCAGGCCCACGAAGCACTGGCTGCCTGTGATGCTGTACTGATCGCCTCGGGTACTGCGACCTTGGAAGCGATGTTGTTCAAACGGCCTATGGTCGTGGCCTATCGGATGGCCGGTCTGACCTTTAAGATTCTTAAGCGGCTGGTCAAGGTCGGCCATGTTGCTCTTCCCAATCTGCTCGCCGGGCGTGAAGTGGCGCCTGAGTTCCTTCAGGATGCGGCGACCCCTGAAGCGCTGGGGGGAGCACTGCTCGCCCGTCTGCAGCCCAGTCCCGAACGTGACGACGCCCAGGCCACCTTTCTTGAGCTGCACCAGCTCTTGCGCCGTGACGCGGACAATGCCGCTGCCGAGGCGATTCTGGAGTTGCTGCGCGATAAGGGCCGGCTATGACCCAGCTGAGTATGGACTGGGCCTTGCCGGCAGGTGACGAGTTGATAGCAGGGGTGGATGAGGTTGGCCGTGGTCCGCTCTGTGGTGCGGTAGTGACAGCTGCGGTGATTCTTGATCCAACCAGACCTATTGAGGGTCTGAACGACTCGAAGAAGCTTACCGAGGCCCGCCGCGAAGCACTGTTTCCGCTGATTCAGGAGCGGGCGCTGGCCTGGTGCATTGCCCGGGCTGAGGTCGAGGAGATCGATCAGTTGAATATTCTCCATGCCACCATGCTGGCGATGCAGCGGGCGGTGGCTGGTTTGGCTGTAATCCCGGACCGGGTGCTGATTGACGGTAATCGCTGTCCGCCACTGCCCATGCCGGCTGAACCTGTGGTCAAGGGTGACAGCCGGGTGCCGGCGATTGCTGCCGCCTCAATTCTGGCCAAGGTGGCTCGGGATCGGGAAATGTGCGAGCTGGACCGTCAGTACCCTGGCTATGGCCTGGCCGGGCATAAGGGCTATCCGACCCCGGTGCATCTGCAGGCTTTGCGCGAGCTGGGGGCTACACCCATCCATCGGCGCTCGTTCGCACCGGTGCGGGCAGTTTTGGAATCTTGACGGCGCTTGAGGCGGGCTGATCAATTGCTCCGAAGTCAGGTGCACGGTTGGCGGTGAGCTGTTCTAGACCGTTAGGGAAACACTGATTAAATCAGTTTCGGTGTTGACCCAATTGTCGCTGACCTGTTCTGGACACGCCGTGAACCCATCCCTGGGGGCTTGACGATGCCCGTCCGGGGCATCGACAGTCCAGAACAGGTCAGCGCCAACTGGGCTACTGAGCTTGCGTGTAATTAATCAGTGTTTCCTTGGTGTTTCCTGAGCGCCAGGCTGGCCGCAGTCTACCCCCGCCGCTACAATCCATGCTTTGAACATCCCTCCAGCGTCCACAGGATTCGCATGAACCACAGCTTCATCCATTTGCGCGTACACACCGAATTTTCCCTGGTCGACGGCCTGGTCAAAGTCAAGCCGCTGATCAAGACGGTGGGCGAGGCGGGCATGCCGGCGGTGGCGGTGACCGACCAGAGCAACATGTGCAGTCTGGTGAAGTTTTACAAGACCGCCATGGGGGCGGGCATCAAGCCGATTTCCGGGGTGGATGTCTGGTTGGTCGGGCGCGATGATGATGACCAGCTTACTCGCATGACCCTGTTGGCGATGGATGCCAAAGGCTACCGCAACCTGACCGAGCTGGTATCGCGCGGTTTTACCGAAGGTCAGAGCAATGGCCTGTCGACCGTACGCCGGGAGTGGATCGCCGAGGCCAGTGAAGGGGTGATCGCGCTGTCGGGGGCAAAAGAGGGTGAAATCGGCCAGGCCTTGCTATCTAGTAATCCGCAGGTGGCCGATGAGCTGCTGGATTTCTGGATGACGGTGTTCCCTGAGCGCTTTTATCTGGAGCTGCAGCGGACCGACCGGGCCAACGATGAAGAGCACGTACATGCTGCCGTGGCTCTGGCGGTGCGCAGTGGTTGCCCGGTAGTGGCAACCAACGATGTGCGGTTTCTCAAGCGCGAGGATTTCGAAGCCCATGAAACCCGTGTCTGCATTGGTGAGGGCCGGGCGCTGGACGATCCGCGCCGGGTGCGTCAGTACAGCGAAGAGCAGTATCTCAAGACTCCTGCGGAAATGGCCGAGCTGTTTGCCGATATCCCCGAGGCACTGGAAAACTCGGTCGAAATTGCCCGCCGCTGTAATATCGAGGTGCAGTTGGGCACCTACTTCCTGCCGGATTTCCCGATTCCCGAAGGCATGACCATCGAGGAATACTTCAAGCAGGTTTCATTCGAGGGGCTGGAAGAACGACTCAAGGTCATTTTGCCGCCCGATACCCCGGATTATGAGGCTAAGCGTCAGGTCTATATCGACCGGCTTAACTTCGAGCTGGATATCATCAACCAGATGGGTTTCCCGGGCTACTTCCTGATCGTGATGGACTTCATCAAGTGGGCCAAGGGCAACGGGGTGCCGGTAGGCCCTGGTCGGGGCTCGGGTGCCGGTTCGCTGGTGGCCTACTCGCTGTTGATCACTGATCTTGATCCGCTGCAGTATGACCTGCTGTTCGAGCGTTTCCTCAACCCCGAGCGGGTCTCGATGCCCGACTTCGACGTTGACTTTTGCATGGAAGGCCGCGACCGGGTGATCGACTATGTGGCCGACATGTACGGTCGCAACGCGGTGTCGCAGATCATCACCTTCGGAACCATGGCGGCCAAGGCGGTAGTGCGCGATGTGGCGCGGGTGCAGGGCAAGTCCTATGGCCTGGCCGACAAGCTGTCGAAGATGATTCCGTTCGAAGTCGGCATGACCCTGGCCAAGGCCTATGAACAGGAAGAGATGCTCCGCGACTTCCTCGCCAACGACGAGGAAGCCCAGGAAATCTGGGACATGGCGCTCAAGCTCGAAGGCATCACCCGTAACGTCGGCAAGCACGCTGGTGGGGTGGTGATCGCGCCGACCAAACTGACCGATTTTGCTCCACTTTATTGTGATGAGTCCGGTGGTGGCCTGGTAACCCAGTTCGACAAGGATGATGTGGAGTCGGCCGGCCTGGTCAAGTTCGACTTCCTCGGGCTACGAACCCTGACCATCATCAAGTGGGCGATGGAGACCATCAACCGCGAGCAGGCCAAAAAGGGTCTTGAGCCGATCAATATCGATTTCATCCCGTTGGATGACAAGCCGACCTATGCCATGTTGCAGAAGGCCGAGACCACGGCGGTGTTCCAGCTTGAATCGCGCGGTATGAAGGAGCTGATCAAAAAGCTCAAGCCGGACTGTCTGGAAGACCTGATCGCACTGGTGGCACTGTTCCGTCCGGGACCGCTGCAATCGGGCATGGTTGACGACTTCATCAACCGTAAACACGGGCGCGAGGAAATTTCCTACCCGCACCCGAACTACCAGTACCCCGGGCTGGAGCCAGTGCTCAAGCCGACCTACGGTATCATTCTGTATCAGGAACAGGTGATGCAGATTGCCCAGGTAATGGCCGGCTACACCCTCGGTGGCGCCGATATGCTGCGCCGGGCGATGGGTAAGAAAAAACCAGAAGAGATGGCCAAGCAGCGTGCCGTCTTCCTGGAGGGCTGCCAGAACAACGGCATCGATGCCGACCTGGCGGGCAACATCTTCGACCTGGTGGAAAAGTTCGCCGGTTACGGGTTCAACAAGTCGCACTCGGCGGCCTATGGTCTGGTCTCCTACCAGACCGCCTGGCTCAAGGCGCACCATCCGGCGCCGTTCATGGCTGCTGTACTCTCGGCCGATATGCACAACACCGACAAGGTGGTGACCCTGATCGAGGAATGCCGCAGCATGAAGCTGCGGATCAAGGCGCCTGACGTCAATGTTTCCGAGTTCAAGTTCACCGTCGATGAAGCCGGCGATGTGGTTTATGGTCTGGGCGCCATCAAGGGTGTGGGCGAGGGACCGGTGGAAACCATCGTCGAGACCCGCCAGGCCGGCGGGCCGTTCAATGATTTGTTCGATTTCTGTGCCCGGGTCGATCTCAAGCGTATCAACAAGCGGGTCATGGAAGCGCTGATCCGTAGCGGTGCGCTGGACCGGCTGGGACCGTTCTTTGCCGAGGAGCCACAGGCCTACCAGAAGCAGATCGACCGGAACCGCGCAGCTCTGATGGCAGCCATGGAAGAGGCCATTGCCTCGGCCGAGCAGAGCGCCAAGAGCGCTGACAGCGGTCATGATGATCTGTTTGGCGACCTGCTGGGACCGTCAACCGAGCGTGATGTCTACGAACCCTATCGAAGGGTGCGCGAATGGAGTTTCAAGGAACGGCTGCGTGGTGAGAAGGAAACCCTCGGCCTGTATCTGACCGGTCACCCAATCGATGAGTATGAACAGGAAGTACGACGCTTTGCCCGGCAGCGGATTCTCGATCTGAAACCCTCGCGTGATAGCCAAACGGTAGCCGGGTTGGTTTTCGATCTGCGGGTGATGAAGAACAAGCGTGGTGATAAGGTGGCGTTCGTGACCCTGGATGACCGTTCGGCACGGATCGAGGCTTCGCTGTTCTCCGAAGCCTATGCTGCCGCCCAGGCTCTATTGCAGAAAGATGCGCTGTTGGTCATCGAGGGCGAGGTGGCGCTGGATGATTTCTCCGGCGGCATGCGCTTGCGGGCCAAGCGGGTGATGAGTCTGGAAGAGGCGCGTACCGCCTTGCTCGACAGTGTTCGCATTCGCCTGGATACTCAATGTCATGGGCCGGATAGCTTGGGCAAGGTTGCGGCACTGCTGCAGCAGCATCGTGGCGAATGTGCGGTCAGTGTTGAGTTGCAGCGCCCGGACGCCGAGGTACTTTTGCGTCTGGGTGATGACTGGTGCGTTGAACCGGCCGATGATCTGGTGCAGAGCCTGCGTGACCAGTTGGGCAAAGACAGCGTCTCTTTGCACTACAGATAGGCTCTGCGTGTTGCCCGCCAGACTTGTGGCGCAGGTAACGGCAGTGATCCTCGACGAATCTGCGGCAATCCCGTAAGGTATTGCCGAACAATTTCTGACGCCCGACGGGCCGCCACGCGGATAATGGATGCTTATGAGCAAGAGTCAGCAATACCTGGAATTCGAACAGCCCATCGCTGATTTGCAGGCCAAGATTGAGGAGCTACGTCTGGTCGGCAATGACAACTCTCTCAATATCACCGAAGAAATTGCCAAGCTGCAGGACAAGAGCAAGTCGCTCACTGAAAGCATTTTCGGCAACCTCAGCAGTTGGCAAATCGCGCAAATGGCGCGGCATCCGCAGCGTCCCTATACCCTGGATTACATCAGTCATATCTTTACCGACTTTGAAGAGCTGCACGGTGATCGGCACTTTGCTGACGATGCAGCGATTGTTGGCGGGATGGCGCGCCTGGATGGTCGCCCGGTGATGGTTATCGGTCACCAGAAGGGGCGCGATGTTCGGGAGAAGGTCCGGCGCAACTTCGGCATGCCCAAGCCTGAAGGCTACCGCAAGGCCTGCCGGCTGATGCAGATGGCCGAGCGCTTCAAGATGCCGATCCTCACCTTTATCGATACCCCAGGCGCTTATCCGGGTATCGACGCCGAGGAGCGTGGCCAGAGCGAGGCGATTGCCTGGAACCTGCAAGTGATGGCGCGGCTGAAGACCCCGATTATCGCCACCGTGATTGGTGAGGGTGGTTCCGGTGGCGCATTGGCCATCGGTGTCTGCGATCATCTGATGATGTTGCAATACTCCACCTACTCGGTGATTTCGCCGGAAGGCTGTGCCTCTATTCTGTGGCGTAGCGCCGAGAAGGCTGCTGATGCCGCTCAGGCCATGGGCGTGACCGCTGAGCGGCTCAAGGAGCTGGGGCTGGTCGATAACCTGATCCCCGAACCGCTGGGCGGCGCGCACCGCAACCCGGCTGAAACCGCTGCGCGGATCAAGGCCCGCTTGATTGCCGAACTCGACAAGCTCGGCGGCCTGGCTGATGACGCACTACTGGAGCAGCGTTACCAGCGGCTGATGAGTTACGGCCTGCAGTAACATGCTGTCTTCGCAGGCGCTGCTCGAGCAGTTGGCGCCCTGCGCCCATGCCCCGGCCTGGTGGTTGGGGCTGTCCGGCGGCCTGGATTCTCTGCTGTTGCTGGACTTGTTGGCCGAGTTGGCGACAACCCATCAAGTTCCCCCTCTGCGCGTTATCCATATCCACCATGGCCTGCATCCCGATGCCGATGCCTGGGCCGAGCATTGCCGTCAGGCTTGTGAACAACGGGGTTTGCCGTTGCACTGCGAACGGGTGACGCTGGCGCCTGGCGGCAGCGTTGAAGAGGCTGCCCGTCAGGCGCGCTATGCTGCCTTCGAACGGCAGATTGGGTCTGGCGAGGTGCTGCTGCTGGCCCATCATCGGGATGATCAGTTGGAAACCTTGTTGTTTCGAGTGCTGCGTGGCACCGGTGTGCGCGGGCTGGCCGGCATGCCGCGTGAGCGTGCTCTGGGGCAGGGGCGGTTGTATCGGCCACTACTGGGGTTTTCCCGGGCCGAGCTGGAGCGCGAGGCGCGCCGGCGTGGGCTGAGCTGGATCGACGACCCGGCCAATACCGACCCGCGCTTTGCCCGCACCGCTCTGCGTCACCAATGGCTGCCGAACCTGCGTCAGGCCTGGCCACATCTGGATGACAACCTGCTGCGCCTGGCTGCCCATGCCGAGGAAGCCAACAATCTGCTTGATGAGCGAGCGGCCGAGGATCTGGAGTACTGTACTGACGCTTTAGCCGATGCCTGGCTGAGTGCCTGGCCCAGCTTGCTGGTGAGGCGTCTGCTGGAGCTGAGTCCAGCCCGGCAGCGCAATCTGCTGCGGTTCTGGCTACACGGTTTGGGCCATGTGGCGCCGGAGCAGCGCCAGTTGCTGCAGTGGCAGCAGCAGTTGACTGCTGCGGCTGATCGTCAGCCGCTGCTGAGTCTGGCTGGCTACCGCTTGTGCCGTTCGTCGGATCGTCTGTGGTGCTTGCCCGCAGCGGGCGTGCCAGCAGGGAAGGGGGAGGCGTTGCACAAGCTGGCCGATATCCGGCTGCGTGCGGGTAATGGCTGGTTGTGCTGGCGTCACCGCCAGGGTGGACTGCTGCCGGGGGCTGGGCCATGGCAGATTGGTTATCGCCAGGGCGGGGAGCGCATTCGTCTGCCGGGCAGACCCAGCCAGTCACTCAAACAGTTGTTCCAGGAGGCTGGCATTCCTATGTGGCTGCGTCCATCAATCCCATTGCTATACTGCCAAGGGCATCTGGTATCGGTGGCCGGTCGTTGGAATGCCGAGGCCTTCATGGCCGCGCCGGACCAGGATGGCTGGGAGTTGAGCTGGTTTCCGTGTGCGGAAAGGCCAGCTACGGATTGAGCAAGACGGGGCGCTCTGGTATCCTGATATCCCATCTTGACGAGACTTTGGGAAAGACCTTTTTCCCGGCTCCCTTTCGATTCCTTGCGGCCCTGCCGCCTAACAGTTCAATCACGGGTTTTTCATGACGCGCTACATTTTCGTCACGGGTGGTGTTGTATCTTCTTTGGGTAAGGGCATCGCCTCGGCATCCCTGGCGGCAATTCTCGAAGCGCGTGGCCTCAAGGTCACCATGCTCAAGCTGGATCCCTATATCAACGTTGATCCCGGCACCATGAGCCCGTTCCAGCATGGCGAAGTATTCGTCACCCATGACGGCGCCGAGACCGACCTTGACCTGGGGCACTACGAGCGCTTCGTGCGCACCACCATGACCCAGAACAACAACTTCACCACTGGCCGGGTATATGCCGACGTGCTGCGCAAGGAGCGACGCGGCGATTATCTGGGCGCCACCATTCAGGTGATTCCGCATATCACCGACGAGATCAAGAGCCGGATCATCAAGGGTGCCGCTGGTGCCGATGTGGCGCTGGTCGAAATCGGTGGCACGGTCGGCGACATCGAGTCGCAGCCGTTCCTTGAAGCGATCCGTCAGTTGCGGGTTGAAGTTGGCGCCAAGCGCGCGATGCTGATGCACCTGACCCTGGTGCCCTATATCGCCACCGCCGGCGAGACCAAGACCAAGCCGACCCAGCACTCGGTCAAGGAACTGCGTTCGATCGGTCTGCAGCCTGATGTGCTGATCTGCCGCTCCGACCACCCGATCGATCTGTCGTCGCGGCGCAAGATCGCTCTGTTTACCAACGTTGAAGAACGCGCAGTCATCGCGCTGGAAGATGTCGATACCATCTACCGGATTCCCTCGGTGTTACATGCACAGGGCCTGGACGATTTCGTGGTCGAGCGCTTCGGTCTGGAGTGTGGTGGCGCGGACCTGTCCGAATGGGAACGGGTGGTTGATGCCAAGCTCAATCCTGAGCACGAAGTCACCATCGCCATGGTCGGCAAGTACATGGAGCTGCTGGATGCCTACAAATCGCTGATCGAGGCGCTCAGCCATGCCGGCATTCAGAGCCGGACCAAGGTCAATGTGCGTTATATCGACTCCGAAGACATCGAAACCAAGGGTACAACCCTGCTGGAAGGGGTCGATGCCATCCTGGTGCCGGGCGGCTTTGGGCTGCGCGGCGTGGAAGGCAAGATCAAGACCGTACAGTATGCCCGCGAGAACAAGATCCCTTACCTGGGGATCTGTCTGGGCATGCAGGTGGCGGTGATCGAATACGCCCGTAACGTACTGGGCTGGCAGGATGCAAACTCTACTGAGTTCGACAAGACTTCTGCCCATCCGGTAGTAGGTCTGATCACCGAGTGGCAGACCGCCAGCGGCGAGAAGCAGCAGCGCAGCGAGGAGTCCGATCTGGGTGGCACCATGCGCCTTGGCGGCCAGGAGTGTGCTTTGGTGCCGGGCTCGCTGGCCTATGACTGCTACGGCAAGGACGTGATTGTCGAGCGTCATCGCCATCGTTACGAGGTCAACAACAACCTGTTGCCTGAACTCGAGGCGGGTGGTTTGAAGATTACCGGTCGTTCGGTCGATGGCGCACTGGTTGAAATGGTTGAAGCTCCGAATCATCCCTGGTTCGTTGCCTGCCAGTTCCACCCTGAATTCACTTCGACGCCGCGTTATGGCCATCCGCTGTTCAGTGGTTTTGTCAATGCAGCGCTGAACCAACATTCGGCCAAGGCCTGAGGAACAAGCATGTCGCAGAAAACCGTGACCGTTGGCGATATCCAGATCGCCAACGACAAGCCCTTCGTGCTGTTTGGTGGCATGAACGTTCTGGAATCCCGCGACCTGGCCATGCAGATCTGCGAAACCTATGTCGAGGTGACCGGCAAGCTGGGGATTCCCTACGTGTTCAAGGCCAGTTTCGATAAGGCCAACCGTTCGTCGATCAACTCCTTCCGTGGTCCGGGCATGGAGGAAGGGCTGAAGATCTTCGAAGAGATCAAGCAGACCTTCAAGGTGCCGGTCATTACCGATGTGCACGAACCCTATCAGGCGGCGCCGGTAGCCGAGGTCTGCGACATCATTCAACTACCGGCCTTCCTGTCACGCCAGACCGACCTGGTAGTGGCGATGGCGAAAACCAATGCGGTGATCAACATCAAGAAGGCCCAGTTCCTCGCGCCGCAGGAAATGAAGCATATCCTCAGCAAGTGCGAGGAAGCCGGCAATGAGCGGTTGATCCTGTGCGAACGCGGCTCCAGCTTTGGCTACAACAATCTGGTCGTCGACATGCTTGGCTTCGGCATCATGAAGCAGTTCGAGTACCCGGTGTTCTTCGATGTCACCCATGCCTTGCAGATGCCGGGCGGGCGTAGCGATTCGGCCGGTGGCCGTCGGGCCCAGGTCACCGATCTGGCCAAGGCCGGCATGAGCCAGGGCTTGGCTGGGCTGTTCCTGGAAGCCCACCCGGATCCGGACAATGCCAAGTGCGACGGTCCCTGTGCTTTGCGTCTGAACAAGCTGGAGCCTTTCCTGTCCCAGCTCAAGGCGCTGGATGAACTGGTCAAGAGTTTCCCCGTGCTGGAAACCGCCTGACAATTTACCGATTGATTTCTGTATACGATGGAGCAAGCAGCAACCATGGCTAAGATCATTGACATCAAGGGTCGTGAAGTTCTCGATTCCCGTGGCAACCCGACCGTTGAAGCCGACGTGATTCTCGAAGGCGGCATTGTGGGCAGCGCCTGTGCGCCGTCTGGAGCCTCCACCGGTTCGCGTGAAGCACTGGAACTGCGTGATGGCGACAAGGGTCGTTATCTGGGCAAGGGGGTGCTCAAGGCTGTGGCCAACGTCAATGGCCCGATCCGTGAGCTGTTGGTGGGGCGTGATGCCAGTGATCAGCGCGGCCTGGATATGGCCATGATCGAGCTGGACGGCACCGAAAACAAGGCCAAGCTGGGTGCCAACGCGATCCTTGCAGTCTCTCTGGCTGCGGCCAAGGCTGCGGCTCAGGCCAAGGGCATGCCGCTGTACGCCCACATTGCCGAGCTGAACGGCACGCCGGGTGTCTACTCCATGCCGGTACCGATGATGAACATCATCAACGGTGGTGAGCATGCCGACAACAACGTCGACATTCAGGAGTTCATGGTCCAGCCAGTAGGCGCCAAGACCTTCGCTGATGCCCTGCGTATGGGCGCCGAGATTTTCCATCACCTCAAGGCCGTACTCAAGGCCCGTGGTCTGAACACTGCGGTTGGCGACGAAGGCGGCTTCGCCCCCAACCTGAGCTCCAACGAGGATGCCCTGGGCGCCATCGCCGAAGCCGTGGCCAACGCCGGTTACAAGCTGGGTGACGATGTGACCCTGGCGCTGGACTGCGCTTCCAGCGAATTCTACAAAGATGGCAAGTACGATCTGGCTGGCGAAGGCAAGGTGTTTGATGCTGCCGGCTTCGCCGACTATCTGGCGGGTCTGAGTCAGCGTTACCCGATCATCTCCATCGAAGATGGTATGGACGAGTCCGACTGGGCCGGCTGGAAGGTGCTGACCGACAAGATCGGTGAGCAAGTCCAACTGGTGGGTGATGACCTGTTCGTAACCAACACCAAGATCCTCAAGCGCGGCATCGACGAGCAGATCGGCAACTCGATCCTGATCAAGTTCAACCAGATCGGCTCGCTGACCGAAACCCTGGAAGCCATCCAGATGGCCAAGGCTGCCGGCTTTACCGCAGTGATCTCGCACCGCTCGGGCGAGACCGAAGACAGCACCATCGCCGACCTGGCCGTAGGCACCGCCGCAGGTCAAATCAAGACCGGCTCGCTGTGCCGCTCGGATCGCGTGTCCAAGTACAACCAGTTGCTGCGCATCGAAGAGCAACTGGGTGCCAAGGCGCCGTACAAGGGCCGTGCCGAGTTCCGTGGCTAATAGTCTGGTTATATCCCCTCTCCGCCCTGTCGGAGAGGGGGTAGACTACCTTCAGTCGCCCTCTCAAGGCCTGCCTCTATGAAATGGCTCTGGCTTATCACTCTGACACTGCTGGCCGGTCTGCAATACCGGTTGTGGGTGGGTGACGGCAGCTTTGCCCATGTCGCCCAGCTCAAGCAGCAGATCGCCGCGCAGCAACGCGAGAACGAGCAGTTGCAGGAGCGTAATCGGGTGCTGACCGCTGAGGTCATTGAGCTCAAACAGGGCCTGGAAACCATCGAGGAACGTGCCCGTCACGAACTCGGCATGGTCAAGGAAGGCGAAATCCTGTTTCAACTGAGCAGCGAATGAGTCAGCACTACTGGGTGGTGATTCCGGCTGCTGGTGTCGGCACCCGCATGCAGGCCGATCGGCCCAAGCAGTATCTGCCTCTCAGGGGCCGTACCCTGATCGAACATACCCTTGACTGTTTTCTTGGCCAGCCTGAGCTTTTGGGGCTGGTGGTCTGCCTGTCGGCTGATGATGACTGGTGGCCGCAACTGGCCTGTGCGCTGGATACCCGCATCAGTCGTGCTGCGGGCGGGCGGGAGCGGGCCGACTCGGTGCTGTCCGGTCTAAAACGGCTCAGTGAACTGGGTGCTGATGAACAGGACTGGGTGCTGGTCCATGATGCGGCCCGTCCCAACCTGGCTGAAACCGATCTGCACAAGCTGGTGCGCGAGCTGGCTGATGACCCGGTTGGTGGGCTGCTGGCAGTGCCAGTGCGCGATACTCTGAAGCTGGCCGGCCCGGACGGGCGGGTACAGTCAACCCCGGATCGTGCGTTGTACTGGCAAGCCTATACGCCGCAGATGTTTCGTCTTGGTGCCTTGCGCAAGGCATTGGCGGCGGCCTTGGCCGCTGGTGTGGCGATTACCGATGAGTCCTCGGCGATGGAATGGGCCGGCCACTCCCCCAGGCTGATCGAGGGGCGGGCCGACAATATCAAGATAACCCGGCCAGAAGATCTGCACTGGCTGGGCTGATGCCTTCCTTGGGCGTGTAGCTATCCAGGCTGTGTGCTCCTACCTTGGGTAGTTCTTCCCAACGAGTGGTATAGCCCGGGCTCTTGTGGTCCCGGCGCATGGCCCATATCGGGTTGGCCGGCAAGCGGCCGAGACGGATGCAGCCACGGCCCTGGCGCTGGTTGATCGCATCCAGGGTCTGCATCAGAGCCTCGCTGCCGCGTCGTGGTGGCGGGCTGAACAGGTCCGGGGTGAATTGCTCACGTTTGACCAGATCCATCAATACCACGCCGGCTTTGGCATAGCCCGGCCCTTCCCGGTAATGCTTACGCAACACTTGCTGGGCAGCGGCCTGCAGATCTCGGGTGTCATCACTGGGTGAGAGCAGGGCAAGGGTACCGGCGCAGCGGGCGCTATGCCCGTCGCTGGCGTAGGCGCCCGGTCGGATATAGACATGCACGGCGCCACACAGGCTCCGCTGGGCGCGGAGCTTTTCAGCAGCCTGAGAGACATGCAGGGTGACAGCCTGGGCCAGTGAGTCAAGATCATGAACCCTGTGTCTGAACGAGCGGGTGCTGGCGATCATTTTCTTCGGCTCGGGGCTGTCGTCGAAACCGAAGCAAGGTTCGCCGCAGAGTTCGCGTGCGGTGCGCTCCAGTACCACACTGAAGTTTTTGCGCAGCAGCTTGTGATCGGCCTGGGCCAGGTCGATGGCCTTGCGAATGCCCAGGCTGTTCAATCGCATGGCCAGACGCCGGCCAACGCCCCAGACTTCGTGTACATCGGTATAGGCCAATAGCTTGTCGCGGCGCTGTGGGTCGCTGAGTTCGACTACGCCTTGGGTCTTGCCGGGCCAGCGCTTGGCTGCCCAGTTGGCCAGCTTGGCCAAGGTCTTGCTCGGTGCGATGCCGACGCCGACCGGCATGCCGATATCACGCTGGATACGCTGGCGAAGGTGCTGACCAAAGGGTTCGAGTTCAAGCCCCTGGCCGGTCAGATCGAGAAAGGCCTCGTCGATCGAGTAGCGTTCCACGCGCGGTGCCAGACATTCCAGGGTACGCATGACCCGTTCGGAGATGTCGCCGTACAGGGCGTAATTGGAGCTGAAGACGGTGATGTCATGCTGGCTGACCAAGTCCTGAATCTGAAAAAACGGCACCGCCATTTTTACCCCGAGCCGCTTGGCTTCAAGGCTGCGGCTGACCACGCAGCCGTCATTGTTGCTCAGTACCAGCACGGGCCGCTTATGCAGATCGGGGCGGAACAGCCGCTCACAACTGACATAAAAGTTGTTGCAGTCAACCAGTGCGTACATTGTCTGTGGGCCTTAGCGGAATCGGTGTCGATGCAGGCTGTGAGTGACCACGCCCCAGATTTCCAGCTCATCGGTGGACTTCAGGCGAATCGGCCGGTAGTTGGCGTTGGCTGGCATCAATACTGGCAGGCCGGCTTCCCAGGTCAGCAGCTTGACCGTGAATTCGCCGCTGATGCAGGCAATCACCACGTCGCCAGGCAGTGGCTGTACGGCCCGATCGACGACCAGAATATCGTTCTCGTAGATTCCGGCCTCGATCATGCTGTCACCCTGGACCCGCAACAGGAAGGTATGTGGGGCATGAATACCGGCCAACTCGTCGAGTGACAGGCTGGCTTCACGGTATTCGTCAGCCGGACTGGGAAAACCGGCAGCCACTCGGCTGCCGAACAATGGAAGGCGTTGGCCGCCAGTGGCGGCCGGGCCGATCAGAAGGGCGGGCATGAGGCATACCTTTATGCTGTATTTATATACAGTATATTGGTTGCTTCATGTCGAGAAAAGCTGTTCTTGTCTCAGGACTCACTGGAGGTAGCGCCAACTGATCTGTGGTTGAGAACAGGTAGATTGGGCGCAAGAGACCGAATGATCAGGCTTCAGGGCCGAGAAGCTGGCGAAGATGGCCAGGAACAGAATGGCAAGTACTGTGAAAAACTTGAGAGCCATAGTGAGCACCCTTTGTCTTGTTGTTCTTGTAGCGTCATCGAAGGAGACGGGCGTTATGCAATCAAGACTAGATAGCACAGGTTGATCCGACAAGCCTTGGCGGATGGACGGCCAGGTTTGTAGCGGGCAGGGTGGCTACTTGCCCGCTACGTCTTATAGCGGGTAATCGCGCAGCTCCCGGGCAATCAATAGCCGCTGGATTTCGCTGGTACCCTCATAGATCTGGGTAATCCGCGCGTCGCGGTACAGGCGTTCGACCGGGTAGTCTTCCAGATAGCCGTAACCGCCGTGGATCTGAATGGCCTTGGAGCAGACCTGTTCGGCTATTTCACTGGCGAACAGCTTGGCCTGTGAGGCTTCCGACAGGCAGGGCAGCCCTGCACTGCGCAGGCGTGCGGCGTGCAGAATCAACAGGCGAGCGGCGTTGATGCGGGTATGCATGTCGGCGAGCATATTGGCAATGCTCTGGTGTTCGGTCAGCGCCACTCCGAACTGAGTGCGCTCGCGCGCGTAGCCCAGTGCGGCTTCGAAGGCGGCGCGGGCAATGCCCAGTGCCTGGGCACCAATGCCGATCCGGCCACCTTCCAGGTTCGATAAGGCGATCGCCAGTCCCTTGCCGCGCGCGCCCAACAGGTTGGCTTCTGGAATCCGGCAGTTGTCCAGGCTGACCGCGCAGGTATCCGAACCACGGATACCGAGCTTGTGCTCCATGCGCTCGACTTTGAAACCGGGGTTGTCGGTTGGCACCAGAAACGCCGACAGGCCTTTCTTGCCCAAGTCGGGATCGGTGACGGCAAAAACGATGGCCAGGCCGGCGCGTTTGCCGTTGGTGACAAATTGCTTGGCGCCGTTAATAACCCATTCGCCGTCCTGCAACTGCGCACGAGTGCGCAGGTTGTGTGCTTCCGAGCCGGCCTGGGGTTCGGTCAGGCAGAAACAACCGATGACCTCACCACGGGCCAGCCGCGTCAGCCACTCGGCCTTCTGCTGATCGCTGCCGAAGTTGAGCACCGGAGCGCAGCCGACCGAGTTGTGAACGCTCATCAGCGCCCCGGTGGCGCTGCAGCCGGCGGAAATTTCTTCCACGGCCAGGGCGTAGGCGACGTAGTCGACATAGCTGCCGCCAAACTCCTCGGGTACCACCATACCGAGCAGGCCAAGCTCGCCCATCTGCTGGATCACCGCTGAGTCGATCCAGCCGCTCTTGTCCCATTCGGCAGCCCGCGGGGCCAGCTCACCCTGGGCGAACTGGCGGGCCATGTCGCGGATCATTCGCTGGTCTTCGGTCAGTTCGATGTCGTGCATTCAGACCCCCTCGAAAAAGGCGGACACCCGGGCCGGGTCCAACTGGTCGATGTGGGCCGGGTTCCAGCGTGGTTGCTTGTCCTTGTCGACCAGCAGAGCCCGTACCCCTTCGACGATATCGCCATGCTCGAACCATTGGCGATCCAGATGCAGTTCCAGGGCGAAGCAGTCGACCAGCTCAAGCTGGCGTCCGCGGCGCAGCAGTTCCAGGGTTACGGCCATGGCGATGGGAGAGCGCGCCTGCAGGGTGCTCAGGGTGTTCTGGGCCCAGTCGCGATAGGCCGGACGCTGTTCCTGGCTCAGGGAGTGCTGAATTGCGGGCAGGTCGGGTTGGGCGAAGTGCTGATCGATGGCTGGTTGCAGGCTGGCCAGTTCGGTGGCCGGCAAGTCGCTGACAGCCAGGCTGTGGGCCAGTTGTTCAGGTGTTTGGCTGGCCCAGTTCAACTGGTCCAGACGCTGATCGAGTTGATCCAGACATTCACTCGGCAGGCAGATATCGGCCAGCCCGGCATAGAGTGCGTCGTCGCTGCGGATATGGTTGCCGGTCAGTCCCAGGTAGATACCCAGTGCACCCGGCAGGCGTGGGAGAAAGTAGCTGCCGCCGACATCGGGAAAGTAGCCGATCCCGGTTTCCGGCATACCCAGCCGCGAGCGTTCAGTGACGATGCGCAGGCTGGCGCCCTGGGAAAGACCCATGCCGCCGCCGAGTACAAAACCATCCATCAAGGCCAGAAGTGGTTTGGGGTAGGCGTGGATGCATTGATCCAGGGCGTACTCTTCAGTGAAGAAGGTTTCGATCGCCGCACTGTTTCCGGCCAGATATTGGTCATAGAGCCCGCGAATGTCGCCGCCGGCACAGAATGCCCGCTCCCCGGCGCCGCGCAGCACCACGGCCCGGACCTGATCGTCGCGGGCCCAGCGGTCGAGCTGGTGCTGCAACAGACGGACCATCTCAAGGGTCAGTGCGTTGAGGCCGGCCGGGCGGTTCAGGGTCAGATGGCCGATGTGGTTGCGCACTTGGGCCAGTACGGGGAGTTGGGATTCACTCATTCGGACACTCCGGTATACAGCTTGATGATCGCGGAAAAGTCCAGATTACCATGCCCCTGATTGCTGAAGGTCTGATACAGCTGCTGGGCCAGGGCGCCGAGCAGCACCGGCTGGCCGGTCTGCCTGGCTGCTTCGCTGGCCAGTCCCAGATCCTTGAGCATCAGGTCACTGCCGAATCCGCCACTGTAGCCGCGTGCCGACGGAACATTGTCCATGACTCCGGGATAGGGGTTGTAGGTATCCGAGCTCCAGCAGCGGCCACTGGAGGTGTTGATCACCCCGGCCAGCAGCTTCGGGTCCATGCCCAGAGCCACCCCCAGGTTCATGGCTTCGGCAGTAGCGATCATGCTGATCGCCAACAGCAGGTTGTTGGCGACCTTGGCGACCTGGCCATTGCCAGCCGGGCCGCAATGGACAATGTTCTTGCCCATGCATTGCAGCACTGGCAGGGCGTTATCGAAGTCGGACTGTTCTCCTCCGACCATGAAGGTCAGAGTGCCGGCTGCGGCTCCAGTGGTGCCGCCGGAGACCGGGGCGTCGAGCATCGGGTTGCCCTGGGCTCTGGCCAGCGCTTCTACTTCGCGCGCAGTCAAAGGATCGATGGTGGAGCTGTCGATCAACCGTACTCCGGGCTGAACATGGGCCAGCAGACCCTGCTCGCCAAGGTAAACCGTTTTCACGTGGGCCGAGGCGGGCAGCATGGTGATGATCAGCTCAGCCGGACTGCGGGCGATGTCGACAACACTGCCGGGCGCATTGGCGCCAGCCTCGACCAAAGCCTCGACCGCAGGCTGTGACAGGTCGAACACGCTGAGCTGATGTCCGGCCTTGAGCAGGTTGTGGGCCATGGGGCTGCCCATGTTGCCCAAGCCGATGAAGCCGATATGCATGGTGACTACCTCCGTAGTTTGGCCGTTCACTTGAGGGTGATGGTGGTGTTGACGGCTCCGCTTTGATCGTCCTCGTCGAACCAGCGCTCGGTGACCGTCTTGGTCTGGGTATAGAACAGAATGACCTGCTTGCCGTAAGGGCCCAGGTCACCCAGCCTGGAGCCGCGTGAGCCACTGAAGGAGAACATCGCGGCTGGCACCGGAATGGGTACATTGATACCGACCTGGCCAACCTCGATCAGCTCCTTGAACCGCCGGGCGCTGGCGCCGGAGCTGGTGAAAATTGCCGTGCCGTTGCCGTAGGGGTTGGCATTGATGATCGCCATGGCCTGCTCGAGACTGTCGGCCTGCATGACGCACAGTACCGGGCCGAAGATTTCCTCGCGGTAGATGCTCATCTGCGGGGTGACGCCGGCAAAGATGCTGGGGCCGACGAAGTTTCCGCTTTCATAGCCACTAACCGCCGGATTGCGTCCGTCGAGCAGCAACTCGGCTCCTTCGGCCAACCCCTGGGCAATCAGTCGCTCGACCCGGGTCCGGGCGTCACGTGAGACCAGTGGCCCCAGGTCGGTATCGGGTTCGCAGCCGGCATTGACCTTCAGCTTCCTGGCTTTGTCGACCAGCTCTGGCAACCACTGACTGGCCTCGCCGACCAGAATCAGCACCGACAGGGCCATGCAACGCTGCCCGGCGGCGCCGAATACCGCGCCGATCAGGCTGTTGAGCGTCTGCTCGCGGTTGGCATCGGGCATAACCACCGCATGGTTCTTGGCCCCCAGCATGCACTGCGCACGCTTGCCGGCCTGCGTGGCGCGCTGGTAGACATGGGTGCCGACCGCAGTCGAGCCGACAAAGGAAACAGCCTTGATGGCCGGATGGTCACAAAGCGCATTGACCACCTCGGCTCCGCCATGGATGACATTGAGTACTCCGGGAGGAATGCCAGCCTGCATGGCCAGCTCGGCCAGCCGCATGGTTACCAGCGGGTCCTGCTCAGAAGGCTTAAGTACGAAGCTGTTGCCGGTGGCAATGGCCATTGGAAACATCCACAACGGAATCATTGCCGGGAAGTTGAACGGGGTGATGCCGGCGCATACACCCAGAGGCTGGCGCAGGGTATAGGTGTCGACCCCGCCGGCGACCTGATGGGCCAGTTCGCCAAGCTGCAGGTTGCCGATCGAGGCAGCATGCTCGACCACCTCCAGGCCGCGCAGCACATCACCCTCGGCATCGGCCAGGGTTTTGCCCTGATCGGCGCTGAGCAGCGTGGCCAACTCCTTGAGATGCTCGCGGATCAATTGCTGGTAG
Source organism: Halopseudomonas phragmitis (assembly GCF_002056295.1). Taxonomy (NCBI): domain Bacteria; kingdom Pseudomonadati; phylum Pseudomonadota; class Gammaproteobacteria; order Pseudomonadales; family Pseudomonadaceae; genus Halopseudomonas; species Halopseudomonas phragmitis. Next base: position 18,273 of record NZ_CP020100.1, on the reverse strand, counting down.
CGTAGAAATACCCGGGCACGGCTGCTGATCGGGGTGCTTCGCCAGTTTTTGAAAGCTTCTTGGGCGCTGGCTACGGCTGCATCAACCTCGGTAGTCGTGGCGAATGGAACCCGGGCCAGCACCTGCTGGGTGGCCGGGTTGATGACCTCGCGCCACTGATCGGTTTGCGAGTCGACAAATTCGCCGTTGATCAGCAGTTTGACGGTGGGGGGAAGTATTGAGGACATGATGGCGGCCTCCGGTTTGGGGCACTGCATAATCTGAGGGTACTACAGATTAAATAGCACAGGTGTTTACCACCGTGATCGCACCCCAAGACCTGCCTCTGGACAAATGCGGTCTACTCGTTGACCAGTAATGAACGGTCGAACAGCTCACGCAGCTCACCGCTGGCCCGCAACTGCTCCAGTGCGCTCTGCATGGCTTGAGCCTGTTCTGGGTAACTGGGCTGATCGGACATGTACAGATGGCCCGGGTGACCTGGCGCGTGCACGGCGATGCGGAACTGCCCGGTAGTCATGCCCAAGGCTTCCAGAGTGTGATGCAGCACCAGATCGCTGCTGATCAGCGCGTCAATCCGACCCATGAGCAGCATTTCCACTGCCTGATCGAGATTGTGGACCGGTACTTTGATGATGTGCTGATCGGCGGTAAAGCTTTCGCCGTAATAGGTGCCGCGGATATAAGCCACCTTGCGGCCAGACAGACCCTCCAGGTTCAGTTTCAGACTGTTGGATGGGCGGGTAACCAGCAGGATATCGGCCTGAATGACTACGCCAAGACTACTGGCAAAGCTATCCAGGGTCGGGTTCTCGAACAGCACGGCAAAATCCGCCCGATGAAGGCGCAGTTCGTGTACCAGACGCTGGTGTGGCAGCACGCGATTGTCCAGTGGCAGATCACTCAGCTCACTCAGGCGATTGGCCAGGCGGCTGAGCAAGCCTGCCGGTTGCCCGTATTCATCGATATAACCCCAGGGCCAGACATCGGCAGTCATGAACCTGAGCGGCGGTTTTGCTTCATCGGCGCTCAGGACACCTATGGGCAGTAACCAGCACAACAGCAGCAGGCAGTAGCGAATCGGGTACATAGAGCATCATTATAATTGGGCCATACCTGCAGTATAGGGTGCCTGCTCACTACTGTACTGTGTCTTGTTTCCGCTTATCGGCTGATCGTCTCTACATTGCCGCGCGGGTTGGTTGCCTGGTAGCGACCGCTGTGTTCGTCACGTTCAACGCCAGCCACCGCGACTTGTGGGTCATGGGTGAATATCAGCCGCCCATGGCGGGCTACCAGTGAGTCAAGCAGCTCTTCCTTTTCTTCGATCAATGCTTCAGGGAAGCGGTCATAGCCCATGGTGATCGGCAGGTGAACCCAGGGTGCGCCGGGAATCAGGTCGCCGGGGAACACTACCGGACCGTCCGGCATGTCGAACTCGGGAATCATCAGGCCGGGGGTATGGCCATCGCTGAAGCGAAAGCGCCAGTCTTTACCAAGGGTGGCGGACTGCTGGCCGTCGGCGATCAGTTCCAGTCGGCCGCTGGCCTCCAGGAGTCTGAGCAGTTCGGGAATAAATGAGGCCTGGTCGCGCGGGTGCGGACGCTTGGCGCGATGCCAGTGACGCTGGCCAGTGATAAAGGTAGCGTTGGGAAACAGCAGTTGCGCTGGCTGGTCGTCCTGCCAGGCGCTGAGCAGGCCACCGGCATGGTCGAAGTGCAAATGGGTCAGGACCACGGCATCAATGTCCTCATGGCTGAGGCCAATATCGGCCAGACTGTCTAGCAGTACATGACGGTCTTCGACCACGCCGTAGCGTTCTTTCAGGCGTGGCTCGAAGAAGGCACCAATGCCGGTTTCGACCAGAATGTTGCGGCCATCTTCCTGTACCAGCAGGGCGCGGCAGCTCAGAGTGATGCGATTGTGCTCGTCGGTTTCGACCCAGCGTGACCACAGGGCCTTGGGCGCGTTGCCGAACATGGCGCCGCCATCAAGCCGCTGACTGTTGCCTTCCAGGGTGGTGAATGTGCGCATGGTGGGGTTCTCGTTACGTGAGGTGATGAGTTCTGCGTTCTTGTCGGGCGCCTGTTCTGGACACGCTGTGAACCCATCCCTGGGCGCTCGACGATGCCCGTCCAGGGCATCGACGGTCCAGAACAGGCGCCCGACAAGAACGTGTGCCAGTCTTGTGCGGGTGGCTGAGCAAAATCTGGGCCGGCATTCTGATCATACACAGGAATATCCTGGCGCCCTTGGCTGGCCTGTCGAGCGGCATTACACGAAAGCGTCGATCAGAATGTCGGTGGCACGGTCTACCAAGCAAAGGTGTAACCAACAATCAACCTATTCTCATCCAGGTCACTGGCAAAACTGCTGCGGTAGGTTGCATTGCGCCAGCGTACGGACAGGTTTTTCAGCGGGCCGTTCTGGACCGTATAGGCCAGGTCGGTGTTGCGTTCCCACTCGCTGCCGCGACCGCTGGCCAGCTTGATGTTGTCGCCATGGGTGTAGCGGTTCATCAGGCTCAGGCCCGGCAGGCCGAGGTTGGCAAAGCTGTAGTCGTGGCGCAGTTGCCAGCTGCGCTCGTCACGGTTGGCGAAGTCGTTGATCTGTACCAGGTGGACCAGGAATGGATCGGTGCCGTTGAGATAGGCGAAGCCGGTACGGCCGTTCATCTGCTGGTAGCTGGCGCCAAAGCGCTGCATACCGGTTTGCCAGGCCAGTGCCAGACTAGTCATGCGGTTGTCGATGTTGCTGCGCCCGGCGTTGCTGGCGTCGGCGTAACGCAGATCGGCGCTGAGTCGGCCGGTGCCCAGCGTGCGGCTGTGGTTCAGGGTCAGATAGTGCTGGCGGTAGATGCCGTCAAGCTCGCCGTAGTGGTAGCTGGCGCGGGTATCCGGGTTGAACCGATAGCTGGCGCCAGCGAAGTCAAAGGCATTGCTGTCAGGCTTGCCGCGTACGCTGACGTTGCGTGCGCCACCCTGCACCGGACGCATTCGCTGGTGATCGGAGGAGTCGCGCAGGTTGATGGCGTCGAAGCGGCCCAGGTCGAAGCTCAGGGCGTCGCTGCCCTTGGCCTGCAGCCAGCCGCCGCGGAAGGTTTGCGGCAACAGGCGGCTGTCGTTGTGCATGGCCAGCGGCAGCTGTGGCAGCAGGGTGCCCAGGCGCAGCACATGCTCATCCAGTCGCAGCTTGGCGGTCAGGCCGAGCTGGGCGTATTCGTCCATCGCACGACCTTCGCTGCGGTCGGCCTTGAGCAGGCCGGTACCGGTGCGGTCGGGGCTGGAATCGAGCTTGATGCCGAGCAGGCCGATGGCGTCCAGGCCAACGCCGAAGCGGCCCGGCGTGTAGCCGGACTGCCAGTCGAGGCGAATGCCCTGAGCCCATTCGTCAGCCTTGCTTTGCGCGGCACCGGACTGACGGAAGTCGCGGTTGAAATAGAAGTTGCGCAGTTCCAGGCGAGTCTGGCTGTCCTCAAGGAAAGCCGCATTGACCGGCAGGGCCAGCAGGCCGCTGAGGCCGAGCAGGGCAGTGGTTTGCAGTAATTTCATGGTCATCCTCTTTTATTGTTGTGTTCAGTCGCGGGCCGGGGCTTTGGTCTCGGCATGGTCCTTGACGCTGCGAAAGCGCAGGATGTGGGTGCGCTCGACCAGCAGGTACAGCACGGCGCCGGCGGCCAGGCCCCAGCCTGCGCCGTAGACTGCCAGGACCACACCCATGGTGCCGGCTACGCCGCGCTCGGTGTTGTTGTTGAGCTGCTCGAAGCCGACCATCAGACAGATGTAGCCGGTCAGAATCAGGGTCAGTGACAGGGCGATTGGCAGTACCGGCTGGAAGAAGCTAACCAACGGCAACATGAACAGAGCGATGAAGCCGGTAATCCAGAAGGTGCCGGCACCGCTGTAGATTGAGTCCATGGCCTTGCGGCCGTATTTGTAGCGCTCGGCCATGGTCGCGGCGACGGCGGTCCAGATCGGTCCGGCCAGGCCCGGGTAGGGAGCGAAGAAAGCGTGCAGGGCGTTACGGATGGCAGTGACCAGGTGGACGCGGTCGATGTTGTTCTCGATCACTTCGTCCGGGCGCAGTTCATCGGCCCGCTGCATCAGTGACTGGCCGACGATGATGTCGCCGAAGGCGATGATGTAGGCGATCACTGCGGTTGGCACCGCCAGCAGAAATACCTTGAACTCCGGAAAACCGAGCATGAACGGCAGGTAGTTCCACATCTCGCCGAACGCCGGTGTGGTGATGCCCCAGCGCACATCGGGCATTTTGTACTCGCCAACCGCAATGCCGACGATGATGGCGATCAGCATCCCTGGCACCATGCCGTAGTTAACGATCTTGCGCATGAACGGCAGACGCTCGGTCAGGCCCTTGAACGATACCGAGAACATCAGGTACAGGCAGATCAGGCTGCCGAGAACCAGCGAGATCGGCGTGTTGGCCAGACGCCCGCCGCTGGAGATTTCGCCCATCAGTGCGGCGATACCGGCGCCGATGATGATCCCGCCCTTCATCGAGTTGGGCACAATGCGCACCATCACGCTGCCGAGCCGGGTGATGCCGAGAATCAGGAAGATCAGAAAGACCAGAAACTGCAACGCGAACAGCGCCTGGATCGCTTCCGGGCCGGGCTCGAAATCACCGAGAAACAGCAGTACCACCGGGATCGCCGGGGTAATCCAGCCTGGCACCATGGGCACCCCAAGCAGAGCTGGCAGCATGAAACCTATGCCGCACACCACCACATAGGCCAGCGCCACGTCGTAGGGCAGGCCGAGGAATTTTTCCAGCAGCGGAATCATGCCCAGGCTGACCACGAACATGATCAGCGCCTGGAGCATTTCGGCGGTTTCCCAGCGGTAATGAATGAAGGGCAGACGGATCTTGAACGGACCGCAGGGCCAATAGGGTTGCTCGGCGCCGTCGGCGCGCTTGAACATTTGCATGATAAGCCTCCGTCGGCCGGAACGGGTCCGGCCGCTTGTTGTTGTTGTGAAACGGGTTGTGCGCTGTGATTGGCGTCGGGCTCAGAGCTGTTTGGCCCAGTCGCGCAGCACGAATTTCTGGATCTTGCCGGTCGAGGTCTTGGGCAGTTCTGTAAACACTACGGTCTTGGGCACCTTGAAGCCGGCCAGGTGTTCGCGGCAGAACTGCATGATGTCCTCGGCACTGGCCTGCTGACTGCCCTTGAGGGCGATAAAGGCGCAGGGTGTTTCGCCCCATTTCTCGTCCGGGCGAGCGACTACTGCGGCTTCGAGTATTGCCGGGTGCTTGTACAGGGTGTCTTCAACTTCGATGGTGGAGATGTTCTCGCCACCGGAGATGATGATGTCCTTGAGCCGGTCGCGAATTTCCACATAGCCGTTGGGGTGGCAGACCGCCAGATCACCGGTGTGGAACCAGCCGCCTTCAAAGGCTTCGGCGGTGGCTTCGGGGTTTTTCAGATAGCCTTTCATCACGGTATTGCCGCGCATGAAAATCTCGCCGATGGTTTCGCCGTCGCGCGGCACCGGCTGCAAGGTCTGGGGATCGGCCACCATCACCCCTTCCAGGGTCGGGTAGCGCACGCCCTGACGCGACTTGAGTCGGGCCCGCTCGTCCAGTGGCAGCTCGTTCCACTCTTCATGCCAGGCGCAAACGGTGACCGGGCCATAGACCTCAGTCAGGCCGTATACGTGGGTCACTTCGATACCCATGGCCTCGACTGAGCCGATCACCTTGGCCGGCGGCGCGGCGCCGGCGACCATCGCCTTGACCGGATGGTCGATGGCGGCCTTGGCCGATTCCGGCATGTTGGCCAGGGCATTGAGGACGATGGGCGCGCCGCACAGGTGCGTGACCTGATGCTCATCTATCAGGTTGAGAATCTTCTGGGGGTCGACCCGGCGCAGACAGACATGTACGCCGGCCAGGGCGGTGACGGTCCAGGGGTAGCACCAGCCGTTGCAGTGGAACATCGGCAGGGTCCACAGGTATACCGGGTGCTGGCCCATGCCCCAGGTCATCTGGTTGCCCAGCGCATTGAGGTAGGCGCCGCGGTGGTGGTAGACCACGCCCTTGGGGTTGCCGGTGGTGCCGGAGGTGTAGTTCAGCGAGATCGCCTGCCATTCGTCACTGGGCCAGTGCCAGGCGAACTCGGGATCGCCCTCGGCAAGAAAGGCTTCATAATCAAGGTCGCTGACCGCTTCGCCTTCACCGTATTCCGGATCATCGACGTCAATGACCAGAATCGGTCGGTTGATGAGCTGCAGGGCTTCACGGATGACCACATGGAATTCTCGGTCGGTGATCAGTGCCCTGGCTTCGCCATGGTTGAGCATGAAGGCGATGGCTTCGGCATCCAGGCGCACGTTGAGGGTATTGAGGACCGCACCGATCATGGGGATGCCGAAATGGGCTTCAAGCATGGCCGGAATGTTCGGCAGCATGACGGCTACGGTGTCGCCGGCACCAATGCCACGACCCTGTAGCGCCGAAGCCAGCCGTCGGCAGCGCTGATAGGTTTCCTCCCAATCGCGGCGGATTGCGCCATGGATCACGGCAGGGTAATGCGGGTAGACGCTGGCGGTCCGCTCGATGAAACTCAGTGGGCTCAGAGCGATATGGTTGACCGGGGCCTGGGACAGACCTTCCTGAAAAATCGACATGGCAACACCTGGGCTGGTTATTTGTTGGCTCTTGTAGTGACAGGTCCGGATCTGGCTACCAGACTTTCACGATGGGATTTATAGTTTATTTCTGTGATATATGGAAGATAATCTAAAGTATTATAGTATTTTTACTATAAGGAATTTGAGTGAAGACACAGCTCAGCACATTGCGCCGGGCGGCCAGGCAGCTGCTCGACAGTGACCCGCAGCCCAGTCTGCTGATTACCGATGCGTGCACCGACGAGGGCAATCCGGCGTTGCAGCAGTTGCTGGCTAGTGGACCCGGGTTGTCGGACTGGTTACCGGCCAATCATGAGGCCCTGGTCGGAGCCTGTCGCCGCCAGCAGCGCTGCATCGACGAGGTGGAAGCCCATGTTGGGGAGCGTTATCTGCTCTGGAGCTATATCCCCCAGCCGGCGCTGGCGGCCGTGCTGGTACGTGGCCGGGATGCGACCGAGAGCCTGCGCCTACAGCATGAAGCTACCGTAGCTCATCGGCTATATCGATTGATTGTCGAGAACACCACCGATCTGATTTCCCGCCATACCCCGGATGGAGTGTTTCTCGACGCCTCGCCAGCTGCTCGTACGTTGCTCGGTTACTCGCCCGAGCAACTGCGTGGCAGTTCGATTCAAAACCTCTACCATCCGCAAGACAGTGCCCAATTGGGTGAGCGTTACCGGCGTGCTCTGGAGCAGGACGGCTACCTGACAGTGACTTACCGGATCCGGCATAACGATGGTCACTATCTCTGGTTCGAGACTGCCAGCCGGGCCATCCGCGAAACCTACACCGGCAGCGTGGTCGAGGTCATCAGCGTATCGCGGGATATCACTGCGCGAATCCATAGCGAGGAAAGCAACCGTCGGCTGCAGGATGAGCTGGCCCACGCCGCCCGGCTGGCGACCCTGGGCGAGCTGGCCTCGGGAATTGCCCATGAGCTGAACCAGCCACTGGCAGCGATTCTCAACTATGCCAGTGCCAGTCAGCGTTACCTGAGCGGCGCGCACCAAGGGCAGGTAGGGCTGGAGAAGGTCGAACAGGGGCTGGCCCGGATCAGTGAGCAGGCCGAGCATGCGGCGGCGGTAATTCGCCGGCTGCGCGGCTTTCTGCGCAAGGGTCAGCGCCGACTGCAACGGCTCGCGCCGGCACAGTTGTTGCGTGAAGCGGTCAACCTCTGTGCCTGGGAGGCCGTCCAGCATCAGATCAGCGTGGTCGAGCAGTTCGCTGCTGAGGTGCCACTGGTTCAGGTCGATCCAATCCTGTTGCAGCAGGTGCTGCTGAACCTGCTGCGCAACGCTATCGAGGCCAATCGTGAACGCCATCCGCAAGCGTCCTCACAGATCACCCTGCAACTCGACAGTGCTGCCGGGCTGGTACATATACGGGTGATCGATCAGGGGCCGGGCTTGTCCGAGGACGAGCGCAGCAAGATGTTCACCCCGTTCTATACCAGCAAGCCGGATGGTTTGGGCTTGGGCCTGTCGATGAGTCAGGGTATCGTTGAAGGCTTTGGTGGTGGGCTTGAAGCACTGCCGGTTGACGATGGTGGGTTATGCCTGCATTGCTGGTTGCCGGTTGGCGCCAGTGTCGATTAGGCTGCCAGCCCTGATTTTGCGAACAATAAAAGGAGCGCGCATGCCCGAGATGTCCCAGCAACTGGTTTATGTTGTCGATGATGACCAGGGCATGCTCGACTCCACCGTCTGGCTGTTTGACTCGGTCGGACTTAAGGCGCTGCCGTTCACCAATGGTCAGGCCTTTCTTGATGCCTGTGACCCAATGGTACCGGCCTGTGTTCTGCTGGATATCCGCATGCCGGGCATGGGTGGGCTGGCGGTGCAGGAGGCGATGCGTGAGCGTGGCCTCGAGTTGCCGGTCATTTTCGTTAGCGCTCACGCCGATGTGCCGATTGTGGTCCGGGCCTTTCGCGGTGGTGCGGTCGACTTTATCGAAAAGCCCTACAACGAACAGTTGCTGCTCGACAGCGTCCAGCGAGCGCTCAACCGTCAACCGGTAATCGCCACCAACCAGCGGGCCCGGTATGAGGTCCAGGCCCGGCTCGATAGCCTGACCCCGCGTGAAAGAGACATTTTGCTGCCGTTGGTGCAGGGTTACAGCAATCGGGAAATCGCTGAGCAGCTGCATGTCAGCGTCAAGACCGTGGATCTATATCGTGCGCGGGTGATGAAGCGCATGCAGGCCGACAGTCTGCCGGCGCTGGTAGGTATGGCGATCGGCGCCGGGCTGGTCGAACCATTCAGTTTGCAGCCGCGCTGAAGGCGCGGTTGAGCCTTTGATAGCGTTCTTCTGAGCATAAAAAAAACCGCTGATTGGCTTGCGCCGATCAGCGGTTTTGTAAACTGGTTGCGGGGGCAGGATTTGAACCTACGACCTTCGGGTTATGAGCCCGACGAGCTACCAGACTGCTCCACCCCGCGTCAGAGGGCGCCATTCTACGCATTCGCGAATAACTGTCAAGCGTCTGATGAAAAAAGATTTTTCCTGTGCAGAGACGGGTGGGTCAGACGGAAATTGCATGATGCCAAATTGGCAGCATTTGCGCCGTGCTTTATGCTTGGCATTCGTGTAATTTTGTTTAATAGTGATACACATAATAATAATGCTGACATTGCGGGGCGGGGATGTATGGCAGAAACAGATGCTGCGCTCTCATATCGGCTCTCTACCTGGCGTGGAGAGTTCGTCGAGCCTGAGGTCGAACAGGCGTTTCGCAGGCATATCGAGCCCTCTATGGCACGGCATTTGCGGGTGGCCGTGCTGGTCTGGGCGATTCTGCTGCTGTTGTTTGGCGGGCTTGATTACCTGGACTTGGGCTGGAGTGACGGCTTCCTGATACTGATGTCCACCCGCATTCTGCAGGCGGCTTTGCTGTTGGCGTTTGCCTGGCGACTCGGCCAGCGGCCGGAGCTGGCCACCACCGGTTATGCGGTAACCGCTCTGGAGGCGTTGGGCTTCGTCCTGTTCTTTCTGATCTACTTTGCTCGTCCGGATATCGTCATCTGGAACATCGGTGTGACCCTGATCATGCTGATCAGCATGTTTATCTTCATTCCCAGCCGGGTATATCCGACCTTGCTGGCGGCGTTGTTCGGTATTGCCGGTACTCTTTATTGCCTGGCGCTCACGGGGCTTTCCACTGGATTGCTGGTCGGGGTGTCGTTCATCCTGATGTTGCCGGTGGTGGTAGGTTTTGTTGCGGCCCTGCGTCTGCAACTGGTGCAGCGCCATGAGTTCGCGTTGTATACCGAGGTGGCCGAGGCCAATCGTGAGCTCAAGGCCGAGATTGAGCGGCGCGAGGCGCTGGAGCTTGAACTCAAGCGCCAGGCGACCACTGACCCGCTGACTGGGTTGTTCAATCGACGCCAATACGAAATGCTGTTTGTCCGTGAGCGTGAGCGTTGCCGTCGGCAGAACTCGCCGATGTGTCTGTGCATCGCAGACCTTGATCACTTCAAAGCCTTGAATGACAAGCTTGGCCATGACGCCGGAGATGCTGCACTCAGGCATGTGGCGAGTCTGTTTGCCCGGCACATGCGCCAGTCCGATGTCCTGGGGCGTTTTGGCGGCGAGGAGTTCATCATGCTGCTGCCCGATACCGATGAGCAGCAGGCCGGCTGTATGGTTGAGCGGCTACGCCAGGCGCTGGAACAGTCTCCTTTGTTGTTGAGCAGTGACCGCGATTACCCGTTGACCGCTACTTTTGCAGTTACTCGGGTTCAGGATGATGAAAAAACCATTCGGGACACTATTCGCCGGGCCGACAAAGGGCTCTATCAGGGTAAACGTGCCGGGCGAAATCGGGTGGTACTGGCCTGAACGGGGTACACTTGGCGTTCGTGTAACTTTCGGTTCGGACCTGTGCTGTGCGCAAGATCATCCATGTTGACTGTGACCCCGGTTCACCGGTGTTCGCATCAGTTCGCCTTTTGACATAAACCCTTGTTCTGACCGGCTTTGATGTTCGCGTGTGTTCGCATTGATGCGCAGACAGCCGGGAAAAAAGCGGGTATAAAAGCGGGGTATTTTGAGTCGGAGACGATACCCGCTATGCCCCTCACGGATGTCCAGATACGGCAGGCCAAGCCGGGTGATAAACCCCGAAAGCTCAGCGACTCGCGGGGCTTATATGTAGAGGTGCGCCCTACGGGTGGCAAGTTTTGGCGGTACCGCTACAAGCTGGACGGCAAAGAGAACGTTTTTGCTCTGGGTGAGTACCCGGAGCTGAGTTTAGCGGATGCTCGGGCCGAGCGCGATAAAGCCCGGGTGCTGGTCAAAGAGGGGCGGCACCCGGCGCATGTTCGGCAGACTGAGCGGGCAAAGCAGTTGGCCGAGAACGGCAACACGTTCAGGCAGGTCGCGCTGGAGTGGATCGCCAGCAAGGAGGGGGTCAGCGATGGATACAGGGCGCAGCTGACCCGGGCGTTCACTCGTAACCTGTTCCCATACATAGGGCGGGTGCCTGTGCGTGATGTGACGGCGGCGATGCTGCTTGAGTGTCTGCAGCGAATGGAACGGCGCGGGGCTCGCTACTACGCCATATCGATGATCAACTGGGTGTCGCAGATGTACCGGTTTGCAGTTCGCACGCTGCGCGCCGATGCAGATCCTGCTGCGGCACTTTATGGGGCGTTTGTTCGTCCGCCGGTTGAGCACAGCACGGCGATGAGTGCCGAGGAAATAGGGCGGTTCCGGGCTGAGCTGTCTGGTTACGGTGGGTTCAGGGCGAATGTGATTGCGCTGGAGCTGCTGCAGCTGCTGTTCGTTCGAACGGTTGAGCTGCGGCGCGGGCGCTGGGAGCATGTGGATCTGGATGCGGCAATTTGGGACATTCCCCCTGAGCTGATGAAGAAGCGCCGCCGACACCTGGTGCCGTTGCCGGCACGAGCGGTTGAGCTGTTGCGAGAGTTGAGGGCTATCACGGGGGCTGGTGAGTTGATGTTCCCCGGGCTGCGCCATCCGGGCAAGCCGATTGACGGCTCAACCCTGAACAGGGCTCTTGAGAGGCTGGGCTTTAAGGGGTTCTCGTGCCATGACTTTCGGGCGACTGCCTCGACCCATCTATACGACTCAGGGTTGTTCCGTGGCGAGGTGATCGAAATGCAACTTGCCCATGCTGAGGATAACAAGACCAAGGCGGCATACAATCACGCTCAGTACCTGGATGAGCGTGTGGGCCTGATGCAGTGGTGGCAGGATTACTGTATTGAGGCTGAGCGAAAATACCGGGCTGGCTAGGCCGCCCGGTTATTTTTCTGTTGCGTGATCCATTCTTGCACTTCGAGCAGTGACCAGCGGGACATTTGCCCCAGTTTGATCGGCTCTGGAAACTCTTCTAACTGGATCATTTCGTAGAGTTTGGTTTTTCCAATTGCGACCATGGCCAGCACTTCTTTGACTGTCAGCAGGCGGTCTACTTGTTCGATAGTCACTTAGCCTCCCTCCTGTTCAGTTCCTGCCGACGCTGCGAGCAGCGGGCGTGGTTGCCCTGATTGCGGCGCTGGTGGCAGATGTCGCAAATGTTCTGTAGGTCGAGTGGGCGGATGGCCATGGGGGTTTTTGTGGTCATGCGGTCACCTCCAGTGGGAGGCCGCGCTGGTTCAGGGCATCGGCGCAGGCTGGATTCAGCCAGATGGATTCTTGCCGTTTGGCTGATCCGCGGCCTGCTGCGCAAGCGACGCTTTTGCTGTTGATGATCCAGCCTTGTAACTGTTTGGAGTAGAGGTCTGATTGGTAGCCGCTCAGGATGATCATGCCTTTGAGGTTTTTCAGGGTGTTGAGCAGATCCTGGTGATCGCTGTCGCTCATTTCGTGGCGATAGTAGCGGTTGCCGCCCAGGCTTCTCGTGCTGTGTACATAGGGCGGGTCTACGAAGTGCAGGGTCTCTGGGCTGTCATGATTCAGCATTACCTCGATCGCGTTTCGGTTTTCGATGAGTACGCCGGCCAGGCGCTGGCCGATGCCGGCCAGGCGTTCCGGGAAACGCAGCCAGATATGCTGGGCGGTCGCGTATTTTCGGGCTGTGTCGATTCGGAATCCGGTGCTGCCCTTGGTTGCGCCGGCAGAGCCGAAGCCCATTTCGGCGCGGATGATAGTGCGGCGGGCGATTTCTACCGGGTCGGATGTTAGCTCGAAGGCCAGTTCAAACTCGCTCCGAGCATACGGGGTGCAGACAAGTAGCTCGGCGAGTCGATCGCGTTGTGCTGGATCTTGCATGACGCGAAACAGGTTGACGATTTCACCGTCCAGATCGTTATAAACCTCGGCGTAGCTGCGGGGCTTTTGCATCAATACGCCGGCAGCACCTCCAAACGGCTCTACATACGTTTGGTGTGGTGGCATGTGTTCGATAATCCACGGTGCTAGGCGAAACTTGCCGCCGTGGTAACGAATGACTGGGTTCGTGATCATGCTGCCTCCCTCCCATCAATGCGCACATCAACCAGGTTGGCTCGGACCAGAGCGGCGGCTACGGGTGGGCATACGCTGTTGCCACACATGCGGACCTGGGCGGCTTTGCTGAGTTTTTTCCCGCCAGCGGTGTGGTCGTGGATGTAGTCAGCCGGGAATCCTTGGGCGGCGTACAGTTCGTGTGGTTCGAGCATGCGCATGCCGATGTCGACGATCTGGTAGGGTTCGCCCTTGATCATCACCAGAGCGTGGCGGTCCTTGGTGGTTACGGTGTGCAGTGGGTCGGTGAGGGTCTGGCCTTCGCCGGTGCCGTAGTACTTGAGCAAGAAGGCGCGGACTTCTCCGACATGGCCGCCGCCCGCCGTGATGGTCGGCACAGGATCTGTCACGGCCTGGCTATGCTGGTTGTTGCGCAGCTTTACCAGGTGGCTGGTCACTAGTGCGTTGTGATCGACTGTGGTTACGGTCGGGGTTGGCTCCTGCAGGCCGGCGCCAGGGCCGGTGTAGTTGCCGCCGTAGTGCTTGGCAAGGAACGCGGCTACCAATGCGTGTTTGCCGCCTCCGGCTACGACTGTTCCGAGCGGCTTGGCGAGGCCTGGGGCGCGTGGAGCCTGGCCGTGGCGTTCGCCGTAACCGACCTGGACCAGTGTGGGGACTACCACTCCGGTGCCGAGCTTGCTGGTTAGGGTTTGCAGTGGATCGCCCAGGCTCTGGCCTCTGAAATAGTCGTAGCCGTGGTTGACCTTTACCAGGAAGGGTGCGGCAGAGTTGATGACATAACGCTGAATACCTCTGGCGATGCGGCGCATTGTGGCCTCGGCCAATGGGCGTTTGCGGTCAAAAATCGACGGGCATGGCAGTGACCAGTCGATTATGTCGCCGGCGGTGCGCCAGGGCTTGAGGCGCTTGGCTTTGACCGCCTCGCTGTTCGGGTCGCCGTGGGTTGGTTCTGGCCAGACGATGGGCTGGCTGTCGCAACGGGCGATGAGGAACAGGCGCTTGCGGATGGTTGGGGCGCCGAAGTCGCAGGCGCGGAGTTCGCGCCATTCGACTTGGTAGCCGTGGCGACGCAGGGCGTTGACGAAGCTGGAAAAAGTGCGGCCTTTGTTGCGCGGGCAGGGTCTGCCGTCGCTGCCGATAGGGCCCCAGGTGATGAACTCTTCGACGTTCTCGAGCATGATCACGCGGGGGCGCACGGTTGCGGCATAGCGTAGGGTTACCCAGGCGAGGCCGCGAATTTTCTTGCTGACCGGGGTGCCGCCTTTGGCTTTGCTGAAATGCTTGCAGTCTGGGCTGAACCAACACAGATCCACGGGTCGGCCCTGGGTGATTGTGCGCGGGTCGATGTCCCAGACGCTTTCGCAGTAGTGCCGGGTGTGCGGGTGGTTGATGTCGTGCATGGCCACGGCTTCGGGGTCGTGGTTGACGGCGATATCAACCGGCCGACCGAGGGCCATTTCTATGCCTGTGCTGGCCCCGCCGCCGCCGGCGAAGTTGTCGATGACCAGGCCGCTGAAGTTGAATGCGGGCTGGGGGTGGATGCGGAATTGGGTCATGGTTGGCCGGCCTCCCGCTGCTGGTGGGCGGCGAGGGCGTCCTCAGCCTGCGCCGTCATTTCCCATCGCGCCGGGCTTCTCTGGACTCGGTTCAGTAGGCCGAGGCGAGTCAGAATATCGAGCCAGTGCCGACCAATATCGACACCTTCATCGTCCATAGCGCACTCGTGAAATCGGTCCAGCTTTTCGAGGACTTTACGGACAAAGGGCAACCCCGCCACATCCGGCGCAGCAGTGGATGATGCTATGGCATAGCGGATCAAATCGGCATCGGCCTGTCTTGCCCGACTCCCAGCCTGGCTACGCTCGTAGTTGTCGTAGACAAGATTGTCCAGCGCCAATGCGACATGATCTGGCAGACGGTTATCCGGTTCTGCCTCCAGCACGGACGGCTTATCGAATCGTTTGTCAGTCATGGCTGCACCTGCTGCTGGTCCGGTTGGCTCGGGCGTTTGTCGTCGAGGCAGTAGAGCTGCAGGAATTCGTCGACGGCTGTGATGTCGCCGCTGTAGTACCTGGTCGCCATTTCGGTTAGATGCTGCAGCATGTGCTGGGCTCCGAACTTGAGGCGGCCACCGACCCGGCCAAGTAGACCTGCGGCGCAGATGCGCATGCCGGTGTGTTTTCGGGCGAGTGGGGGTTGTGGTGGGCAACCGGGTTTAATGCCGAGCAGCCGCTTGTGATCGTCGATCAGTGCCTGAATGGCACTTTCGCCGAACTGGCCGATATTGTTGGCTTGGCAGTATTCATTGGCATTGGCGGCTGCTGAGATGATGTGCTGCAGCTCAGCGCGTTCACGCTCGATTTTCTGGCGCTCAAATGCTCTCTTGATGTCGGTTTCTGTCAGTACTTCCAGTGCTTCCGGATTGCTGGTGATGGTCAGGTGGGCTCGGAATTTGGTTATTCGTTCCTCGGCAAGGGTCAGCGGGTCGACATTATCTGTAATGGGCTCGCCGATCAGATGCCGCCAGTAATACTGCTGAGTGGGGCGGCAAAGCGAACTGAGTTGCGGGGCGCCATTTTTGGCGACTTCTACGGAATTAGCCTCATTAGTCGCCATTTTTGGCGAGTTGCTTGTTGGCATGATCCCGCCTGTTGGGTAACTTTTGGGCTGCATCAGTTCGCGGAAGCGCATCAGGAACTGGGTGCGGGCTTGGTCTGGGGGCAAGCTGACGCCCAGTTGCTGGGGCGCGGGCTCGATGCTGTCGAGCATGGGCCAGTGGTCGTCGGCGCATTGGGGCATGAGGTCGCGTTTTTCTGTGGCTAGGGCCACTAGGTCGGCGTGTTTTACCGCGGGGCTGAGGGCTTCGGGTAGCTCGAAGCGTTCCATGATGGCGGCGTGCAGGCGCTGTTCCAGGGTTTTGTAATCTGGGCACAGGGCTTTGGCCGGGGCTGGCAGGTCGCCGATGTAGGCTTCTGTGGCGTCGTGCAGCAGGGCCTGCAGGGCATGTTCGGCGGGCACCTGGTGGCTAACGAATACGCTGTGCTGGGCGACGGTGTAGGTCGGGTGGCTGTGCCCGTTGAACCGGTATTGATGTGCCAGGCCCTGGGCAATGTCGCTGATGTGGATGCTGCGCGGGTCTGGGTCGATCAGGCTCAGTTTGGCGCCGCTGAATGTGCTGAGGTACATGTCGTGGTTCATCAGGCAATCTCCCGCAGGCATTCGGCGCGGTGTTGGGCGGCGAGTTTCCCGGTCTCGAATTGATAGAGGATGGCTTCGAGCCTTTTGATTTCGGCGTCCAGCCAGTTGATGGTGGCGAGGGCGCGGCGTTCGTTGGGGTTGAGGTCGCGGATGTGGTCGACTTCAATCCCTTTTTCTTTGATCAGCCGGACGTAGGGGTGGCTGATAATGAGCCGGTAGCGGCTGTCGCGGTGGCCGGCGATTTCGTCGGTGACGGCTTTTTCGTCTTCACAGATGATGTCTTTGCGTGCCATCAGGCGGCCTCCTCTGCGGTGGTGGGGCGCAGGCGTTCGAGCAGGCGATGGCCGCGATCTGCGAGGTTTTTGGCGGCTTTGGCGTCGCTGTATTGCTGGGTGGCGTGCAGGGCTTGGGAGGCGAGGTTGAGCTTTTCGGCCATGTGCTGGATGAGTTGCAGATCGAGGTCTGTGGGGGCGCGGAGCTGGTTGATAGCGTGGTCGTGGTCGATGGCCATCTGTTCCAGGGCGGCGGCGTAGCTGGTGCGGTGGTGCTCCAGGGCTTGTTGGGCTTGCTGGATCTCTGCACGCTGGAGGCGCAGGCGGTGGTTGTAGTCGATCTGGGCGATTTGCCGGCCGCGTTCGCGGGCGGTGAGGGCGTAGTAGGTGGCGGCGCTGGTGAGCAGTGCCAGGGCGATGACTGTGGCGGTGAGTGCGGTGGTTGCTGACATGGCTGTGTCTCCTGTGCCCGCCGCCGGACGGTTGTGGTAGGTGGCGGCGGCGGGCGTGGCTGTGTTTAGATGGTGGCTTCGTACATCGGTACTGTGCCGATGCCGGTGGCTATCTTGGCGCGGACGGCGTTGTAGGCTTCTTCCAGCACTTTGTCTGGGCGTACCAGTTCAAACCACATCACCAGAGCGCCCTCACGGATGCGATAGCGGAAGCGGGCTTGAACACAGAATGCGTCGCCGCCCAGGAACGGTTTGATCCCAATGTAGAACTGCTCAGGAATCGCTAGTTGGCCAGTTTCGCCGGCGCGGCCGTCGATCTGTTCGTTGTAGGTAAGTTGTACTTGGCCATTGTCCAGCCGGGTTCCCTGGCGGAAGCTGATGTTTTTCTTGGCTTCCAGGGTGCGGCTGATCTCTAGCATGTCTGCGGCGCTGGGGGCGCGTGTGTCTTGGTCGGGCTGGACGATGTCTTTGACGTTGTCCTCAATGAATTCGGCAAAGCTGGCCTGGTCCATTTTTTTGCGGTCTGTGTCTTTCCAGTTGCTCCATTCAACTGTTCTTGGGCATTGGTAACTGACAGTGTGGTCGGCCCAGCTCGGCTGCTCAGGCTTGTGGTAGTCAATGATGGCTTTGAAGGTGCGCCCGGTGGGGCCGTTGCAAAAAACAGCGGTGGCTGGGGTGGTGAATCGGTTCACATAGGCGACAAACGATTCTGCGTCCAGCATTGAGATGTGTTGCCGGACTCGCACCGGGGCTGGCAAGTGTTGTTCGAGGTCTTGCACCTCAAGATTTTCAGGCACTAGGGCCAAAGGGTAGGCCAGGCCATGGCCTTCAATTGGCTTACCAAGCCCTTGGCTGAGGGCAACCAGGTGTTGTATGGCGTCTTTCATGTTCGGTTCCTTGATTAATGGTTTTGCTGCGGTTATTCGCCTGCTGTGCGCAGTTGCGCTGCTGGCTCTTCCTCTACCGACCGGAGAGGGAGATCAGGTGGCGTGGGTCTTTGCGGGTCAGGTTGCCTTCAGGTGTCATGAAGAACAGGCTGGTTCCGCGTTGCAGGGTGGGTTCTTTGCACTTGACGTCTGCCTTGACGGTCATCTGACCTGAGCCGTCTGGTTTGTAGGTCAGCTTGATGGTCAGTTCGCCTGGTTTGTTGGTGTGGCGAATGGAATCGACCAGTCCATGCTGCACGCCTGTGAGTTCATCCAGCAGGTGTCCACCTTCAAGGTCGCGCAGGGTGTCAATGAAAGGGCGGGCTTTTTTGCTCAT